>JAIDUV010000008.1 GCA_029060025.1 Clostridia bacterium | reverse complement strand
CACTGTCTCGTCCACTTCTGCTACTGCCGTCAGCGGCGTGCTTGGCGGCTCGTTAGCGGTTCGGCCTGCGCTTCACTCACTTGCCAAATTGCGGCAAGTTTCCTGCTTCCGACTTATCCAAGGATCGTCGGACCGATGTATTGAGTATGAAGGGGCTTGCGTCCTGCCGTAGTCCCCTGCGGCGAATTTCGTCCGACTGTATTGCGACGGCTATTTTGCTTTTGCAGTATTCGCCTTATGGCAGTCGGATTTTTTTTATCTGTTGAGATTTCTCCATTGCGCTTCGCTCAAGCGTAATGACATATTATCGTACGAGCGTCAATTATATCTGATTTTGTCACCTCGAGCGCAGTCGAGAGGTCTAATCAGTATAAAAAAAGGATAGAGACCTTTCGACTTCACTTTGTTTCGCTCAAGGTGACATATTTATAATATCAATTTATTTCAAAAGCGTTTGCGGGGGTTTGGGGGGAATCGCAACCCCCCAACTCTTTTGTTACTTTTCTTGCGAAGAAAAGTAAATACAATGTCTTTTGTTTCTTTTCTTGCCAAGAAAAGTAAATACAACGTCTTTTGCTTCTTTTCTTGCCAAGAAAAGAAAGTACACTGTCATATTTCTTCCAGAAAAAATGTTTCATTTAGTATTATTTTGCTTGATATATTTAATCTAATGTGATATAATTCTTCTAATAGGGCGTAAGTCTACTGGTTGAGCGGCCGTTACAATTCTTTCCTGGCTGCGTTCCGGCAATAACAATAATGCTCAGAACGCTAATTACCTGGACGCCGCTGGCAGTTAATATAATGCGACTGTCCCGTCCACGACTGGCGCCACCGGCGTTTCGGGCGTGCTTTCCGGCGGCTCGTTAGCGGTTCGGCCTGCGCTTCACTCACTTGCCTAAATGCGGCAAGTTTCCCGCTTCCGACTTATCCAAGGATTGTCGGACTGATGTATTGAGTATGAAGGGGCTTGCGTCCTGCCGTGGTTCCCTGCGGCAAATCTCGTCCGACTGTATTGCGACGGCTATTTTGCTTTTGCAGTATTCGCCTTACGGCAGTCGGATTTTTTTATAATCTATTGAGATTTCTCCATTGCGCTTCGCTCCAGTCGAAATGACATTAACATATATCAATTTATTTCAAAAGCGTTTGCGGGGGTTTGGGGGGAATCGCACCCCCCAACTCTTTTGTTACTTTTCTTGTGAAGAAAAGTAAATACAATGTCTTTTGTTACTTTTCTTGCCAAGAAAAGTAAATACAACGTCTTTTGTTTCTTTTCTTGCCAAGAAAAGAAAGTATACTGTCACTTCTTAGAACGCATCCAACCGCTTAGCATTTTTTTGATTTCATAAAGTTGTCTGGCTATTATGCCTGTCTGCCTTATCGTGATTGCTTGCATACATCTTGACGTTTCGCTATAAAAGTCTATAAGCGAAAGACTTACCATTGCTTGCTTTTGATAATCACTGCGTTTTTCGCCCATCTCTTGATTGGCTCTATATAAATTTTCTATCAATTCGACAGAAGAATTTTGTAGTCTCGTGATTATGCTCCAACGCAGTTTCTTTGGAGACTTTTCTGTGATTACAAAAATATACTCCGACAATTTTTTAGCGGCTGTAAAGACTGCCATTTCTCTGTCTTTGAGCGGATCAAAATCGTGTATTACGTAGGGCTTTCGCGCCGCTTTGTTGGCAGTCGCATAAATTTGCTCGCTGTCATCGGGATGATTGAGTTCTTTTCGAATCTCTTCGTCCATAAAATCTTTGTTGTTTTCTTCCATTGTGTTTTCCTCTTTTGTGTAATGTATTTAGTGTTTATGTTATCTTTGGATTTTCATTCTGTTCAATTAGCGCAAAATCAAGTTTGTCTTTCAATTCTTTTTCCAACTTCCTACTTCTCGAATACTTCAAATGACCGTGAAATGCCGACAAAGACATTCTTACTCTTTCGCCATTGATTATTTTGTCATAATACGCTTTTTTGAGAAGTCTTGCGCGCCATCTAAAACGACGCTTAGTCATTTTCTTGACAGTCTTGATTATCTCGCCGTTGGGTCCTACGCAAAAGCGAAAGCCAAGATAAGTCACGCCGTTTTTCATAGGAAATATCTGCGTCTTGGAATTGAGCGAAAGTTTTAGTTTGTCCGCCGCCTTTTCTATCTCTTCTTTGACGTGGCGCAAATACTGCAAGTCTTCGTGTACCAATACAAAGTCGTCCATATATCTTGAGTATACTTTTACTCTTAGTTTCTCTTTGACCAATCTGTCTATTGGGTCAAGATAATACATTCCAAAAAGTTGACTCGTCTGATTGCCAATCGGTATGCCCCTGCAAGTCGTTTCGCCCTCGCCAAGCGACCTTATTCCATATCTGTCAAGAAAATCTTTTTTGGTATGATAGCCGTCTATTACTCTTTCAAGCATTGTCTTGAGCCTTTGGTCCGCAACTACCGCGCAAATCTTTTGCTTGAGCACGTCGTGCGGTACGCTGGGGAAATATTTGAGAATGTCGCATTTGAGAAAATACCCCTGCGACCCATAACTCGCGATGTGCTCTCTCAACATCTTTTCAAATCTTCTCAATGCAAACAATGCGCCCTTGCCCTTTTGACATACGCAATTGTCATAAATAACTTTGTTTTTGAAATACGGCATCAACAAATCGTCGCACAACACTCGCTGTACAAGTCTGTCTGAATAAAATAAATTTTGTATCTCCCTGCATTTGGGTTCGTATACCAAAAAGGTGTTGTATCTGCCAAACTTATAAGTACCGTCATTGAGCCTCTTGTGCATATCGTAAAGATGCTCTAGCATTGCCGTCTCAAATTTGACTATGGGCTTTTTGCTCCTGCGCGACGCCCGACTTTTTCTGTGAGCAGCATACAACGCCTCAAAAGTAAATAATTCTTCAAAGGTAGTCTCTATCATCTCTTCTCCACAAGTTTAATACTTCGTCAACTTGCCCTCTTCGCTAAGACCTTTGTAGCCGTGCTGACGGTGATACTCGTAGATTATTATAGCCACGCTGTTGGCAAGATTGAGCGAGCGAGCCTCTGCGCGCATAGGTATACGAATACAGTCGGCGTAATTCTCGTGCAAGAGTTCTTCGTCAAGCCCTTTGGTCTCTCTGCCAAAAAATACCCAACAGTCTTCGTCGTACTTCACGTCGGTGTGGTTGTGGTCGGACTTGGTGGAAGCAAAGAAAAACTGCGCTCCGCTGACCTCTTTGGTATTCTTGACCGCCAAAGCCACGTTGCCATTCAAGTCAGCCTTGTCCTTGAAGTTTGCCGACAAAAATGTCTGCATATTTTCATAACGGTTGACGTCGGATATCTCCCAATAATCAAGTCCGCTACGCTTGAGGTATTTGTCTTCCCAACTGAATCCGCACGGCTCGATTATATGTAATTTCGCGCCGGTCACAGCGCAGGTGCGGACTATGTTGCCGGTGTTGTTGGGAATTTCGGGGTTTACTAGTATTATGTTTATCATATATACCTGCCTTTATCTGTTTGAGATTTCTCCGCTCCACTTCGTTGCGGTCGAAATGACATTATGTATTTGTCACCTCGACCGTAGCGGAGAGGTCTAATCCTATTATACTGTTGAGATTTCTCCACGGCGCTACGCTCTGGTCGAAATGACATTGTATGAGACTCTGACGCGTGACTGCGGAGAGTGGTGTGCATTTCGCTTTAGCAAGGGCGAGCGGTATCGTCAAGTGTACTTGCCGTACACGTCGATACCCCGAGACCCGCAGATCAAGCGGAAGACGCGCCGCTATACGAAGTCGGTCACTAAAAATAATTATCTATTACCTGCCTAATATCATTGATTGTCCGACAAGCGTATGCGTCAAGTTTGATTTGCTTTTGCCCGCGCATACCGCGGCAGTAATACGCAAGATGTTTTTTAAAATTGCACGCCACAAAATTTTGGTGATGAAATTCAAGCATTGTGTCAAGATGCGTCAATATGTCTTGCTTGAGAGAATAATCTGGCAAATCAATGCCTTTTAAGTCACTGAATAACTTGGGATTGCCAAGCGCGCCTCTTGCTATCATTGCGCCGTCGCATCCACTCGTCTCCATTGCCTCGCGATAACTCGCCGCGTCCACGATATCGCCGTTGACGAATACAGGTATACTCACCGCTCTTTTTACCTTGGCAATTTCTTGCCAATTTGCTTTGCCGGCATACATTTGCTCTCTGGTGCGACCGTGCACTGTGATTGCGCTTGCGCCCGCGTCCTGCATTGCCTTGCCAAAATCCACGGCTATTATCCTGTCCGCGCTCACGCCTATGCGATACTTTACCGTCACAGGCTTACCTGCCACCGTTGCCGCCTTGACGACTTGTTGCGCCAGTGGGATATTTTCAAGCAACGCGCTTCCCTCGCCGTTCTTGACTATCTTTGGCACAGGACAACCCATATTGATATCTATTACGTCAAATTTCTCAAGCGCTTTGTGCTCGACTGCCTTTGAGATATAGTATGGTTCGCTGCCGAAAATCTGTACACATTTGACCTTTTCGCTGTCGGTGGTACGCAATAAGTCTTCCGTCTTTTCACTGCCGTATACCAAGCCCTTTGCGCTCACCATCTCGGTGTAAGTCATATCCGCTCCGCGCATTGCGCTTACCTTTCGCGCGCCTACGTCGCTGTAGCCTGCAATGGGCGCAAAAACCACGCCCTTGAACTCAACGCTTTGTGACAATTTTTGCTTCCTCCCAAAGTTTGTTGAGTTGGTCAAGGCTCTTGCTCTGCATATCTCCGCCGCACTTGTCCTCGACGTATTTAAATCTTTTGACAAACTTGTCAATGGCTTTTGACAGCGCGATTTCCGGCTCGACGTTTTTCCACCTCAATGCGTTGACGGTTGCAATGAGTATATCTCCGCCTTCGTCTTCCAACTCGTCTGCCGTCTTTGCCTTGCAAAACTCGTCGACCTCTTCTCTTATTTTGCCTACGACTTGCTCAAAGTCGTCAAATTCAAAGCCAACTTTGCTCACTGCCTTTTGCACCTTGTATGCTCTCATAAGCGCAGGCAAAGCCCCGGCTATCTTGTCTATCTTATCACTTGCCGACGCATATCGTTTTTCTTTGGCTTTGGCATTATCCCACGCCTTGAGCGCTTCTTCGGGAGTGTTGGCAACTACGTCACCGAATATATGCGTATGTCTGTCAATGAGTTTTCTGCATATTCCGCTCAGACAGTCTTCCAAACTAAATTCGCCGCAATCCTCGGCTATCACGCAATGGAAGATGCTCTGCAAAAACAAGTCTCCGCTCTCTTCAATAATATTGTCTATATCGTCGTTGTTTATTGCCTCGACGAGTTCGTAAGCCTCTTCTACGGCGTTTTGTCTTATACTCTCGTGCGTCTGGACCTTGTCCCACTGACAGCCGTTTTCTCCGCGCAATATCCGCATAATCTGATATAGGTCGGCAAAGTTAAATCTGCTCTTGTCGACAAGATTTTTTGGGGAAATATAAAGCGTCGTCGCATAGTCGTAGGCGCTCTGTCTGTCAAGTTCGTATATGCTTATCTGCTTGCCGTTGAAATATGCAGTCTCCTCGTCTCCCAAGATATTCTGCAAAATCAGTTTGACTTCGCTGGCAATAAACGCATTGTCGATATCGCTGACGCAAAGCGACATTCTGGTGTCGTAATTGAAGCCCTTCATACCGACGAGTTCGTACGCGCTGATTACCACTTTTGCCACGCCCGACTTGCCGCCTGCTATTCCAAAGGACACAGACGGAAGTATCTTGATTTCGCATTTTTGCTCCAGCAACGCTACCGATCTGTCTTCATATCCGCTGCCGTTGACACAATAGACTATATCGCCCTCTTGCGACAAAAGATAATCGGCAATCTCGCTGTCAAGTTCGTCAAAGTTTTGGGATTTTTCATAGATAAAATCAAGGGTCACGCAATCCACGCCCTTGTCTTTGAAATACTCGTATGTATCAGTCAGAGCCGTCTTGACAAAGACCTTGTCGGCTTTGTCAATTGCCTCCGCTCCCGCAATAGTCAGTTGCCCGTTTGCACACCCCAACGCCACTACAGTGATCATAATTCGCTTGCTCCTTTTCTTTAGAGCATCTAATTAAGCGTAGGCGTACTGCTATCGCGTTACTTAATCATATACTCTTGTAATATCCTGTCTTTTTCAATAACCGTGTGAGTTTGTTGCCAAGCGGTAGCATCTGCATCTCTTTTTGCTCCACCGCTCTCATCACAAGCAATGACACTATATAAGCCGTCGCGCCAGCGCATACCGCATAGACGAGCGACCATATATTGTTGCGTATCAATACCCCCGGCAACATTACTACTGACATTATAGCACCCGAAAGCGAAATTTTGCTAATACTTTTGAAGAGTTTCGCATTTTTACCCACAAGTTTGTTGTAATATATGCCGTTGAGCGTAAACGCAGCGAGATAAAATACAATTGACGACACGCCGCTTGCCGCAATACCCCATCTCGGTACAAATATCAGTTCTATGAGTATCTTCAGCGCGCCGCCTACGGAAATGTTGATAAGCACCGGACGAAGTCTGCCCAACCCCTGCAATATTGCGTCGAGCGCCTCAAGCATTGAGAGCAACAACACGTTGATTGCCGTCAACGAAAGCAGATACGCCGTCAAATCCCTGTGCGACTGACTTAGCGAGGGATAAAGTATTCCGACGACTTGCCTTGACATAATTGCTCCGCCCAAAAAGAAAGGCATTGCTATCATAAGACACATTTTCAAGGTCGTCGCAGTCTTTTGCTTGACGGACACGACGTCGTATCCCGCCATTGCGCTTGCCACCGCAGGCACGATTGCCACCGATATAGACATCGCGAGCACTATAGGCATATTTATCACAGACGCCACCGGTCCGGTGAGTATACCGTATTGACTTACCGCGTCACTTACTCCGCCTTTGATAAGCAAGTTGACGACCATAACGCTGTCTATAAATGCTATCAGCGGGAATATAAAACCGCTTGCCGTGATTGGTAAAAAGGTAGGGAAAAATTTATATTCTGTAGATAGCGGCGGCAATCTTCTCTCGTCTTTTGCCGAAACTGCGTACCAAATAAACACCGTCAATAGCGAAACAAACTCGCTTATGCTTACGGCTATCAACGCGCCTGCTACGGCTTGCATAAGTCCCCTTGGCATCAAAAGATATGCAAACAGCAAACCAAGCCCAAACTTGACAAATACTTCTACTATCTGGCTTACGCCCGACGGCATCGTGTTGCCGTGTCCTAAAAACCAGCCTTTAAATACTCCTGCCAAGGCTACGAAGACAATTGCCGGCGCTATTGCAATATAGCATATATAAACTCCCGCCTGCGACTGAGCGTTTGCCATAAGCCTGGAGAGCAACACCGTAACCGTTGCTCCCACTGCTCCCGCAAAGACGGCGTAAAGCGCCGCCTTTCTGACGATCGCGCGCACCGCGCCGCCCCTATCTCGCGACAGTTCCGCCGATATCTGCCTAGACAGCGTAAGCGGTATTGCATTGCTGGTGATGGCAAGCAAAAGCGCAAAAAACGGAAAAACCAGTTGATAATAACCTATGCCTTCCGCACCCATTACGTAGGTAAGCGCTATGCGATACGCTCCGCCCAGCAACTTCGCCGCTATTGAGCATATCGCAAGCAGTATTGCGCCTTGCGCTATCGTACGTCTTTTCATATTAACCGATATTGTACGTCAGATAACCTGCCATTGCGTCGCAAAGCGCCATATCTACCGCGCCGAGTTTTTCTGCCGAAAGAATGATACCGCCATATAAATCGCCGCTGCTGATAAGCGGAACGATATACTGCTCTCCGCTTTTCTTGACTTGCATATCGTCGACAAGTCGCACGCTTCTGTCCTTGATAAGTCTAGACTTCCTGTCGTCGAGCACGCCGTAAAGTTCGTCACTGATATCTTCGCCCCGCAAGCCTTCTTGACCGCCGACGTGCGCCAGAATACTGCTTGTGTCGCAAATCGCAACTTCCTTGCCGGTATTCTTATAAAGCACTTTGCTGATAGCGTCAAGTTGTTCGGGCGTAGCGCCGACTTCGTTGTATTTCTTGAACACCAATTCGCCGCTTTCGTTGGTGAATATTTCGAGAAGTTCTCCCTCTTTCAACTTGAGCACCTTTCTCAATTCTTTTGGGATGACGACTCTTCCCAATTCGTCAATTCTTCTTACTATACCTGTCTCTTTCATATTGACCTCCGAGCATAGTATAAGCAAAGCAATTTGTTTTATCCAAACTTTGAAAATATTACCGCGATGTAAAAATGCGCCTCTTTTCAAAGGCGCATCTAAGATTATTTTTACGGTTTAATATTACTGCAAAGTACCGCTATACGTTCTTGCCTCGATACCGTATTCGCCAAGCGTACGCATAAATTCCTCTACGCCTGCGGTATTCTTGAGGAGCAATACTTCAATTTCCGGATCACCGTCGATTTTCTTGCTAAACGAGTTCTTTGTCAATTCCCAAGGCACTGCCGAAGTATAGCACGCCGTGATTTTACTTCCGAAGAATATATAATCACCCACTTCCTTAATCGTCGTAGGAAGTTGGATATACTCAAAGTCCACTCCTGCAAAAGCGTACGCCTTGATTGACGTAATGCTCGTCAAGAAGTTGCCTTCGACGTCCAAAAATCTAAAGGTTCTACCCATAGTATTCGTCGACGCCGCGTCATAAGAGCCATAATATGCGTATACCGTCGAGCCGTCTGCATCAGTGAGCAAGCCTTGCTGATAAGTCGAAGTCGTGTTGCCGTCTCTTCTGTTGTCTTCAAGTCTCGTTATGACGAAGTTCTCGTTTTCCTCATCGACTTTCAATACGTATCTTGAATAAGTCGTGACGTTTACGTTGGTACCTCTGCCAGTGTATATTGCAAACGCGCCCTCTCCGATAGTCTCAACGCTCTTGCCTATCACAAAGTCATTGTTGTAAAGAAGTCTATAACAACCCATAAAAGTTTTTGCAGGTATCTCTTTTATCTCCGTAGGCAAAGTTACGCTCGTCAACTGCGTACATCCTTCAAACACTCCCTCGCCCATAGTCTCAAGTTGAGCGTCCTCTGCCATTGCAAACTTACTCAAAGAAGTACATTCGGAAAATGCGCTCTCGCCCACGCTCTTTATTGACTTTGGCAAAGCAAAATAAGAGAAGTTGGTCTTGACGCTCTTAAATGCGCTTGCGCCAACCGTAACAAGATTTGGGAAAGATAGTTTATTGGATTCGGTGGATCTAAGCATAGTGTTATAGAAAGCCCGCTCTCCAATACTTGTCACTTCATTGTCTGTCTCAACTTCGAGATCACTAAGTCTCGTACATTCGTTAAAGGCGTAATCACCTATTTTCTCCAAGTCCTTTGCAAAATGCATTTCTACTATTGCGGTGCAGCCGTCAAATGCGTGCGCTCCGATTTCAAGCAAAGATTGCGGTAAATATAAAGAGTCACTCTTGATTGCGCCGTCTCCCTCGGTGGAATACTTTTCACTGTTGTATATAAAGTTCAACGAAGAGCACTCTCTAAAAGCATTTTCGCCAATCTCGGTCACTCCGTTTGGCATAATCACGCTCTTGAGCGCCTTGCAGCCTCTGAATGCTCCGTCGGGTATTACTTTAAGATTGGTTGGCAACACAACCTTTTCAAGCGCGGTCAAATCCTTGAATGCCTCGCTTGCAATTTCAAAGGAAGAATAGGTGCAGTTGAATTTGATTGACTTGATTAAACCTGCCAAATCCTTAAAAGCATCTCTCTCTATTCCAACAACTCTGTTGCCTTTGACTCTGTCGGGTACTACGACGTCAGTATCACTACCCTCGTATCCAACTATAGTTGCTCTTGAGCCGCTCAATTCATATCTAAATCCGTCTGAATACTCGGACATCTGTCCGGTGTTGACCAATAGTCCGATTACCGTACCCAACGATGCCAGCGCAATTGCGAATACTGCGACCACAACTATTATTTGTCTTGTCCTGTTTGTCATATTTACCTCATAACAAATTTCTCTGTTTATAGCGAAGAATGGCGCATAATGATTATTCCCATATCTCCGTTTTTATATTATAACATACCAAAAAGCAAATTACAATTATTTAAATATACTATATATTATAAGAAAAGCCAAAAATATGTATGTTTTGTATTGCTTCTTAGCGCTATAAATCAGCGATTGAATATCTTGCGAATATATTTGAGCGCGATATTGATGCCGTCTACGCTCGCAGAAGTAATACCGCCCGCATACCCCGCGCCCTCTCCGCAAGGCATAAGTCCCTCTATTGAACTATCTCCCACCTCATTGCGAATTATTCTTATCGGACTTGAAGAACGGCTTTCCACGCCGGTCAAAAGCGCGTCTGCGTCGGCAAATCCTTTGAGTTTTTTATCAAAGACTTTTACCGCTTCCGCTATACTGTCTGTCACGTAATTAGGCAGACACGCCCTCAAATCCGCCAGTTCCACGCCTATGGGATACGTCGGCAGTATCTGTCCGAAGCCGTTGCTTTCTCTGCCTTTTAACAAGTCTTCATATCTTTGACAGGGCGCCTTATACGAATTGGATATAGAGTAAGCAAGTCTTTCGTATTTGCGTTGAAATTCCACTCCCGCCAACGGATGGGAAGAAGAAAAATCTTGAGGTTGCACTCCCACGAGCAAAGCGCTGTTGGCATTGACGCCGTCGCGGGCATAATAACTCATACCGTTGGTAACGACGGCTTTTTCCTCCGATGTCGCAGGCATTACGTAACCGCCCGGGCACATACAAAAGGTGTAGCACGACCTGCCGTTGTCAAGATGACAGGAAAGCGAATAGTTAGCGGGCGGAAGACCCTTTTGCTCGCCGTATTGTCCCTTGTCTATCGCGCTTTGAAGATGTTCGATACGCACGCCGACAGAAAACGGCTTTTGCTCTATATCCACCTTTGAAACAAGCATCTCAAAAGTATCTCTTGCGCTATGTCCTATCGCAAGTATACAGCAATCGCAATCTATGCTCCAAAGCCCTCTATTTTTCGTATCCACCTTTACTGCGACAAGTTTTCCACCTTGCGCTACGACGTCAACGAGACAACTGTCAAAATATACCTCTCCGCCGAGAGAAAGTATTTCGTTGCGCATATTTTTAATTACGTCTCTTAACTTATCAGTACCCACGTGCGGCTTTGCGTCATAAAGTATTTGCTTAGGCGCACCAAACTTAACAAATTCTCCAAAGACTACGCTTATAAGCGCAGAGCCTGTCCCTGTATTGAGTTTTCCGTCGGAAAAAGTACCTGCGCCACCCTCTCCAAACTGCAAATTGCTTTGCGTGTCGAGTACGCAAGTCTCTATAAAATCATTGACGCTCTTTTCTCTTTCGTCGACGCTTTTGCCTCTCTCAATAATTATCGGCTTCAGCCCCGCCTTGGCAAGCGTCAAGCCTGCAAAAAGTCCTGCGGGTCCCAATCCAACAATCACCGGTCTTTTTGAAGGCGTAGGTATATCTTTTGGCAGTATGCTCTCGATTTGACGCTCGGGCGGAGTATACGCCTTTGCGTTGGGATGTCTTGAAAGATATCTCTTTTCGCTGTCCAGCGTAGCCGCTACGCTCAATACGTATCTGATACGGCTCTTATCTCTGCTGTCGATAGACTTTTTGATTATCTCAATACATTTAATATCTCCGACATTTACGCCAAGCGTCTTTGCAACGCCTTTTTTAACGTCGCTGTCAGTATAGTCTATAGGAAGTTTTATCTGATCTGCTCTAATCATATCAAATCCTTACTTGCCGCCATTGCGCTTGCCCAAGACCAATGAAGATTGCAACCTCCGCAAAGTCCGTCGACGTCAACGCTTTCGCCTATACAATAAAGTCCGCCGTGTAATCTAGACTGCAAAGTACGCGTATCTAACTCATTGAGCAAAACTCCTCCGCACGCAACTTGCGCGTTGGCTCTCGCGCCCACTCCAAGTATATTTACGTCAAAGGCTTTGCACGCCTTTGCAATATCATTGGCTTTTTTACGCGACATAATCCACGATCTGTCCATAGGAACTCGCGACAGAACGTTTTGCGCGATAGCCTTATGCAATATTCCCTCAAGCGGAGCATATACGCTGCAATTGGCGTATATAAAATCTGCAAGTTGCTCTTGTTGAATATCAGGCGCAAAGTCTACCGTCACTTTGCAACTCTCAACCTTTTCGCTATATCTTGCAAGCGCAGAAGAAAGGCGAAAAGCAAGTATTCCAGAAATCGCGTCGTCTTTGAAGAGAAGTTCTCCGCGCTCACCCATCATCTCTTTGCCGTTGATAAATATCGACGCGGATACTTTGGCGCGCACGCCTCCCATACCCTTAATTCCGTCGCACGTCAACGGAGCAATGGCATATCTAAACGGAATCACGCTATGTCCGAGACTGCTCATTAACCCCAGACTGTCAAGACCGCTCGTAGCATTACTTCCGCAGGCAAAAATTGCTTTGTCACCTATATATTCGCCTTTGGACGTAATTGCCTTCCATCTGCCATCAATTGGCGTGACCTTGTTGACGAGAGCCTCGCAAACTATCTTTACTCCGTATTCGTCAAGCCTACGCATCAGCACGTTGAGGACTGTATTAGCGCTTTCGCTGTATGGATAAACTCTACCCTCACCGTCGACTTTTGTCAAAAGTCCCATTGAAGCAAACTCCTCAATCACCTTCTTTGGCGTAAACTCGTCTAATATATCTTTGATAAGCGCAGTATTGTAATCTTCAAGCGTGAGATTGACGTTGGTAAGATTGCACTTACCGTTGCCGGTAGCAAGCAACTTCTTGCCGACACGGTCATTCTTTTCCAATACCGTGACATTCTTTCCGTTCTTTGCAAGCAAGTATGCGCACATAAGTCCGCTTGCGCCTCCGCCGATTATCAAGATATCGTCCATACCGCCCTCCTTTTTTTACTCTAGGTATCTTTATATTTATTATAGATTATAGGTCGACAATTTGCAAGTGAAGCAACAACTCAAAAAAGACCGACGCGGATTTAACCTACGCCGGTCTCTTTATAAGATTGGACACCTCTCATATCCAGAACTTTAAATCAATTAACTTTTACGGATATAGTCACGTTGTAAGTAATTCCCGCGTTAATCACGTCGTAACTTACGTCCAATGTATCCAGGCTCTTCTTCTCGGTGTTGACTGTGACAGACACTTTGCCGTTGACAGCATTGCTTACGCCCAAAAATACGAGAGTTTCTTTAATATCCGCATTAAACGTAGCAATACCCTCTTCGACTGCAAACTGCGCATTAGCAAAATACAAATCGTCAAACTCAAATCCTATGCCGTCGGCACCAAACGCGATATTCGACACATCGATTCTATCGTCGACAGTCTCTTTGCCGTTTTCGTACTTATACAAAGATATACCACTCGATTTGACTTCAATGGTCAAATCTCTTTTTCCACTCTGACCGTCAGACTGATAAGACGCTATTCTATAAAGATCTGCCTTAGAAAATGCTCCGTTGTCTCCGCTCGGCGTACAGCCTGCCAATACCGTCAAACATACGAGAACTACGGCTACTGCCATCACCACGATTTTGCTTGCTCTCTTGACGTTGACGCGCTTTGCCTTCTTAGAAGCCGCTTCTTGCTCGTCGTCTTTCTTCTTTTTTGCAAAGAACATAAGTCCTGCCATCAACATTCCTGCTCCGCTCATAGAAAGCGCAACCGTCTTTGCCGCCGAACTTGTCTTACCAGACTTACCCACAGCCGTAGCGCCGGCCTTTTGCGCGCCTGCGATTACATTACTTGCTCCGCGGAAGAGTTGATCGTAGGAAGCCTGCAACTTAGCAAACTTCGCTTGGTCTATGAGTAGCAGATCCTCCGGAGATACCGAACCTATAAACGCAAGCACTTTGCTCTCATACTCATCGACGTTGGAGAAGTCAATCTTGTCGAATTTGGCAAGAGTATCTTGTATAGCCGATATATCAATACCTGTGCGCAAATTGAGCGTGATCTCTTGAGATTGCTTATAGTTTGCCGTTTCGGCAAATCTTACCTTAACAACGTAAGGAGTATTTGCGCTGAGGTCGACGAAGGTATTTCTGTTGACGTAACCTGCGCCATTGAAACTTACTTCCATTCCCTCAATAGTGCTAGAAAGCGTAATCTTGTTGTAATTGACTGACACTTTGATGTCGTCGGCGGTGACTTGACGCTCTGCCTTGCTGATAGTAAAGGATATTGTATCCGATACACCCTCAAAAATTCCTGCGCTAGCGTCAGCCGGAGTGATATACACAAAGTATTGACCGGCGTCGACAATCTTGTCACTGACAGAGTCTCCGTTTTCCACTCTGCGGAAGAACTTTCTTACGTAAGTACCCGCCTCGTCGTCTCTCACGTAGACTGTCTTGCCATCATTTTCGGTCTGAGTATACTTGCCGTAAGCGTTTGCCAAAGCATCTGCCTCCGACTTAGAAAGGCTTGAGATTGCGACGTACTTGAATATGCTAAACTTAAGCGCATTGGCAATATTCTCATTTGACGTGAGAACTCTGAAGTCGTCGTATCTGTCCTGTCCGTTGTAAACCTGCTCATAACTACGCAAACTTACGTATCTCTCGACGTCTGACAAGTCTCCGCCAAGTACGTGCAAGTCTCCAAAGTTGATGATGATATTATAGTTGCGATATCCGCGGAGAGTAACCACTCCGTCCTTCTCTTCTTCGCCAATGCTCCACTCGCCGTTTTCGTCGACGCAAGTCTCGTCTTTTACGAGACCGTCAAATTTCAACTTAACGACACCTCTCTTTACGCCGAGTTCTTTATAATACTCGTCGATATACATCGTGGCTTTGAGATCCTCTTCGTTCTGCACGAATTGATCTACAGTATCTTGAGCGTATTTATAAGGCTTATAGAAGTCCTCACCGTAAATTGCTTCAGCCTCTTCTTTCGTAAAATAATGATAGCCGTCTTCTTCGTGAATTTCTCCTCTCATAATAGGAGTCAACGAACCTGTGACGGAATAAATTCTGTATGCCGGCAAGACGTTGATTTTTACATCTCTTTTAGTGATATTCATCACGACGGTACCGCGTACGTAATCTTCGCCAAACACAACCGTATAGTTGGGGTTAGACGCATCTGCAATAAATACTCTATAAGATCCTACGTATTGCGGATTTTCCGTTGCCTCGGTGGACATCACTCCGTCGACTATCTCAAAATAGTTATAATCAAACTCTATCTTATCGTCACCGAAGACTTCTTCTGCAAACGTCGGAATTACGCTTGGCTTGTGAATCTCACCGTCAAACTTAAAGTCTGTGTCTCCGACCACTTCAGCGTCTATAATCGTAAGCGTTCTCGGAGTAATTTCAAATTCTGCCTCTTCAATATCAAGCACGTAGTTTTTGTGCATACCGTTGGGCATTTCTTCAATTCTCACAGACACGTAATAGGTATCTACAGGACTTCCCACTTTAACGCCATCCCACAATTGTAAAAGGGTAATACCGTCATTCTCGAAGAAACCTTTTTCGCCTACAACTTGCGTTCCGGCAAATTCAGGCAAAGCGTCACCGTAAATTACGCTGTTGGTATTGAGATAAACCTTGATCTTAACTTCTCTCGGAGTAACAGTATATTTACCTATTGAATTGACGTGTATATCATAATTATCCACCTTGTTGTACGTATCCAAATCAGGGTCGTTAAGGTGATCAAGGTCTGTCATATGAGCCTTGTCATAACTCGTCTCTACGGTATATGCTCCTCCCGCAAACGCAAACTGATCTGCATTGCTTAGATACGGCAATATAACGATATTATCGCCGGGGAAGAAATAATTGTCGTCTCCGATATCCTTTGAGTACTGCCAAGCCCTTACGCTATCCGAAGCATTGGCATTGCCTATGAATTCCGGCAAAGCGCTGCCGTACTCTCTGCTGTAATCTTTAATATCTATGTATACGGTCTTCTTTTCTATCGTGACCATATAATAATCGTATAGTACAGTATAGTTATCTTTAGTAGACTCGTTTATCTGCCAACCGGTAGAAGTCGTACCTACTTTGAAGTCAACTCCGACTTCGACCAAATAACTTCCTGCGTCAACGGCTTTCTTTACCTTAACGCCGGTAGGCTTCCAAGTACCAGGGCTGACCTCCTCCAATATATTAAATTCAAAAGTAGCAAAACTTGAACTGTATTCATAGGCAATAATACCGCCTTCACCTATCTGTCTGTCCAACTTGACGGTGACATCTTCTACGGTAGTGCCGTACGGAACTACCAAATTTTGATTGTTTCCGTCAAGATATGTTGCATAGACTTCTCTCTTTTTGATTGTCACGTCAACCGTGATAGACGCGTCGTTATAGTTGGTATACGAAGCATTGAGGAAGTCAAACTTTATACGATAGTTGCCTGCGTCAAACGGCTCAGACGGAGTCTCCTCAAACACACCAGGCTCAATCTCTTTGTAATACGTGACGCCGTCAAACGTCAAATCCGTTCCGTCCACGCCGGTAACCGTCACTGACGGCTCGACTCTATCCTTTACAAGAAAACCGTAAGGATATGAGAAACTCGTCTGTGTGCTCAACGTTGCGTCGGCAGGAATAATCTCTACCAAGAATTTCGTCACTTCCGGCAAGATATAGTTGCTTGAATTTATACCGCTGAGCAAACTCATTTCCATCTCGAATTGACCTACGTTGCGCATATTCAATTCTCCGTCGCCGTGAGCGCTATATTCAAACTTAATAATATTTTTATCTTTATTAAGTACGTTGTAAAGAACCAATCTTGATTTAGAAGCATTTGCCTGTGACTGGTCAGGATAGATTTCTATCTCGCTTGCCAAATCTATATCGCGCGCCTCGTATGGAACTTTGACATAATATTTACCGTCTTGCAATTCTTGGGTTACTCTATTGATAATACCTATTTCACGCTGTTCAATGACGAAGTCAATGCAATACTCGACTTTTCCTGCTCCGGCAAGCGCGTAATTACTGTTTGTCAAACTCGTAACAACGACCTTATACGTACCTGCGTTGACACAACTGTCTACTTTATGGTACTCTTTTGCATAATCGTCCCACATTCTATACTCGTAATTTGCCGTACACGTATCTTTGTTGATAAGTGTGCCGTCAGGAATAGAGATACTGAATACAACAGGATCGCCGTCATACGTCGTCTTGTATTTGCCGTAAGATATTATTTCGCCAGTTGCAGGATCGCTTTCGATGTCATCTGTCTTTGTGATATCTTTAGCATATCCCCAATCTATTGAAGTCAACTTAGGCATTACCGTCTGAATGACTCTTTGCTGCCAATCTATCAACTTTTCGTTGCCTTTGACAGGCTCATAATCGGGGTGCGAATCTTTATAATCATTGAATACCGGATCGTCATATATATACGATACGTATCTATACGTCGTGTCGACAAACTGTATATAATTATAATTACGACCTTCTGTGCTTTCGACGTATAAGAATGACTCGTAGGTATCAGGAGATACAATAGCGTCAGACATTCTCACAAGCACGTTGTTTTTGCTGCTTCTTGATACCCAATAACTCTTCTCTGTCAATTTTCTTATAAATTTAGTATGCTCTTTGTCATAATATAGATTCAAATTGGGTGCCGTTAAACCCGCGCCGTATCTTACTGATGAAAGCACTACTCTATCTGGATTGGAATCATCCAACACGTTGTCATAAGACTTGGTGAAGAAGACTGCCTTTCCGTGAGTATATTTGATGAGATAGTTTTGATTTTGATTACGCGGTATTTCCGTATGCGTAACATCAAACTTCTTAGCATCTTCTATAGAAGTGGCTTGGTCGTAATAATACTCAAGGTCAGTTTTGTTTGTATACATATTCGTCACAGACTTCGACCACAGAATACCGTCGTCGTCCTTGAGGTCATACACTGCCCACAACGGAGAACTCGTCTCCGTGCCCGCAAACGTAAGATATGCGTGCGTATCGGACGCCGTAGTATAGTTCTCTGAGCCGTCGGGCTGAGACAATACGTCCTGCATCAAAATATTTGTCGAATAATATCTGCCTTTATTGACTCCGTTGGTACCCTTTGCTGTCGTATAGTCAAACGCGACCGAGTACGTAGTACCCGAATATACGTTTTTATTCATAAATATATTAGTTACGTTGGAGTTGGTACTGCTTATCATACCCGCAACGCCGATAATAAGGTACTGAATAGAATTATCGGCTACGTTGGTTGGAGAATACTGAGTGTCGTAAGTCAAAAACTTTGCATATCCTGTCCAATTGTTGATTACGCCGTTTATTGTTCCGTAAGAGTCAAGCAAACCGGCAAGAGAATCTTGTCCTCCAGATCCGTCGCCGCCCGAGATACCGGTGATTATACCCGAGAAAGAACGGCTTCTTTTAGGATTTGCTTGATCGTTGACGCTTCTTGCGTCAAGATTTCCGCTACCTTCGGTGACGATATTGTATACCTGTGCGCTATTTGCCATCCAGCCTACAATTCCGCCTGTCCACGCTCTTGAATACGGATCGTGATATGCCGTGCCACCGCTCTTATTTCTTGCGTTTATTGACAATTCAAAATTGTTATTGAGCGTTATCTTACTGTTAGAAACTCTTGCGGTGGCAGATGTCATCGCGCCTGCAAAACCGCCCAAGGCAAAAGAGTGTTGAGTTCTGCTCTCTGCGCCGTAATCCACAGTTCCTATATTACCTGACCAAGTAGTATCGCTATAGAATTTGACTTTGCCATTAACTGTGAGACTGCAATTATCTATGATACCCAAAGAAAGTCCTACTACCAAGCCCATTGCTCCGGAATCGGGAGTCTCACGCGTAGAATCAATATTACCTGTATATACAAAGTTACAATTCTTAATCGTCTGATAATTCCTAAGAAATCCTATCAGTCCTCCGTGAAGATCTACAAAACTGGAATATTTTGTACCTTCACCTGCAAAATACGTTGACATAAACATTGTCCAACTTATATTACCCTTATCGCCTGCGGTAAGTCCGGTAACACCGTCTTTGCCGTCGTCTATTCGCACTGAAGGGTTGCTCGCTATGTTGGTTGCCGTCAAATAAATTTTATAACCGTTGCCGTTGAGTTCCGTCATATTTACTGACGAAAGAGTACCCGTAAGACGATTGTCATCCCAAAAGAAATTGGTGATATCATTGGTAAGATATCCCTTGCCGCTTCCTGACGACAAGAAATTCCTCAATTGGGCAGCATTGGAGATTGCCACACCGTCATTACTTATATTACCGTGCACTCTGCCGTTGGACATAACGCTGTTCAACTTATCTTGCGTGGCATTGCGCGCGGAAGCCGAATCTGCGCTTGCGACCTCTGCGCTCTGTCCCATAAAGGATATAACAAAGCACAGCAGCAATATTAAAGTTATTCCCAAAACTATTATAGTTTTCTTTTTTGTCTGCGTCATAATTCTTCCTCCATATTAAACAATACCTGCTTTCTTTCTCTTCTTTACCACAACCACTGCAGTAACAGCCGCAGCCGCCATAAGTACTACGACAGCGCCTATTGCCACCCAACCGACGGTAGAGATTTCAGCGCTATTGATTTCGCCTATGTCAACCGTCCAATATCTGTCGATATAGAAGTTGTCGTTGGGAATTACGATCCAAACGGTATATCTTCCGTCAGCAATAACTCCGTTTTCATCAGGCGTAACGATCTCGCCTTTATCCTCGTTACCCTTGAGGTATTTGCGATACTGCAACAAGCACTCGACTGATTCTCCGCTAGAGTCTACAAAATAGCCTCTGTATGCGCTGAGATTCATTCCGCTCGGCACCTTGTTAGGCAACGTCTTGCTAATCTCTATGTATGGCAACAATGCCTGTCTTATCGTTATTTGAGTCTTGAGTACCAAGTCTTCGTAGTTGGCAGATTTCAATGTAACCTCTCCGGTATAATAGGAAGGACCTACGCCCGGCTCGATATATACATTGGTAGCGTAAGCATTACCTTCTGAATATCCGTCGCCGATAATAACTGATTCGCCCTTATAACTCATTCCGCCATTGCCGTCATAATCAATACCCAAGAATTTGACGTCGTGTCTCTTTCCGTCATAGACGACGTCCACAAGACCTGCCGCTACGCCTTCCATCTTGGCCTTATTAATAGTGACCTTAGCCTGCAATTCCTTGGTCGCAAATCCATTTTTAGAGATCGACATAGTCACGTTGTACTCTTTTGCGTCTATGAAATTAAACTCTTTGATTGCCTCGTTTGCGTTTGTTCCGTCGCATTGGACTTGCTTTACGCCGTATCTAAAGGTTATCTTCAGTCCGGTATAGTTGAACAATCCGCTTACGGTAGGCACGTGACTTTTTCCGTCGTAAACTGCTTCGACAGAGTTAAAGGTGATACCTTTGAGTTCTGCCTCGTTAATTATCATAACAACGTCTAAATAACTGGTGTTGTAATCGTCATTGCCATTATAATTTATTCTATATTCATATCTACCGGTCTCGGAATACCAACCCCCGCCGTCATTAGGACTTGGAGCAACGTCTACAAAACTTCCATTGGTATCTTTATACTGCACCTTGACAATACCTTCTGCAGACATACTAGCCGACCAAAGTTGTTTGTTGCTCGAAGATCTGACTTCTGCGACTGCATCAATCAAGTCATAAGTAAACATCTCTGCCGTATAACTGTATTCCAACACGACTTTCTCCACGTTGACCGTCGTTGCCGCCCTTACTATCACGAGATAGCCCTCTGCGTAATCACTCTTAGGGAAGAAGTTGGGATTGTCTTTTGTGACAAATTCTACCTTTACGAGATACAGACCTCTTTCCGTCGGGCACTCAGTCATAGGATAGTCACTTACTTTACCCACGATTTTTTCTTCTGCCGGATTATACACAGCGCCTTCAAGATACTCATAATAAGTTACCTTCAAGTCACTGTCACTATAGAGTCCTTGCTCTTTTGACTCTTCGTCAATGACCAAGTCATACTCCAACTGTTCTTCCGTATAATCCTTTATTCTCACTCCTGTTCCAATATCCAACTGTCCTCTTGCGATACTGAACTTGAAAGAGTTCTGTCCGTCAATTACGTAATTATTGTTGGACAGCGTAAGATTTATAGTATACACGCCCACTGCGCTCAAAGAACTGACAGGCTTATTGTTGAGAATATACTCAACGTTGGCATTTTGAACCGCGTCGTTGACGTCTCGATACGTACCGGTGATTTTATGAACCTTACCTGCCTTGATACCTGTCGGTATATTACCTACGTCACCGTCGTCAAATCTCAAATCTACTGAAATAGGTCTTGGATTTATGACTATAATAGTAGGATTGACGATGTATTCAATATTACCGTATCCGTTAGGAGATATGCCTTTGACGTCGTATTCTCCTATATTTGCAGTCGAAGACGCTTTAGTCTCAGTCTTGACTGACACGTATTCTCCGGTAGACTCCACGTATACGTCAATTTCGTTAGGTACGGTGTCTCCGTAATAATACTTCTTGCTATTGCTAAACGCTTCTTGAGCGCTAAGTTCTATGACGACTTCACGCTTTGTGATTTTGACGTCTATTTCTACCGTCTCCCAATACGTTCCTTCCTCGACTTCTACGTCCTCTTCAAAGTCTATACCTGACAAATCAGTGAAGTAAACGATATAATTATATCCGTCAACGCCGGTCAAAACCACTTGGAAGGACAGTTTAGAGTCTCCCACCGAAGACGACGTATATCTCATCTCAACCGGAACGATACCATTCTCGCCCAAGTCTATAGGATTTCTCAAGAATATTCCCGCAGGAGAGTATATTACGCCCAAATGATCGTTGGAATAGAATCCGTACGTATTGAGCAAAGACAAGTCTGTATAGAATTGATAACTCTTTCTGCCCGCATACTCGTCCGTACCGTCATACTGTTTGTCTAGATACTTTGCTTTGTCCTCTTCGCTCTTCAAAATATCTTGAACGCTCAATACTCTGCCATTGTCGTTGACAAATATATTGTTGAGATTGGTGTCAAGATAGATATTTGCGACTCTCAGCCAAATTATATAGTTGCCGATGACGTCATTGGGGAGTCTGTCTCCTTTTGCGTCAGTCGGGAAAACTTCTTCCTCATAAAGACCTGCTTCATTGACCATCTTTATCTTAAAATCGTCACCTAGACCGGTATTTATATTACCCATATTCCAGTCAATGGTAAACGTCTTGACTGCACCGCTATCTGTCAAAAGGTCAGGGCTTGCAATCCAAATATCTTCACCCTGCGCGTCTCTTTGATAACTGTAATACATTCTCCAACCCGACATACCGAAGTTAGCAACGTAACGTACTGTGACATTTTTGGTACTGTAGTTAAATCTACCTTCAGTTCTGTACGACGAACCGGAAAAAGAGAGTTTTCCTTCAATTCTGTCCACGTTAACTTGTAAATTTACAGGCGCAGTATGACCTCTTGCGTCGGTATACTCCAATACTATAGGTTTGCTATCGTTGATAGTCACGGTAACAATTCTGTCACCGTTGTTATTGAGCACTTCTTCTTCGATGTTATTTCCGGTAGCCGCAATTGCAATACCCGACTTACCGTTGTCACTTACGGAGAATTTTGCCAAAATCTGATTCTTTGTCCAGTGCTCTTGAATATACTCCAAGTCATCGTCGGACAAAAGTCTCTTTTCTCCGTCTTCGACCATATAATACTCTATTTCGCTGACTTCCGGCGCCTCTCTGTCTATACGCACAGTTCTGCTCTCGCTGACTGCAACTACGACGTTCTCTTCAGTGACAGTGTCTCTCTTGTAAGCATAGAAAGTATACGACGTACCGTTTTTACCGGTGGTCTCTGTGACGGTATAATAGGCCTTTGCTCCGACTATTCTAAATCCGTCTGCCGAATTGCTTGGGAATACGCCGTTGCGTTGAAATTCAATGCTGTCAAAGTCATTTACGCTATTCATAGTCAGTTCAAACGTGACTGAATCTTGCCAGCCGTCCGTAGTCGTAGTTCCGCTGCCGTAACTCAGCACGCCTTGCAAAATCGTAAACACGTAATCTGTCTTAGGTTGCCAAGCAAGCGTCTTCTCTGCTTCGCTATAATATCCGTATGTACGCTCGCCAAGTTTAGTCTCAACCTTCATTTTATACGTACCCGGCATATACGCTTGAGAAATATTTACGTTTTTACCGCTACGCGAAATATTCCATAGACTTTCATTTGCAAACACGCTCGTATCAAACGCAGGATAATTAGTCATAGTGACCGTCGGAAGTTTAAGCGGATCTGCAGTGCCGTTATACGGCTTGACTCCGTTATTTCCATTGGTATCGCCGTACTCCAAAATTCCCATACGTCCGAATTCATAATTATATTTACCGGTATTAGAAGAAGAAATCATATAAATCTCGGCGTAGATTGGATCGTCCAGTATAAGGCTGATGTGATTTGACGAGTCGTATGAGTTTGAAAAAGTACCCGACCAAATAAAACCTCCGCCTTCGCCTTCGCGCATCTTATATTGATAATAACGCGACGAACCTGTCAAATTGACAGAGTCCATTGCTCCGCTGTTCTTAAATTCGTCGTGTCCGTCCGCAACTATATGTAATCTAATATCATAAACGCTATTGTCTGTGTCAAACATAGCAGTCATAGTTCCACCTTCGGACGCCGGATAGATCTCCAACCAATTCCTTAAATTACCAGAAGAGTCCAACACGAGTTTTCCGTCAGGCGTCATAGGTTTAGTAGCGTGAGTTCCCGACGCATTATTATCCATCAACGTCTCTAGATCAAATAAAATTGCAAGGCTCTCTATTTCGTCGTCGCTTCCCACTGCGTCAAAAAGCGAACCCATAGATTCCTGTGGCTTGTTGTTATAGTTGGTAAATCTACTGCCGATCCAAGATGAAATAATACCTTTAATTTGACCCGCCTGTACGCGCACATTGGTATCGCTGTTGCAATCGGTTACACTAGAGTTAGTTGCAATTTTGATACAACCGCCGGCAACGCCTCCAGAATATGCCTTAAACTTGTCATCCTTTGCCGCTCTGTTGGCAAAAGCCTTGACTTGTCCGTTACCAGTCAATGCGCAGTAAGTAATTTGAGCAGTGCCGGAGTCGATATTGCCTACGAGACCGCCTGCAACCGCCAATGAATTATGATTGTCTGTCAAAGGATTGGAAGTTGATTTTCCTTGCGCGCCTGCAAATACACCCGCGCCATTAGCAAGATCTACCCAACAGTTGTTGATCTTGCTGTTGTCTTCTATTCTACCAGCAATAGCGCCAGAGTATCCTGCATTCTCAAGAAAATAACCCGACTTACCTGCTCTTTTAATTACCGTAAACGCATTTTTGACGCTTATCTTCAAGTTGTCAATCACGCCGCCATATCCATTAAGTCCCGCTACTATTCCCGCAGCAAATACACCTTCTCTACTGGACATAAGTCTATCCGCTGTAGACATACCCAAATCACCCGTCTTATTGCCGGTCTCGCCCCATACCGCTTCGATTACGTTGTGAGGAGAAGTATAGTCAATAGTAAGGTTGGTAATAGTACCGTAGTTTTGAGCAACTAAGAAACCGCTATATTCATACCAAATATCTACGTTGTCATATCTATTCGCGCCATTTCTATACGAGGATCTATAATCTTCGTTGTCTCTAATTTCTGGAGTAGAGTTTGCAAGACCTACGCCGCCGTAGATTTTTACAGTATACCCGTTGCCGTCAAAGATATCGTCAAATATTGCGGCAGAACTGGGTTGACTGATAGTCTCATAACCGTCTCTGGTGGCATTATAGGCTATTGCTACATCCTTAGTAAGAAAACCTACTTTATAACCGCTGTACTCTCCGTTGAGAAATTTGTACAGTTCTAAGCCAGAGTTAATGGAAAACACTTGGCTTGTAGAAACGCCGTATTTTGCGGCTATCGTGTCACGGTTGAGATGCTGTCCATTGGGCAGAGTACCGTTGTCTCCTTGATACTCCGCCGTATAGAGCGTACCTGCCGCAGCCTGCGCCTTAGGTTGAGTATTCGTAAAAAACGTCACTGCAACCAAAGACAACACAAGCGCCGCTATTATAAAAATTGATATTAGACTAATTCTTTTTAAAGTTTTTCCTTTCATCTAATTCTCCCCCATTAACCCATCTGATTATCCAATACGTGGACTTTCATCGTGCAAGTTTGAGCAATATCTCCGCTACATACCGTCACTTCGATATCCATTGCGCAATCAGCAACTTGATCCGACTTAATGACCGTATTAGTTCTCAAATCGGTGATGACCATATTACCGTCTGTGCCATTGCTCCATCTGAGCGTAGCCGACTTAGAGTCGCTGTACTGTATCTTGGTGAGATCAAGCGTAACTTCATAGAGTCCCGACGTACCGTCGTCGAATATGACAGTCTTGGTTAACGTAAGTTTTTGAGTCAACTTAGCCGTTTCGCTCAAGTTGGTACCGCCCACCATAATGTACTGAACGTCACCGGAGATAGTCACAGCCTTCTTTGCTCTCACTTCGACGTTGACTTTGTACTCTTTGTTAAAAGCAGTATCGGCAGCCTGTACAATGGTCTTTACAGTATAGGTATCCGCAACGCTGTAATTGATATCTCTCAAATCCCATACGACAGGTACGTTGAAGTATTCCCATACCTCTGCGGATATGACTGTAATAGAATCTATGTTGTTTGCAACGAAGTCTTTGATATAATCTATATCTGTCTCCATAATACTTTCTTGCTTGCCGTCTCTTTCATAGGTAAGCACGTATTTCAAGAAGGTCTTGTGATCTGCAGATATGCTACCGGAGAATTGCGTTCTACCCATTATTTCAAAGGTCTCGAGGTCAAAAGTACCTACGCATTGATACAAGTTGATATTGTCAGCGTAGACGTCATATATTCTGTTGCCTCTCTCGTCCATTGTATATACGTACGGATCTATAGACATCTCCGTCAAATCCGACTTAAGATTGCTTCTGTCGATAATCTCTACGTCAATGTCAAACGAATATTCATCGTTGAGTCTCAACGTTGCCTTGAGGTTCTTCTTGCCCTTTAACGTAATAGCAAAGTTTCTCTCCCAATGCGCGTCGTCTACTTCAAGCACTGAAGTCTTGCCGCTCATATATTTTACCGTCACTCTATCCGGGAACGGATTTTGTCCGTAATAGAGTACCTGTACCGGGTCAATATAATACGTTCCGCCTACAAGCGCGCTTCCGTCAACTATTATACCGCTAGGTATACGGTCTTCTACCTGAACGTTGACATACTTCTCTTGCAAGAGCGTGCCGTTGATAGCGCTGTATTCGACTATTTGTCCGGTGCTGTTATACACTGCAGGATCAAAACCTATTACTACGTCAAACTGTCCAAACTGAGCCGGTCTGTCTGGATTGATCTTGAAGTCTTCAAGTCCCTTCCAAGCAATTGGCATATAGTATACCGCGCCGTTGGTAAACTGAACGTATGCGTGATCCGGGAAGTTTGCGATTCCCTTACCGTTGATGAGATATTGGAAAGGATCTATGAAGAGCGCAGATTGCGTCAACGCTTCGTCAAAGTAGATTGCCTCGACCTCGTTTCTCATTACGGCAACTTCCGTCTTCTTGAATGTCCAAGTAAACGAACTGTTTGGATATGCGCCGTTGTCCAAAGCCACGTCAACCTTGTTGACAGTGTCGTTGTTGTTGTTCCAATCAAATACTACGTTGTCTAGGTTCTTCCACACTACGTTGACGTCTTCGTCATACTCGTCTCTGATGACCTTGGAACTACCCTCAACATTTGGATCATAATTTGGATTAGCATACTCTTCCAAGTAGTTTGCCTCCACCACGCTTGGGAAAGGATTTTCGTCACTCTCACCAATCATATACATATAGTACTTATACGGATCTATATTGATGGTATTTATCGCGTCATTTATCGTCAAAGAATATACGTTCTTAGACTTAACTACGAAGGACAATTCCACCGTCTGCGGAGCGCTTCCGTCGAACGCAGCAATGCTCGTCGTAATAGTAAATATACCGCCGCTGACATCCGAAGAATACTTGCCGTCTACGTCTATCGGTCTGCCAAAGAGATTTTGGGTTGCCGCCGTAGTATCCCATCCATTGAGTACGTCAAGTCCCACTGCTTTTCCGTCTGGGTATTTGAAGAACAGCGTCGACGGAGTAAAGTCTTCTATCTTAGACGTATTTATGTCAAATTCATAGAGATTGACGTTGACGTTTGTACCTTCAGTACCGTCGATAATTATCTTGGTTACGGTGCTGTCGAGATAGTGTATCGTCATTGGCAACGTAGTTCCGTTCTTGAACGCAACAGTTGCATCTACGTCGTGCGCCTTATAATCTTTCGGTCTCCAATTGGATACGTGCAAATATTCCGTATTTATCTTTCTTGACTTGCCGTCTTTAGTGTATACCGTCAAGAAGTCCGGCAACGTATCGTCATAGGCGTGCATTTCAATGGACTCGATGTAATCAAGACCGCCGCCGTCATCTCTTGACTCTACGTCAATCATCAGCGTACGAGTAATTCCACCGGAGAATTTGGCAATGGCCTTGACTTTGAACTCGCCCGCCACGCTTAACTTAGCCCTGAGGTTTTCGTCTACCATAGCCTCTTCGTAACCGTTGGCATTGATTATCTTGAACTCTACGGTAGATCTCATTATAGTAGTACCCTTTTGATAGATAGCCACCTTATTTTCGAAGTTTGTATTGATAAGTTCGGTTACGCCGTCATCAACTGAAGTGTAGATATACGGCATAAACGTAATGTTCGTCGGAATATCCGCCCACGTCACGATACCGTCATTTGTACCGTCGGCAGTGGATCCGCCCACACTCTTTGAAGAGTTGTAGATGAATATCTCAGTGAAGAAGCCTTCTTTACCTCCGTCACTCGCATTCTTCCAAGAGCCTCTTGCATCTTTTCCTTTGTCGTATGCAATACCTTTATTCGGGTCGTTGTCAACGTAAATATGTTCGCCGTTGTCCTGACCTCTGAAATGGATATTGGATATGGTTGCGTCAACGATATTAACTTCAAGCGTAGCAGTATTCCATACCGCAAAAGGCAACAAGCCCGAAACGATATTTCTTACTTGAGAATAAACGCCGTTAAGCAACGTGTCGGTAAGCAACCAACTTACACCCGATATCTGACTTGCTACGATGTCTTTGAGCATATCAGTAAGGTTGGCTTGCAAATCGCCCCAAAGTGTATTGCTCTTTCCGTTTGCTCCGTAAGTTTCTCTAGTCCAAGTTATCATATCAAGATAACTCTTGCTGAACATATCCGGAGCCATTTCTTTAAGATTGATAATGGACTCGTGTCCGGTGCCTTTAGCAAAGACGTAACCCATTATATCGTCCAACAGTTTATTGATAAGATATGGATCGAATTCTATCGTTACGTTGAAAGTACCGTTGGCTCTCAAATTGAGCATAATACCTTTTTCACCAAGCAACTTGATTATATCGAGATCGGCAAACACTTTATTGAGACCGGTTGGCTCTCCTTCTTGCGTAGCAACGCCGTCATTCAAAGCCACGGCTTCTGCGGTCTGATTATTCAAGCCGTCGAGCGCGCCGTCTATCGTTGAGAACAAGTTGTCAATCACAGGTCCAAGCATACCAAGCAAATCAAGATTGATGTATTGTATTCCTACAGTATCGCCTATATCTACGACAAACTCTACCAAGCCGGAACAAATAGCCAACATCAATTGTCCCGACGTCTTTCTATGGTCAAGTACGATATATACAAGCGGTTTCATATTCGCGGCCGTTGACTTATTATCATTGTACATTGCCTTGTTGATATGCGCAAGAGTTACTACGAACGAGCCCTGCGCAGCCACAGGAGTACCTTTGACGCCCGTCAATTTCTTACCGGAAGACGAAGTGACTTTCTCAATAATAATTCTAGTATACATCTTGTAATCGTCTATAAATCCATATTTGGTTTGACCGTGAAGATTGACAACGTCGTTTGTATAGTTGGCGAGGTCAATGGTAAAGCCTATATCGAGATTATTGAGCAACGTTCTTGCAAAATCTCTTCCGCTAGACGCATCCCAGTCTGGCACGTCGTCGAAGTTGATAGGTATAGTTACTTCTTTGCCAATTGACAAACTCAATGACATATCCATTGTGATATCTTCAACGGTAAATCCAAGATCTATACTGTCTCCGAATAAGTCGAATATGCCGTTGAGTCCAAGATTAAGTCCGAGATTGATTCCCACAAGTTCGTTGAGCATTCCGTTGATGATTGAAGATGTGAAGTCAATGACTATTGCCGTATTCTCCAAATGAATCGCTTGCGTCAAATACTTGATGAAGTCTTTGATTTGCAATCCTTCGCCAATGGTAGCCACACTGCCGTCTTTTGCAACTTCTTCGCCAAGTGCAAGTTTGTCGGTTTCTTCGGGTTTTGTTCCCACTGTCGGCAAACCGTTGTTTTTCAACAAATCGTTGATAATATCGTTGAGATCGAGATTGCCTATGTTCTTGATAAGTCCGTCAATCATTCCAAATACCTTGGTTACGATAGACGAATTGACGATTTCACCGCTGAACAAACCAAGACCCGTGAGGTCGATAATAATACTGTTGCGGTGGATATACAATCCCATAATGACTTTTTGCTCGTATCTCAATTCAAGCATTATCTTACTGTTGGAGAATCTCGTCAAATCAAGATCCCAAGCCAAAGCAAGTTGAACGTGCGCGTCCCAATCGTCAAGATCGAGAGATATTGGCAATTCAAGTTTTTTACCTACGTTTGCCAAAATAGCATTGATAAGACGCGTGAGGTTCATCTCATTGTCAAGAGTATGAAGATCGATGTCAAGTTGTACCGAAGCCTTACCCACAGTGTTAACTATTGCCTCAATTAGGTCTGACTTATAGTCAATGAACTCTTGCGCTTTTTGTTCGATCGGATACTTATGCTCTCCAAGGTTACCCACGATTACGCGGTGCTCCGGAGTTCCCGCCGAAAATACGAGTTTCATATCACTGCCATAGTTATATTTCTTAGTCGTATAGTAGACGATGTTCTTATCTACGTTTTCGCTGCTTGTCGGCTTATCTTTTATATTTCTATAAATCTTGCCTTCTTCTCTTACGATTTGATTACCTTTGTCGTCAAAGTAATATACGCTCTCTCCGTTGCTGTCGAGTTTTGGTATAAATTCACCGCTAAAGGAGAAGATAAATCCGTCGTTTCTTCCCAACTCAACCGATAAATCTACTTCCATAAGACTGAGCGCCTCTGCCAAGGTGTTACCTATATCAGTGTTGGTTGCGCTAAGTACCGCAAGAATTGCAGCAAGCGAAATCGAAGGTACAAACTTATCTGCGTTGAATGCAAATATTATTGCCGCGGTAGGATCAACCTCTTGAGTTTGAGCGTAAGTTGCAAGACGCGAAGTTGAACTTTGCGTTTCGCCGGCTTGCGCTACCACGCTTGACGTAAGACCAAGCAATTCTTTGAAGTCGAGTTCAAACTTGAGATCTCCGCCTTGCACGTTGATCTTCTTAAGCAAATCGCCTATCACGTTGTCAAGAAGCGTGTATATCAAATCCGTAAAGTTGAGCGAGAAACTCAATTTAGGCAATACTATACCCGCAATATTGAAGTTGGAAATATCTATATAAATATTATTATTATATCCATATATACCAAGCAAGACTTGATCTTTTTCGATAATCTGATGGTCACCGACTTTTATACCGCTCTCCGTCTTCATCTCCAAGACTATCATAGATCTTGCAGTATCAGTTCTGTTGAGCGCAATTTGCAAGTTAAGTGACGCGTCCAAAGTAAAGTCGTTGTCAAACGTCCACAAGATTTGCGAAGATTCTACCTCCGATACTCCAAACCCTGCGATAAACGGCGCAAGATCGTAAGTACCTGCCGAAAAGTCAAGCGAGAAACCGCTGCTAAATCTAATACCGCCTAGCAAATGATCTATCACGCCGTTGAGTGACGATAAATAATCGGTATTTTCAGTATCTACTCTACCGTCTATATAGTCTGCGAAATTGTCGTCTTTAAAGCCAATGACAAATTGACCGATTCCCAGACGTATTGCAAACGCCGGATCGGTAATCGTAACAGTGCCGTCCTCACCGGCAACTTGAGACGTATTGTTGAGCACGGTATCCACCGTGACGCTGTCAAGTCCCACTTCAGACGTATTGATAGACAATACAATATCACCTATTTCTTTCGGCAAAGTCACGCTTTTCAATTGAGGTATAAGACCGCCAAGCGCTTCAAAGAAATCGTCGTTGACCACAACCTTGATACTGGTGTCGTCAGTATAAATATTAGGATTTTTGCCGCCAAGTCCCAAAAGATTTGCCAACATATCGACAAAATCTCCTACACCTGCCGAGAGTTTGTAACTGCCGTCACTTTCAGTAGAAAGCGCTACTATGTTTGCGTTTGTCGACGCCATTACTTTCTCTACCGCAGACATACTCGAGAGCGTCAAAGAACCGTTGTCGTTTACTTGAATTTCACTCTTGCGAAGTCCTGCAAAATCAAGACCGAATACGCCGTCAATAGCGTCGGTAATGAGGTCTACAAGTTTGGATACCAAATCGTTGAGTCCCGCGTCGAGTTTTATATTCAGTCCGTTGAGATATTGAGGCAACATATTATCGGTATTGAGATAAAAACTGCCTTCTTTATAGTAAATTCCCATTTGCGGCTTGAAGTTTTTGTCTGCAAGCGTGCCGTCGGGATTGATGAGATACAATTCTATTGCAACTTTGTTGTTGTCCTGCGGCAACTTGTCATAATTGAGATCCAAGTCCAACTTAAAGGAGAGTCTCACTCCTGTACCGCCGTTGAGAAGCAACAAACCTTCAGGTATTCTTATAGTTGTTGACTCGCCAAGGAAACCGTTGATCATCTTGCCAAGGTCAAAATTCTTATTTTGACCGTTTGCGTCTTTGACGGAATCTACTATCAAGTCTATGGCAAATTGCAAGTTTGTAAAACTGAATTCCGATATAGCCCTATCCGACAAATTGCCGGGTATACCTATATCAGCATCTGCCTTGTCGCATATATCTATAGTTGCGCTCAAATCAAAGGTTTCTTTTTTATTGTCGTTGGCATCAACTCCGCTGACACCGACTTTTTTAAGATTGCTGTCACCATCAAAATCTGCATTTATATATAACGTATCATCGGGAATTAAGTCTACTAAGTAATTTATGAGAGGTTTTATATCTATAGGGATATTAAAAGGCAAAAACGGAAGAAAAGTGGTCACGTTGCTTAAGAGACCTTTTAATCTCAACTCCATCGCGAGAGACTGAGAAGCGTCTTCGCCAACGGTCACCTCAGGCGTACCGAATAAGAAGCCAAACACAAGGTCTATCAGACCCATATACTGCTCCAAGGAGCCCGTCAAGTCTGACACCATTCCGCCTGCGCCTTCGATAATCTGTTTTAAGTAATTGAAGTCAAAATCCGACAGATAAATAAGTGGAGAGCCGTCCGCTCTATCCAAATAAATTTTATCATTGACTATGTAAATTGCAAAAACCAACTGCCTTTGCGAGTCAGCCTCGCCTTTTTGCTGTTGATAAACGGCAAAACACAGTTCGTTGCGAACTTCACTGTAGAAATTGCCTTTTAAGTTAATTGTCGTCACCAAATCTTCCTTCTCAAATTTGGCAAATATGTCAAGATTGAGAACCTGTTCAGGCACGTCCACCGATTCGATGATCTTGTTGAGCATCTCCTTGGAGGTATATTTTGGAATCTCCGGACCCGTATTCCCGGGATTCCCCGAAGGAGTTGGCGGTTTCCACGGTGGCTTCACATTGTCTCCTCCAGATGGTATTTCCCCAGGATCCCCACTTATCGTAGAGTCGCCATCATCCACTTTTGGCTTGCACGCAACGAGCGTGGCAAGAAGCACAGTAGCCAATACGGCTATCAGCAAAAGAACCGTGATTAACTTAGTCTTTTTCATAATTCCCTCTCTTATGATTGCTAATTTATTTCACATTTATTTTAAAATAAGCACCTTAAACAAACCTTAAACTTTTTTGACGCCTATATATACGCGTACGATAGACAATAACTAAAAGATATGTTTTTACCACTGCACACACAATATCTAGTATCTAAACTGACATTATACACAAAAAATATATTAAAATACTTTTTAAGATTTTACAAAAATTTTACATTTAATTTCTTAAAAGTTTCTTAAAATAGAAAAATACTGCTTTTCTTGATTTAAAAATCCCCTTCGTCAGATATGGGGTGTTTTGTATCAGACCACATATATCCCAAGTTTTTTATCGTTTTAAGATAGCCTGCGCAACCGTGGTTTTCCAGCAATTTTCTCAATTTAGAGACGTATACTTCAACGACCGTGATTACCGTATCACTGTCAAGCCCCCATATTTTGTTGAAGAGTTGATCTTTGGAGACGATAATATTGCGACTGCGTATCAGACACTCTAAAATATCGTAGATTTTGCCGGACATTTTAACGTACTCGCCTTTGATCTTCAACATTTTGCTATTGTAATCGAGTACGATATCACTGTTGACATATTTGCTGGAAAAATTATTATTATAACGTCTCAATATTGCTTCCGCTCTAGCCAACAACTCACCATTGTTAAATGGCTTGTTTAAATAATCGTCCGCGCCTATCCTAAGCGCTTCAATTCTTTTTTCCACCGAATTCACAGCCGACACAATCAGAATTGGGCAATTGCTTTTTTTTCTCAACTCCTTGATTATATCAATTCCGCTTTTTTTAGGAAGCGCCAGTTCGGTGACGACCAAATCATACGCCTTTGCCTCAGCCATATAAAGACCTTCGACGCCGTCGTATGCGCTGTCGCATTTTCCAAGCCTTCCGAGGATGTCGGCAATACTTTGATTTATCACAATGTTGTCGTCAATAACCAAAAATTTCATTTTCCACCTTAACGCAATAATATTGCATTAGCATTGTCATTATAACACGACAGTAGGAGATAAATCAATAATTATTTCAAACGTACGTTATTTGCGCGCGTTATTTTTGCAATTTTTGAAAAAAACCTTTTTGAGACGTGCACAACGGACACATCTGTGGCGCGTCTGCTCCGTGAGATAAATATCCGCACTTTATGCACTGCCATTTGACAATCTTGCTGTCTTTATACAACTTACCCACCTTGAGGTCTGACATAACGCTTTTTAGTTCTTCTTCCGTTGCGCTATCAACCTTAGCGACTTCTTCAATGACGCCGGCAATGTATTCAAAGCCCTCTTGCCTTGCCGTCACGGCAAAAGCCTCCTTAAGTCTCTTTGACGACGCGTGCAACTGACCCGCGCAATATATAAGATTTGCAAGAGTGTCCACTTCGTCTCCCTCCTGCATTATTCTATACAGCACCTTGCAGTGTTCGCTTTCCTGTCTGGCAATATTGTCCAACTTATCCGCAACGGTAAAATAGCCCTGTTCTCTCGCCCTGTCCGAAAAGACGCTCAATACCGCCATATTCTTACCTCTGCTCTCTATCTCCTTGATTATATTTTCATACGTATTGCTCTTATCCATTACTTTCATAAAAAAATCCTCCCTGTATCAATCATACCCATTTAAGGCGCGATTATACAGGAAGGAAAACTCCCGACAACGATAGTAAAATATTTTGGAGGCAGTTTTACTGTTTATTATGGCAATTTTCATTGCCGAGAGCAAACTTTATATGCTGTTTTATCCATATATCCAATTTTTACAGCCACGTGTTTCTAAAACGTGCGTAGCGATATATTTGGAGTGACGTATTGCTTTATTTTGCGACGCTGTTAGAAAAAATCAAAACAACTAATTTGATTTATTTTCCTATTTCGTCCATACTTATATAAAGCGCTTTGCTACTATATAATAACTCCATCTCTTGGCGCTTATCTCCTCTATTACCGCGTGATCCGAAGCCGTATGGAGTATGTAATTATCACCCAGATACAGAGCCACGTGCCCCACTCTTTCCACACCGGTATTATTATATCTGCTGTCATTAGTGAAGAACATTACGTCACCTCTTTGCAAGTCTTCAAGCGGAACTTCTTTGCCCTGCAAAACCTGCGAGCGGGTATTGAGATCCATCAGCACTCCTGCGCCTTTGTAAAAGATGTACTGCATAAGCGCGGAGCAGTCGAACTGACCGGGTATAAAGTTGGCATTGAGCGTTCCGTTGCCCCAGTGATAGCGCTGACTTCCCCAAACGTATGGATATCCCAACAACTCTTCTCCCACGGCAATTACTTTTTCGATTTTTTCGCTACCCTGCTTCATATACACTACGCTTGCATAGTTGTTGCCTGCATATATATATGCCGTCTTTTCCTTGTATACAGTCTTATACCAGCCGTTTTGCTTTCCTTCGTATCTCACCATATCCCCCTTGTCAAGTGTGCCCAGCACCTGACCGCTTGTCGACGGTGCAGAACGCACGTTGAGACTGTTGGTAGCGCTCTTTATCATAGCAGTATAAGTCGCAGGCTTTGTTGCGGGTGTCAATTGGCTTGGCGGAACTACCGTACTTCCTCCCTCCTCGCCGTCGGGAGTGTCATCGTCAGGCGGTTGCGGCTCGCTTACCTCAGGCGGCTTTACGCCGGGACGCATACCGTTCCAATCCACGCTCCAGTCACCGTACTCGCCGTCTTCCTGCGGGGCTTGGCTCTGGCACGCAACTACGCTGCCCACCAATAGAGTGCCCAACAAGAGCATTATCATCGTCAATTTTGATATTTTTTTTATCATTTTCTCCTCCTGCCCGACGTAGTTATTTATTTACTTTTGTCGGGACAAAGTCTTACTGTACCTTAATTTTAACATCCAATATTCATACGTTCAATACACAAAATTTGGCAATGGACAAACAAATGTCTTTCAACTCAGATTTATTTCTTGCATAGCAGGCAATTTATAGTATATAATCTTAAATATAACGACTGTGAGAGACGTACTATGATGATAAATAATATAAAAAACTTAAGACTATACGACCTTAAAGGCTCTCTTCTAAAAGATTTTGTTGAATTTGAGCAAAATAATCTACAAGCCTTTGACCTTATCGGGAAACTTATTGCTTTTGCCGAAAATCACGCCGTACACGGCAATGCTTGGCACTATTACATTGCTTATTTTATAGCAAGCAACGAAAATACGTTTTCTCTTGCGTGCGAAAGAAAGCAAAGCGTCGGCGGAACGCTTTTGGATTTTGCTTACGACGACTGCCGTATTCTTATGGAAGCCTTTAATACGTCCCCCTCCGTCTTGCCGACGATGGAAAAAAGTTTAAAACCAATCACATGTTTTAAAAGTACGCTTACAAAGTCGACTTTGCCATACGCCCATTTGATAGAAGAATTTGCCATACGCCTTTCAAATTGCAAGACGACGCAAACATTTTTAGATACAGTCGTGGAATTTTACCGCGCTTACGGAGTGGGCGAATTGGGACTCAACAAAGCCTTCAGAGTCGTCGACGAGAATAATCGCGCCAAACTCTTACCCATCACCTGTATGGACGACAAGCGCCTCGACGACCTCGTAGGATACGATTTGCAAAAGCAGAAAGTTATGCAAAATACCAAGGCTTTTCTTGAAGGGAAAAAGGCAAACAACGTACTTCTTTACGGAGATATGGGTACAGGCAAGTCTTCAACGATAAAAGCCCTTATAAACGAGTTTTACGAAGACGGCTTGCGGGTAATCGAACTGTATAAGCACCAATTTATGCACATAAGTGACCTTATAAGCAAGATTGCAGGGCGCAACTACAAATATATACTCTATCTTGATGACCTATCTTTTGATGACTTTGAGGTGGAATACAAATACTTTAAGGCAATCATTGACGGCGGACTTGAAGTCAAGCCCGACAACGTGCTTATCTATGCGACGTCCAACCGCAGACATCTGATAAAAGAACATTACAGTGACGGCAACGACATTGACCCTATGGACGAACTTCACAAGTCCGACACAAAGAACGAAAAACTTTCGCTTGTGGCGCGCTTTGGTCTTTCAATATACTATCCGTCTCCCGACCAGCAGGAATTTCTTAATATCGTACGCCAACTCGCCAAGAGATACGGCGTCAACATAGACGAAACTTCTTTAGAGAAAAAGGCGTTGACTTGGGCAATACGCAATGGTATGAAATCGGGACGTATGGCTGAGCAATTTGTGCTTTCTCTATTGCATTGACAGAAATTCTTCCATTTTATTTACATATAATGAAGGCAGTATATATTGCTTAAAGCCGCGTAATATGATATAATATTATAAGTCAATACTCCGCCACAGTTGCAAATCAAAAGCAATTTGCCTGGGCGTATAAATACAAAATCAGTTGAGAGGTGTAAAAATGACCACGTTAATGCAACAAGAAATTTTCAGCGAGCCGTCTATGATGAAACGCACTATAAACGCTTGCAAACCCGTATTGCCTGCTATCTATAAGGCTTTCAAAGACAAAGGCATTACAAATATCGTAACTATGGCAAGAGGTACTTCCGACAACGCCGCAACGGTATTCTCTTTCGTATGCCCGCTTATCACCGGCATAAAAGTAGGAAAATATCATCCTTCGTTGACTACCGTATACGACAGTGACGTCGATATGAAAAATACCTGTATGGTAATAATTTCTCAAAGCGGTATGTCCAAAGACACCGTAGCCGTAATGGAAAAGGCTATCAAAAACGGCGCTATGACGATTGCCGTAACCAACAATCAAGACAGCCCGATTGCAAAAACGTGCGACTTCCATCTATTTATGGACGTGGAAGAAGAAAAGAGCGTTGCAGCCACAAAGACCTATATAGGCGAACTTTTTGCGCTGTATATGCTCACCAGCGCGCTTAAAGGCGATTTCAATGCAAATTATTCTAATCTTGCCGATAGAATACAAGAGATACTTGATCTCAACCCTATGATCGAAAGCGTAGCAAAAAATCTATATACGCTCAACAACTTTATCGTGCTCTCGCGCGGAACTATGCTTGGCACAGGAGACGAATGTGCTTTGAAATTGACGGAATGTTGTTATCTCTTCAACCGCTCTTATTCTTCCGCCAACTTTATGCACGGTCCGCTTTCGCTCCTCGACGAAAACGCAAACGTAATTATGCTTGCTCCCAAGGGCAACTTTGACGCAGAGTTTGCATCAATGGCTCAGAGAATAAAAGGACTTGGCGCAAATCTCACTGCGTTCAGCAATATCCCGGAAGTACTTGACTGCGCAAATAACGCCATCGTTATGCCCGACGCAGACGTCTTTGAAGCGCCTGTGCTCTACGGCACTGCCGTAAGCCTCCTAGCGCTCAATATAGGGCTTGCAAAGGGTCTCAACGTAGATACACCAAGAAACCTTAACAAAGTAACCATAACGCTTTAATATCAGCGTAATCAACTACAATACGCTCCCGATTCGGGAGCGTATTTTTTATTGTCTTGCTTTCAGCATTACTTATTCATATTTAAGGTCAGGAAATTAGTCGGGAATACAAGAGGGGCTGCCGCGTACTATTTTGCGACAGCCCCTCTCAACTCTTAATGTTCGCAACGATTATTTATCGTCTTCTTCTTCGTAAATTGCCTCTGCGTATTTTTGCGCGTTGTCAGAAGTCATAAACTTAGGTATCTGATAATACTTCACGCCCTCTTCGCTTGCGTCTTCAGCAACGTATTTGATGACTATCTTGTCGTCGTCATCTTTTGTCAAAGTTGCTTTGCGAGTGCCGCTGACTATCTCGCCTTTTGCGTATACGAAGTTGTTATTTTCTCCCACGAATGTCGAGAGGTCAACTCTGTACATATAATTATACGTATTGTCAATGAAGTACAAATAATTGCCAATTACCGAACGTGTGAGCCACGAAGTAAGAATTGCGTCTTCACTCAACTGTTGAGTCACAGCATTCTTGTCAGTGAAATCAATCTTATAGAGCGTATTGCTCAAGATATAGTACATATCGTTGCCGTCAATCTTGACAATTTCTGCGCCGGTAGCAGTGAGCGTAGCGCCCTTTTGCGTATCGTTTTCTACCGCCGTCTCGGATATGGACTTATAAATTTGCAACTCAGCCGCTGCCGTATAAAGTATTCCCCTTTCGCTGCCGAGGTTGATTATAGACGCTCCTGTGAGAGCAGAAGTAGCGTATCTCACTTCCTTCGCCGTGTCAAAAGAATAACTTTCGTCAAATTTATAAGCGTAGGTAGAAGTCTTCTTGGAAGCGTCAGCGTCGTTGCTTACCTTGGTGTAGAAAAGCGTATTTTCTTTTGCATCAAATGAAAGGAGAGCAAAAGTATATTGCTTTTTCAAATTATCTTGGCTCAAGTCACCTTCTTTATCGTAAGTCGCATCACTGGTGATTGCCTTTACCTCGCCGTTTACGTAAGCGTAGACGTTGTTGTTAAGACGCACCTTAGATTCACTGGACTTCAAAAAGAACACCACGTTTGACTTTGCAGTAAACAATGCGGAAGTCACGTCCTCTTGAATATTCTCTGCTTTCTTATTGATTTTCTCGTTGTCGTAACCAACCTTCTTCAAAACGCTGTCTTCAAAATAAATAAACTCTTTGTCCGTAAAGGTATATTGCGTAGAATTTGACGTCAGCGTAGCAATCTCTTGAGTCTTTGTTCCGTCAATCTTGGTACGGAAAGCAACGGATTGAGACGACAATACGTTTGACTTGTTGTCAGCCTTAGTATTTGGCGAGAGATAGTATATCCACTCTCCGTAGATATAAAAACCGCCGTTTGAAGCCGCAGTATAGAACATCTTTGGCACTACGACCGCCGTTTCGCTCAAATTGCCGTCAGCGTCTATTTTGCTCTTCATAATGCTTCCCTTTACAGAAGCCTTGCCAAAAGCGTTATCTTCTGGCTTGACGATATTTGACGTAGAATCCATTCCGTTGACGTAATAGAGATATCCGCCCTGCTGTACGACAAGTCCTCCGTTGTTGACGACAGGACTGTCTTTGTATTCCGTCGTGCCTATCGGGCCAAAAGAAGGACTGCAACCTGTGAAAATCGCAATACCCATACAAGCCACGAGGCAAATTATCAAAATTATTGATATTTTTTTCATTCTTAAACTCCTATTTAGCGAACGAATCATATAATAGCAAGTATAATTATAATATAATATGAATTATATTGCAATAAGATTTTGAATAATTTTTCATTTTGTTTGAACAAATAATACGCTTTTGCAAAGAATTTTATACGTCTTTTGCAAAATAACTCAAAAAGTTTTTACGCTGCCGCCGCAGTAGAATTGACTTTTGCAAGTTCGTGATTCTTTTCTTGCAACTTTTTATACTTACCTTCTCTGTCGTACGATTTTTGCATACTCAATGCCAAGAATATGAGAAGATACGGATAAGTATACGTAAATGAATTGCCAAATACTGCCGAAATCAAATATGAAAACGTCACGGCAAGCAAAGTAAGATCGCATATTGTAAGTACTTTTCTGGCCTTCACCGCTCTGACAAACCACCATATTACCGTGCCGAGATACATCACAAGCCCAGGGATACCTATATTGCTTGCCATTGTTATATACTCATTGTGCGACACGTCAAGCGAAGTATCGTATATATTATTTCCGTGATATAAGTCCAGACCTTTGCCAAACCAAGGCACTTGCTTTATTACGGCAATTGTGCGCACCCAAAGTCCGAATCTGCCAGTACCGGCAGAACTGTTATTGCCGCCGCTTCCGCCTTCTCCCGGCGAGATAACTCTCTTTATATCTTTAAACAACTGCACATAAGACTCCCACATATTTGTTCTGCCGGAGATTTCTATTATGAAGTTGACAACGCCCGACAAAACACAAGCCACAAGAAGTCGTTTCCAATTGAGTTTTTTTGTAATAAAACCGCTGCAAATTATAAAGAATATACCGCCTATATACGCTATATTTGCGCCCAAAGTATTGCACGCCAAAAGATTGAAAATATTCAAAGGCAGTAAAATTGCCGACAAAAATATCTGCCACTTTTTCTTTGAATATACCAACGCTCCAAACGTAGCGGTAGACGACATTGCCAAGAAATAGCCGTAGTGATTTGAGTTGTTGAATACTCCCGCTTTCAACGACGTGGGAATGGAGTAATTTGTTACTTCAATTCCTATAAACACAAAGCATATCAGCCCTGCCATACATATAAAAGTCCAAAGCATTGCTTCTTTTGCCCACTTTATCTCATCTCTGATCGCATACGCCGAAAGAAATACTACTGCATATTGCAAGACGGTAAAATAGCCTTCATTGATATATCCTGCGCCATAAAGAGATTTTTCAAAATACGGAGATTTAAAGGTAGATATAAGCGCCCATATAAGCATAAATGCAAATGGAAAAAGTATTAGATGGTCTTGCGTAAATTTACCTAATTTTAATGTACTTTTCTCGACGTTCACGTATATTTTGACAATATAGTACGTCAGCAAAAACACCGTCAAAAGCATTGAGCAAAACTTAAAATACAACTGAGAATAGTGCATAAAATGCGACCTGTTTGACACGGTATTTGTCACGGTGCCAACGAGCGTCAAACAAAAAAATGCCTGCAACAATACGAGCATAACGCCTGCAAACAACACGTACGCCACTTTTTTTTGCAGTTCTTCAAATTTTTGACTTCGTTTATTTATTTCGCCGATTGCCACATTACCCATACGTTTATTTTAAACCAATAACCATTCGTTTGTCAATAGCAAAACCCGACTTCAAGGTCGGGTTTTGTCAAAATTTGTATAATTTATTCTTTTCCTTTTTTTACTCGACTTCGTTAGAATCTATATCTTTGTCCATCGGATCTCCCAACTCCTGAGCGGGCAAACCTTGAGGCTCGGTATTTCCTTCTTCGTTGACTTGACTGTTTTCTATCAAAACAACTTCTTGAGCATCTTCTTCGGCTGCTTTCTTCTTGAGTATCATTGCGCCCTTTTTGCTTGTCACAATCATTGCTATAATGACTGCGATTATCAATACCATCAATTCTACAATCAATCCCACTTTCAACGTAATAGGAGAATTTGTCGATTGCACCGGTACCGACGTCATTCTAACGAGCGAACTTACGTTGTAGCCGCTGTTGTATTCGTCAATCATACTTTTATAAGCGCTTATAAGCGAATTATACTCATTTATAGCCTCAAGTTCAAGAGTGTTGGCAGTGCTAATAAGCGCGTTTTTTTGATCTTCCGTCTTACTTGCAAAGTCTTGGGTATTAAAATACGTCTTGCGAGTCTCCCAAGCATTTTTATCAGTCTGCGCAATAGTCTTGTTGCTTACGGCTAGGCTTATTGCCTCAGTCACTGCCTTTGGATCCGGCGGATTGACTATAATAGTACCGGAATTTGGCAAATTGACGTCATTGCCTTGCATTATCAACGCCAACACTTCGTTGAGCGTCTTTATCTCTTCTTCATATATTGCTATACTGTCACTGGCCTCTTTCAATTTCAGTTCAACGTATTGAGTTTCGCCATTAGCATTTATACCGTTAAACAATATGAAGTTGAGGTAATTTTCCAATTTCTGCGACGCCATTTGAATACGCGTATTCAAAGAGGCAAAGGACATATCTTGACTCGTCGATACAAAAGCAGGCGCTTTCTCTGACCAAGTTTTGCTTTCTTCAGCAAATGCATTTAAATATCCGCGTATTGTATCGTATTTTTGGAATGCGTTGTAACTATCCAACACCGTCAAGTCTCCTAGTGACGTGCTGAAAGAGAACTTTCTCTTAAATGTCTCAATATGATTTGTTGTAACCGCGCTTAAAATATTGTTGTAATCGTTTCTAGATTTCAAAAGTTTATCTATAGCCGGATCTTGCGACAAAACAATTCTATAACTGTAATTTGCGCTCATCAATACTCCGGCCTCGTTGACCGTCTCGTTGTCAACTGACGATATTACGTTAAGATTTCTAATAATTAAATTAACTAAAGCGTCCTTTTCTTCGTCGCTGTATTGCAATTTATCAAGAGCCGTAGATACGTTGTTTGCAGACTTGATATCCGATACCACGTCTTCTTGACCGCCCCAAGGGTTCTCGCCAAGTTCTGCTCCCGAATAATAATAAGTAATTCTCGTTTCATATTGACTTTGACTTACAAATATATCGCATATACCCAAAATTCCGCCGCAAACAATGAGCGCAATAAAAGCGTATACTATTATTCTTACTCCGCTTTTTTTAATTTGTTGCCAAATCTTTCTAAAAGTCAACTCACCGTTGATGTTCTCTTCCATAGTTCCTCCGTAGGGCATAATATCAATAAAATTCAAGAATAGTATAACACCGTCAACCCCAATTATGCAATCATAAATTGCGTAATGTTTTTGCATTTAGGAAAAATTTATACAAAATTTTACAATATTTTCACTTATATTACAAAACTAATACATTTTCCATACCTTTTGCCACTCCCAAACACCAGCCCTGACGGCACCCTATCTCTTCATATAATTTATTTTATCCATATTTGAACCATAAATTGCTTGCCAAAAAGCATTTTTTATGATATTATCACAGTTGTTCACGCAAGTGACGCCAAAATCTTCCCATAGATTTTGAAAAACTTAATAATTTTTATAGAGAGTTGGCTGAGTGGTCGAAGGCGCACGATTGGAAATCGTGTGAACGGGAAACCGTTCCGAGGGTTCAAATCCCTCACTCTCTGCCATTAGGGAACTGTACGAACACTCGGCTGAAAGGGTTCGTACTTTTTCTTACTTATGAGTGCTTTGGAGTATCTTTACCTATCAAAGACATACTACCAAAACCGCCTATTCAAACTAATTGGCAAAATCAAATTAGAAACAATCTAGGCTGTTTTACAAAACTATAAAATATTACATAGGCATATCGAAAATAATCGGTGTGCCTTTTTCTTCTATTAAACTTCCCTTAAATTACTTAATAAATTTTTTTGAATTTAGAAAAACTCCGTGATTTCGCCTTTCGTGGTGTCTATCGTAGCACAATTCTCGTCAATGTCAACCGCAAAAAATTATTGCTTAAGCCATTTATTATATATTGTTACTTAATAATAAGAATAAGACCTATGTATTCTTATACAATATTTTTTTGTTTGACTTGTTATTCATTGGTCTGTCGGTTGACATTTACTGCCCTATTTTGTATGTTAAAAGATTTTTCTCGAATTGTGCTACGTAGCCCCTGCCGAAAGGCTAATAAAATCACGGAGGTATAAAAATGGATAATGTAGTTAGCAGTTTTGAAGAAACTCGTCAATACTATCTCAATGAATTTGAGTTCTACGACGGTGAATGTTTTATAACATTCAATATTGTTTCTATCAACATTGAACGCAAAATTATTCAAGTAGCAGTTACTAATCGCGGTAAGATAAGCGTTATCGATTACGAATTGCTCGAAGATAGCAACCACGAATTTTACTTTGAATACGGCGTTACGTTCAAAAAAATCTATATTAAAGATTTCTCGGAAAATTAAAGGAGCAAACAAATGAAATTAACTTTAACAAACGTTAGAACAATAAAACGTGAATCGTATAATAAACTTACTCGACACGTTTGCAATTACGTTATAAGCAAACGGCACGATTATGACGACAAAACAACCATTTTCAAAGATATACTCTATCACGGTTGCGTATCTGGTATAGTAAGCGAACTAATTTACTATTCGGACACGTTGAAGTTTTACAAGAAATACAAAGATGAAATAAACAGCCTATTGAGTGAGCAAATGCAATCAATGGGTTGTTTTTCTTTGAAAGACATCTTTGGGAAAAACTTTGACGACGAAGACCCGCTCATTATTGATACGCACAACCAAAACTTAATGGCGTGGTACGGCTTTGAAGAAACGCTACGCAATATCGGCAATATCTTTGAAGAAGTACAAAGTTACATTTAAGGAGATTTAATATGAAAGTTTATATTATTCAATTTGATTGGTCTACTACCGATAGCGGTTACGTAGAACTATTTGTATATGATACTTACGACAAAGCCTATGCTAAATTCAAGGAGTTAATATCTGACGAACTTAACCCCGACAATTCTTGGGTAGGCGACATTGAATGGGATGACAAAGGACAACCTATTGGACATTATGAATTAAAGTATGACGACGACAGTTCCAATGAACACGAAGTATATTGGCATATAACTGACGAATGGGATTGGTATAGACATACTTTTATAGACTTACTTGTAAAGGAGATAATGTGATATGAAAAACACAAAAGAAATTCAAACTATTTTAACTGCAATCTACTGCATAAATCTATCTAAACGAGATAAGAGAGATAAAGACATAGATCAAATATGCGAATATGCTTTCGCTAGAATTTTCGATAGCAACACTAACCTACTTATTGCCTGTTGTACTGGTAGAACACAAGAAGAAATCTTGGAAGAAGTAAATGAAATAATGTATTCGGAAACGAAATACAAAAAATATCTTGACTCAAAGAAAGGAGATAATAAATGAATACGACAAAAGCGCATATCTTCTCTCTCGGCGGAGAGATTGACGAAGTAACAATACTTGAATACAAAGGCAACAACAATTACATAGTAGATTATCGCGGTGTTAAATGCACTGCGATTTTTAATATATTCGACTGCTGCTATTATGCGGACGATATATTCGGGAGAATTGAACAATGAGAAACTACGGATACAAACTCTGCTACAAAAAGCAAAACAATAGCAAGTTAAAAGTATATATCTTTACTAATTCTTACAGTCTAGCAAATTGGCATAAAAAAGCCTACGAGAAAAACTCCCCGCTTAAAAACGCAACTTGGACAGTATTACCGATAAATTCACATTGGGAGTACGTACAGCGTTGGAAAGGTTGCCCGTTCTGAAACAAGAGCGGGCTTTTCATTATACAAAAAAATAAATTAAAGGAGTTAACCAACAAATGAAAATATCTACGGATAAACTTTATTACCTATGCAACAAATTCCAATGGTTTACTAGCGGAGATAGCAAGCAATATAGAAAACTTTTTGACCGCAATAGACAAGGTGTATCGCTTGAAACATTGGCAACAATAATTTGGATTTGCTCGGACGATTACACGAGCAAACAATACTTGAAATATTAAAAAAGGAGTGTGATATATAATGGCTACTTTAACCTTAACTGCCAAAGATACTGCTCAGGAACGAATACTTGCCTATCTTGAAGAAAATGTAAGCGAAATCTTAGCAGAAAAGATAAACAACGGAACGCCCATAGAGAAAGACGGCAAGCAACTTATCAACAAGAAAACTCTCGACGGCTTTATGAAACATGCAACCGATGAGGCAAGAAAACTTGCGGAGAAAGGAGCAAGCTCCGCTTACATAGAAGATGTAATAGTCTTCGGCTGGGCAATACACTACTTTGAAGAAGAAAGTATTGAGGGCACGCTTTACAATCAAGACGGATTGGAATACAAGCCCGAAATTAAAACGGCGCCAAGAAAATATACTCCGCCTGTCGTTGCAAGCAAACCAAAACAACCAAATGGACAAACTTCTCTATTCGACCTTATTGAAACACAGCTTGGGAACAAAGACGATGACGATATGGAAGACCACGACAACGACGAAATTGAAGAAACTGAAACTGCCGATACGGAAGAACTTAAAGTAGAAGTCAAAGAAGATAAATCGCAAAAGCAAGTATCCAAATTCTATTTGCAATATATGGAGTTACAAGAAAAATATCCAAAAGACATTGTAGTGAGTAGGCTCGGCGACTTTTATGAAGCGTTTGGCGAAAGCGCAGTTACGTTATCCAAAGAATTAGACTTGACGCTTACCGGCAGAAACGTAGGACTTGACGAAAGATTGCCAATGGTTGGATTCCCCTACCACATAGCGGATAATTACTTAAACAAAATACGCAGTAAACACAGCGTAGTCGTAATCGAGCAAGAAGAAATCAAAAGGCTTGAGCAGACTACAAAAGCAAAGGACGGAAATACCGTCATAATAGATACGGGCGAAATTATTGACGAAAACAATCCTTACGTGGAAATGCTCTCAATTTTGCTCAACTGCAAAATTAAATATGTGAGGTGATACAAATGTTAAACGAAAAAGATATTAAACCTATTCCCAAGTATATATTGAAACTTATACAAAGAAAAGATAAGAAAGACTGTCCTGAGCAAAGCGGACATACTAGATTCTATTCGTACCTATCTAAATTCGGCGGCGAACTCGTAAAAGTAACCGTCGCTTGCAGAAACAAAAACGGCAAATGGTACTGCAAACAAGTGGCGATCCACGACGTACACTCCCCCTACTGCTTAATAAAAGATATAGACTTCGTGATGCTTGCCGGATATATAGTCGGTTGGCACGAACAAGGCTTAAGCAATTATCCAAAGTGGTGGGAAAACGGCAAATGGGAAGAAGCCTTAGCTCAATACTTTAACGTATATGCCCCTGTACTAAATATAGAGTATGCTTTGAAATTCCCGCAATACAAATACAGCGCCGTAAATCTATATAAATACACGAACATTCTCAAGTATCTGAAATGTTATGAACAATATCCTCAAGCGGAGTTGTTAGTAAAGTTCGGACTCTCCTATTATGCAACGAGCAAACAAATACTACGTAAAACGGCAAAAGACAGGAACTTTGGCAAATGGCTTATACGCAATAGCGCTGAAATAGCATTGCACGGATACTATGTATGCACCATAATTAAAGCATATAGGACGGGCAAGCCTTTAGCAAAAGTACAAAAATTTGAAGAAGATAAGAAGACATTTTGTCACAGTAGCGGTTACAAAGAAATTAAAACGTTATTTAAGACTGACAAAGAAATACAAACGTTTTTGGAATACGTAAACAAACAAGAAACGCATATCTCCACATATGCCGACTACTTGAGAGCGTGCAACTACTTGGGATTGGATATGAGCCAAGATAAAAACAAACTACCCCATAATTTCAAGCGTTGGCACGATATTCGCATTGACGAGTATAGAACGGCAAAAGCATTAAAAGACAAACGGGGGCGTGAAGAAATGTGCGCGAAGTTCGCAAGTATTGCCGAAAAATACCTTCCATTGCAACGAGATAAAGACAATACTTACGTTGTAGTAATTGCCAAAAGTCCTGCCGACTTAATCCGTGAAGGAGAGTTACTGCACCACTGCGTAGGACGAATGAACTACGACCAACGAATGATACGTGAAGAAAGCCTTATCTTCTTTATTTGAGATAAAAGCTCTCCCGACGTTCCGTTCGTGACAGTGGAATACTCATTAAAACAACGTAAGATTTTGCAGTGTTACGGAGATAAAGACTCCAAACCCGACGAGCAGGTACTCAACTTCGTAAACAAGAAATGGCTACCCTATGCCAATCGAAAACTAAAACAAATAGCATAACAAAAAGGAGATTACAACAATGGCAAACTATTTTAGAATTACAGCATACTACGAAAAAGAAGACCTCTCTATGATAATAGACAGCAACGGAATGTTCGAGAAACTTTGGCAGTTCAGCGCATACGTCTTACAAAAAGGTATGAAAATCTTAGAAGTATCCAACTCGGACAACTTTATAGACGTAAACACCCAACTAGCCGACAAATACACTCAACACGTCTTATTGAGAGCGGTACATAAGGGTAAGCCTACATACACAACTCATAATGTAAAAGACATTACATATAAAGCAATTAAAGTGGACAATTTCGTATACGTACCTGAAAAAACTCAAACAATTTAATCAAGGCATTAATGCCGAGAAAAAACTGAATACACATTTTTCTCGGCATTTATATTTATTGACTAATATAATAATTATTTTAACTTACTATATTCCCCTATAAGATAATTCACAAAAGCACAACAACTTACAAGCATATACTTTGCTTCTTCAAATGTCACATTACTTTCAAACATTCCTTCTGCATGGCGTATCCCACCTTCATTTGAAGTATAGCCGTAGAGAGCAGAAAAAGCACTTTTCAAAGCCTTATGGAGTTTGATTCCTTTATCTTCTATATGTTTTATTGCTTCACCCAGCGTTGCCTTTTTATCATCAGTTATTATCTGGCAGATTGACTCCACCGCACTTATACTTTCTTTAATACTATTCTTATAATCTGGGCTTTTTCTATCAGATAGGAAACCCAATGCTTTTTTAATATGTATCTTACAACTATTATATTTGCTATTACATGTCGTATTGATGGTCTCGATTTCTTCATCATCCGTAATTTTAACAATTTCCATGTCAACAAATCTATATCCGACACATTCTTTTTCCAAATAAAAATTAAAATATTTTTGCAAATCTACTTGCAAATCTCTAGTATTATCATTAAACCAATTAATTATAAACCATACAATGTCTAACACTTCATTTTTCAAAGCATTAAGTGTTACACCTTCAACTCTTTTAAAAACTAATCTCCAATCATATTTACTATCATACTCAAGTGCTGTACTTACATTAAAAACTTCTGTTAGCAAATCTTTACAAAATCGATTTGATTTCCCCCATTCTGAATAGTTGAATTTCTGATTATGAGTTTCAAATTTATACTCACATAACTCATATAATTTATTACATATAACTACTCTAGTCCTATCATCAAAATCATCTACTTGCAAAGAATTGCAAACCACATTATATCCGTTTTTATCACTATAGCCGCCTCGAACCTTTATCATTGATTTTCTCTGTGCTTTTTGTTCCATATCATTTCTCCTATTATATCATCAATTTCAATGCTTCCACCAATTTGTAGACGGTACTACAAGAATTCCATTCCCAAATTTTAGGACGAGCCGTTAAACTATGCGTGCTCTGAAAATCTTTCATTCTTTCTTGATAAACAATTTTACAATTTTCTACCGCAACTCGATAATTCGGAATAAAATACTTTTTTAAAGTTTCACTATCGCTCTTTGAATATGTAAGTCCAGTCTTTATCCCATTCAAATATTTATCTAATATTCTCTTATGTCCGTCCGCATACAACTCTTGATTACACTTTTGGAAATGTGATATCAACCATACCTCAAAAGCCATATTAGATATTGCACATTTAACTCCGCTTTTTTCTGCTTCTACAATAGCGGGATGCAACACACCTTCTCCGTAAGTATTATCAACATCAAATACCACCCAAACTTGATTAGATCCAGCCAAATATTTTTGAGCAGATCTAACAAGTCCGAGCGGATCTTCATTTTGAAATAATACTTTTACATCATAAGGACTTTGTTTAGCTTTAAGCAACTTGAAATAATTACTTTCTGTTTCTTTGCCGTTAGTGAGTATATAAAACTCGTTTCTAAGATTTCTTGTCCCCTTCGTTCTTGCCATATATCACCTCAATCTTCCCTGGTCATATCCGGCAACTTAGAATAGAATCCTGCAAGATAACGCTTGCTAAACAAGTCTTTTTTCCTTACGTTCTTAAAATCAGACAAAGACACCAAATTGCTCTCGCCATATTCGTCTTTACTTGTGAAATATATTTGATCTCTACGCAAATCTTCATCCATTAACATAACATTATGAGCAGTGCAAATCAACTGCGCATTCTTAGGATTTTTATCAATAGAATTGAAAAGCCTAATCAGATAATCAGCTACCAGAAAATGTAACTTTGCGTCAATTTCATCAATACAAATAACCCGACCTTGATCAATTGCTGCCAACAACCAACCAAGATAGCACAAAAGACGCATAGTACCATCGGAATTAAATCCCATATCTTTATATAGCATTACATTTCTTTTCGCTACCACTTTCTTATTAGAGTTATACACGTCAAAAGAAGTTTGCATATCTATATTAAATAGATTGCTATCTTCTTGCTTAATTTGTCCGCGAGCAAAAGACGGTTGTATTTGTAATTGAGAATTAAATCTTAATACGTCATTTATATCCGCCATATTAACTATTTTGTCTTTCTTTACTTCTATGGATTTTATGCCTATATCTGCCAACTTCAAAATTTTCAACGCTTGCTCTCTATACTTACCATTCTCAATTGTATATAAATCCAAACTGTTGGCGTTATTCTCAAATACAATGAGAAGATTTTGGAACCAAGACACAACATCATTCAAAAACGGAGCAACTTCTAAATGGAAGTTGTTTCCCACAGATAAAAACAATATGTGCGGAGCAAGATTTATCAACCTTGTAGCATTCTTATCTAGTCCAGTTATAGACAAACCATCCTTATCTCTCTTAAAAACATTTGTAAGACGTTCATTTCTTCTATCAAGCCATTCACTAGTTACTATACCGCCTTGAAGTGTAAAACCGTATTTATAATATACATTATTTTGAATTATCTCGACTTCATATAGACTCTCTTCTCCCAATGAATCTTGATAAAAAGCGAAAGCTTCGTTAGCTCTAACAATTGGAATTTGTGAGGCTGAAAGTTGCAATACATTCTTCATATATGCCAAACCTTTTAATATATTAGACTTACCCGACGCATTGCCGCCAAAAACTACTGCAGATTTTAAAAGTTCTCCCCCCTTCGGCATTAACTTAACATTAACGCTAAAAGTATTTATCTCTCTTAACTCGCTGTCCTTAACTGCTTCCATACTCAAATTATTCTCATGATAAAATGAGCGAAAATTTTTAAACCTGAAATTTATTAACATAATATTGCCTCCGCATTTAATACAATTCTACTATTATTATATCCAAAAGTCAATATATTAGTGCATAAATTTGCAAGAAATTTTCAAATCTATTACTTAACCAACCGTGTGAATGACCGCAATTGAAAAATATTATATTAAGAAACAAAGCCGAAAGAACGCTTATCTCTCGGCTTTGCTTATCAACTCAATAAAATTATCAATATACTATTATATATTGCGCTTCCAATAATAATCTAAATATGTCGAAGTGATATTTATAGCGTTTGTAGACGGATTTGTCACGTTCGCATTTGTACTATTGAAGTCACTACCTGTTGGCGAATAATACCATCCGTTCGTATTTTCGAAAGTTACGCTTTTCAAGTTACTACATTCATTGAATGTTCGCCAAGCAATACTTATTACGCTACTTGGAATTTTTATGCTTTGCAATCCAGTACAGCCGGAAAATGCAAACTGTCCAATAGACGTAACTCTATTACCCATATCAACACTCGTTAGATTACTACAATTCATAAATGTGCCACTTGCTATTTCTTCTCCGCCGTTAATTGCTACCTTTTGCAATTTACTTTTTGTTATAGAGCTTAACGCCATAGTAGGCAAAGTCGCTAACGTTATGTTATCGCAACCTTTGAACGCTTCCGTTCCAATGCTTGTTATATTACTGGGTATATAAATGCTTGTTACTCCGCTACAGCCGTAGAAAGCATAATCGCCAATACTCGTTACGTCGTCGGGAATTACTAAACTCGTAGCCAGTTCATTATCAATATAGAAATTTTGCGCTAATGCCAAAGGATTCGCCTGAGCGTTTGCAAATGCTACTCCGCACCAGCTTGCTATGTCGCTAATATTAACGCCTGTTAATTTCTCACAACCGCTAAACGCATCTTCCCCAATGGTCGTTACGCTACTTGGAATTCCCACACTTGTCAATCCTATGCAATCGGAGAAAGCGTTGCTCCTTATAGTACGCACACCGTTTGGAATCGCAACTGCCCCGACAATCGCTTTAGGTATAAGAATTATTTCCGTCTTTTGTTTATTGTATAATATGCCGTCAACAGAAGTGTAATCTGCGTTGTTTGCGTCAATTCGTATACTTCCCAATTTAGCGCACCCCGAAAAAGCAGTCGAGCCAATAAACGTAACGCTGCTTGGAATATCTACGCTTACAAGATTGGTACAGTCGGCAAACGCTCCGTTTACTATCTGCTCTCCGCCGTTTATAACAACGTTTTGCAGTTTACTCTTCGACAAAGAACTTATTGCCGATGTGGGAATAGTAGCGGTCACAATATTATCGCAACCGACAAAAGCCGATACTCCAATATGCGTTAAATTAGACGGCATATTTATTTCAGTCAATCCGCTACAACCGTAAAAAGTATAATCGCCAATACTCGTCACTTCATCTGGTATCGCCAAATTCGTCAGCAACTCGTTATTCAAATACAACTTATGCGCAAAGGTCAACGGATTAGCTTGAGCGTTCTCAAACTCTATCTCACACCAACTTTTTATATCCGTAATATACACTCCGATTAAGCTACTACAGCCGTAGAAAGCGTTATTGCCAACACTCGTGACACCGCTTGGCATATCTACCTTTGTCAAACTGCTACAGTTGTAAAAGGCTTGCGCTCCTATGATAGATGCGCTATTCAACGCTATGCTAGTAAGATTAGCGCAATTGTAGAATGCACGCTCGTCTATGGTTGCGCCACCGTTTATTACGACAGTTTGTAATTTAGATTTAGATATATAATCTAATGCTAATGTAGGGAGCGTCGCAGACGTGATGTTATCGCAACCGTAGAAAGCATTCTCGCCTATTTCGATTATATTGCTCGGCAGCTTAACGCTATTTAGACCACTGCAATTATTAAATGCGTTATCACCTATTCTCGTTACGCTATCCGCCAACTCAATGCTCGTAATATTACTGCAATTTTGGAATAAAGAATTGTCAATAGCCGTTATTCCATTGGGAATAGATATTGCGCCCTTTATCGCTCTCGGTACATATATGAAAGTCGTTTTTGCCTTGTTATACAGTATTCCGTCTTGGCTTGCATATTTAGCGTTGTCGGGATCAACAACAATACTTTCCAATTTAGCGCAACCGTCAAAAGCAGTGATTGCAATATTTGTTACGCTACTCGGTATTTCTATGCTTGTTAAGTTAACGCAATTTGAGAATAAAGTATCGCCTATGTTAGTTATAGAATATTGACTATCCTTAAGTTGTATTGCGCTTGATAAAACTACTTTTCCGCTGATAGTTTTAGGTACTGTTATACTTACGCTTTCGTCTTTAGAAACAACGTAGGATATCCCGTTTTGCGCCGTATATCCGCCTATACTTCCCCAATATACGGGTCTGTCCGAATTCCAACTGCTATTCCATCCCGACGGCTTATTATCCGCATAACAATATATTGTCAGATTATCGCAACCGCCAAATGCCGAAGAGCCGATACTGCTTACGTTGTCGGGTATAAAAATACTCGTCAAATTACTGCAACCGTCGAAGGTATTTGCATCTATTGCCGTTATATTGCTTGCGATTTCAAACTCAGTCACCAAGGCTTTGTTGCCGCCTGTAATGTAATACAGAACGTCGGAAGTCAATTTCGTAATGGGAGTTATTTTGAGTAGCGCCGTAAACTTATTGCCGTACGTATCTTTCCATTCAACGCTTCCTTGACTTATATCCCAAAATACTTGATTTATTGCCGTCGCTTTATACAAACTGCCGTCTTTATACTTAACCGTATACGTCAACTTTAGCGTATCGTACTGTTGAAGCGTCGTGTTCCCCGTAGCGTTATATTCCTTTACGCTCTTGTTGTTCTCTTCTACGCTTCTATTGTCATTTTTATCATTGTCGAAAAATACTTCTCTTACTTTCTTATCACTGTCAAAATCTATGCGTATGTATTTATATGTTATTTGATTAAGCTGTTGATACAATTTCTCAAGCTCACTGAAACTTCCACCGATTTCTTCGTCAAGGTCTATATCGTCATCCCAATCAATATCCCAATCGTCGCTAGCCAAGGCTGTCGCACGGCTTCTACTATTGCCCATTAGCTTGTCTATTTGATCTAATACTTTGGCATAATTATCACTGTAATAAACATACCTATAATCACTCTTTTCGTATGGCTCTCCCAGTATATCTATTACTTGCTCTTGACTGTCGCCTAAATCAATCTTGTCTACTTTGCTTGCGCTGAATATGTTGGTCGCGGCAGTTACAGTCGGCACGATAATTGCAACTAATATTGCTATTACTACAATAGGCATAGTGATTGCCATAATTTGTTTTTTGCTTAGCTTCTTACGCTCTTTCTTTTCCGTAGCTGTAGCAATCTGCTCTTCGCTAAGTCCAGTGTCCGCCCACTTGAAGATTTTAAGTTCATAAAAAATCCTACCGGCAAGCAATACAATGGCAAGAACGCCCATTACAATACAAATAGTAAAACCTGCTCCCGCTTTACCGTTAACACCTTCGGCTTTTGCCACACTCGATACAACTCCGCCAATAACTATGAGAATAATTGCAATGATACCGTCAATTATCCACAACGGGAATTTCTTTACGGTCATATACGGCTTCTTAATAGCCAAGAATAATTGTACCGCTCCGTACGCAATCGCAATAATCGATATAATCAACAAAACTATGCTTGCGTTTACTATCGAAGTCGGCACGTCAACTTTTGCCCCGCCGCCAATAGCTACAAAACCGCTACAGCAGTTGTTCTTTAAACCAAGAAATTCTTCAGTAACCGTCGGTGCGCATAAACACAATAGCGATACCAAGCCCAATACTACCATTCCAACTGGTATAAGCCACCTATATATCTTTGCGGCTATAGCTAAAGCTTTACAATTGCCTAATTTACTGCCACCGTTTTGTATTAACCCTTGACTCGCAACGTTATTTTGTCCGTCAAAATTGTAACCGCAATTCGAGCAAAATTTCTCGCCGTCATTTCGCTCTTTCCCACAAACTGGACACAAGTCCATTCCATCTTGAACTCTTGCGCCACATTCTGGACAAAACTTGCCATCAAATTCTTTACCGCAATTATTACATTTCATTTAGATACCTCTCTATTAAAAGTCTATTCAATTAAGCCTATGAGATTCTATTTCAAAATAAAATCTATAATATTCACAAAAAAATATAAGTTTCATAATCTTCTAGTATTTCTACTTTCTCAATTATTTTCTGATTCAAATTGCATGTTTCATATCGGTTGCTACAATCTCCCTTCCGTATTTTTATGCACCACAAACAAACCGTCTCATCTCAATGTAATCTTCTCTAACAGATGTAAATTCCTGCTCGTCATTTTCCAAACTGCAATTTTCCTATCCAATAGTTTTATAATATCAATTGAAGTTGTTTAATTAGACAATTAAATCAAAGGTGCTACTACACTTATAAATTGCAGTTTCCCCATTAAAAAACAACTTATTTCCCTATTTTCTTTATTGAAAATCGTATAATAACTGCCCGCATTCTATAAGCGTATAACCAATATATCAGCAGTATATACTTGACTACAATAAGGTTCTCTAAATATTATCATCTGCTATTCTCATACCCGCCGACTTAAATTTAAAGAATAACATATGAATAAGGTCCAACTATATCTTAACTTTTATAATTAGTTACGCATTATAAATTCCCTTACTTATACTCACAAAGGCGGATTTTTAGCCCATTGATAATGTCCATAAATACCAACTGCAAGATAAAGAATTCTTAAAATAAAAACGCTACATACTTCTACATTAAAGTTAAATAACTGATATCCCCATAAAACTAATAATATTACATTTGCAATATTATAACATGTCCATTGCTCTTGATATCTAAGAATTGAAAAAATGGTTGCGGAAAACAAAAATACACTAGCAATGGCATCAGTATAAGCCATCGATTGACTTTCAATTTGACTAAGTAGATTTCCAATCAGCATAGATAAAATTATATTAAAACTAAAAATTAATATTAATGTTGATATATTTAAATTTTTAGTTTTAATATATTTAAATTTCTTTTGAATTGTCCGCCAAACAATAACTCCTATAATATTCAAAGGAACATATAAGAGTGCATTAATCGTTTCACCCCATAAACCAGTTTTTTGACTAATATATGCATATGATAAAGAATTGACTATTCCAAAAATAAAATTCAAAGATTTTTTTTTAGAAGTTAAAAGAGCCGAAAAGACACCTGTAATTGTGACAATAAATCCAACAAGTGTTCCATTTGCAAATATTATCAAAAACATTTCTGCACATATAGAAAGAATTATTATAATTCCATTAAACCAAAAACCAAATCTTTTCGTCTTCATTTTTAATAGCATAAAAACAGTTATTCCTTGTTTCTTGCAAGGATATAAAGGGAACAATATTGAATGAAGAATAGGTATTCCATATTCTGGTAACTATATTTTCACTCGTAGTAACTGGCAATGGGGACTCTAAACTTTCATATAACAATACTAAAAGTTCTTTAGCTTTTTTAATACAATAGGAACCACTTAAACATGCTTTTATACAGAAACTGTGTCCATGAGAAGATTCATTGCATTTCCCATACAATGTGTTATTTTCTTGCAATGATAGCAGTCTGTTATTTAATCGATGTGTATATGGGACACGAAATGAATATATTGTAAATGTCTTTCCATCAATGCTAACTGTTTCGTACAATTCGCAAGAGTTTAGTTGCGCAGTTCGAGTTATTCCTTCTAGGTTTGTAAACATTGAAACAAAGCACTCATTATTAATAAAATTGCGATTATAAGCAATTTTAGATAAAGAGTTAAGTACATTGGCTATATCTTTAGCTTCAAACTCATATAAATACTTACCAAATTGTTTAGCTAAAAATTCATCATTATAATTAACTTGCTCTATCGAAAGTACAAGCCCATTTTTCGTAAAATATACGCTGTGCCCCAAACCATCAACAATGCGTAATGAATACAAAGACACAATCTCATTTGATAATTTTTTATTCACCAGATCATACAAAACTGTACAAAAACGAATTAAAAACTCAACATGATTGTTACATTTGAACTTGACGCATTTGTGATCAAAGCTTTTGAAAATCCCAGATCCAATTTGTTTAATACTACTTAGGTTAACAATCATTCCAGAAAATGGATTTATATTTCCGGCAATTCCAATATCAATTTCAAGATTTGCACCTAATAATGTATTTCCACAGCTTTGAGTTTGAAATGCTGTTGAAATATCAAACTTGCGTAAGGCAATTACCATTTTATTCACCAGATATTAATATTCGGTAATTATCTCCATCATAAAAACCAAATTCAACAGAGCCATATTCTGTTTGATGAAATTCTACAAACAATTTATATACTCCTTTAATCTTATTATAAATAGTGAGAGCATCATCCTTAGAATATTTAAAAACAATTAGCATACTCGAACCCAATTCCTTGGGAATATCAGGGATTTCGCTTAGCACAGCCTCTCGTTCTTGTAACATGACGCATTCACCATCCTTAGACAGTTGTGCCCATTTATAATTCTCATCTTCGGAATCAGTAAAATCAATATACATATTTAAAACTTCTGTAAAAAGTTTAACTGATTTTACTATATCTTTTACAATAAATTCAGGTACAATTTTCATTTTTTATCTCCTTATTAAAATTGTTGCGAAAGAATGAATATGTGGAGCACCATGATCACAATCCAGTTCGTTGCATTTTATATATAGTAGAAGTTCATAGTCATCAAAAAGGTGTATCAATTCTTTTTCCTTAAAATAATGTTTTATTTCAGATGAAAACTCACTTTTAGTACCAATATTGGTAAAACCACTATCCTCACTTGTATGCACCTTAAATAATGCAAAACCTCCTGTTTTTAAAGATAGCATAACTTTCTTAACAAATTCACAACATTGTTTTTCACTAAGATGATCCAACAAAGTTATTCCGTAAATGAAATCATATGTATCTACTGGATACATAAAATTCAAAACATCTACTGCTTTACAGGACAGTCTATCTTTATATTGTTCTAAATCCGTTCGCGATTCCAGTGTGTGTATGGCACTTGTTGAAATATCAATTCCATCCACATAAAGTCCTTGCTCTAAAATAAACTTAATATCCCGACCATCTCCACAGCCCACTTCTAATGCGCGACCAGATATGTTATATTTTTTGACAGAATAAACCAACTCTTCTGTTGGTATTGTCCCAAAAAGCATTTTTCTATTTGCGTACGCTTCATCAAATTTACTGTCCATTCGCACCTCTCTATTTATCTTTTTTAAAAAATTTAATTATTTTATCATAAATAAATGATGATAAAATGTTTATGCCGAATCCAGATAAAAGCACGGAAACAATAAGCGTTTTTAGCCAGCTGGGCATTAAAAGGATTAAATTCCGAACTGCGGCTATGGATGAATTACCCCCAAGAACAATAAACGCTATGGCCAACAATATAGCCAACGAAATACTTAATGTTCTATAAATTTTAATTTTTGTTCTATGGATTTTATTCTCTTTATATGTAAACTTTTCATTTATCTTTATAAGTGCCCCGATTGCTTCTACTGTTGACCATGTTTCAACAACATGGTCATTCGAATTCCCTAGTTTCCAACTCCCATCGTCTTTCTGCGTTTTCAGTACCCAGTCCTGAATTTTCTCTATATTTTTATATTTGCAAGATGCATCACATAATGCATTAATTAAAGCAATAGGTGTATTCCCCCAGAACCTAATTTCACCAGAAGCGTCACTTGGCACATACGATTCACTATCAAGTTGCTCTGGCCTAAATTTTTTTATTCTTTTTTTGAGGAATGATACACTATCGCCCATTTCACGCATACGCAATGGATAAAACTTATAAAAAATTGATATAACTCGAGCCGTATGATAAATAGTCGATTGCCCACCCATACAAGGACCATATCCCCCATCGGTATTTTTCAACTGTTGTAAGCCTTTAAACGCTGTTTTTACAAGTTGAGAATGCTCTGTCGCACATTCGCTAAAACCTAACAATGCAAAATATGTGCTAATGACTCTAGTCTTATTACCTTCACCACTTGTATCATGCGGTTCGCACCCCCAACAGCCGTCACTATTTACTGTGGCCTTCAACCATTGAATGCCTTTACTTATAGTATCTTCCAAAGATGCAACAAAAGCAATGTCCTTGGAAAAAGCCTTTCGCGCTTTACTCAAAGCATAGACAGCATGTCCAGTAGCTAAAGTAGACTCAATTTCACTACCAACCATCATAGGCCATCCTCCCGATGAAAGTTGACTTGTGACCAAAAATTCGCACATCTCCCTTGCAAATAATATCATAGCATACGTATTTCTATTGTTATCTAATATAGCATCCAATGTTTCAGCAGTTACCCAACAGCAACTAGGATCTGTCCTTTTAAGTGCCGGTATACCTTTATCAGAATTCTGAATATCATCTAACAATTGTATTGCTTTCGATATTGCCTTTTCCCTCTGCTCTATCATGATTTACCTTCTTTTGAAAAAACTTATTATAGTTTCAATAACAAACTCCAAAATATCTGTCGAAACAATCAACGGAGGAGCAATGGCTACTGAATTAAAATGAGGAATTCCCGTTATCAACGAAATAATTTTGTGTTTGTATAAATAATCCACTAAATCATTTGCTGTAATTGGATCTGGTTTTTTATCCTTCTCGTCAATAACAAACTCTATAACAGTCGCCATCCCTTTTCCTCTAATATCTCCAGAGAATGAGGTCCCTCTTAAATTTTCTTTTAAATTTCTTCTAAACCATTCCCCCATTTCGTAAGATTTTTTAATTAAGTTTTTCTCTTTAATTTCCTGCAATGTAGCCGAAACGGCAACACAAGCAATTGGATTACCCATAAATGTACCTCCATGTAAAGCCATACAAATAGGACTCCGCATAGATTCCATAATATTCTTGGAGGCCAAACAAGCTGCAACAGGTTGCCCACCTCCCAATATTTTTCCTACACAAGTAATATCCGCAAATGTATTCTCCTCATCTAAAACCAACCAATTTCCACAACGACCACAACCAGTAAAAATCTCATCAGAAATAAGTAAAACTTTGTACTTATCTGCCAATTCTCTCAACGCTCTATAAAAACCTTTTGGTGGAATTATATACCCACTTGTATTTTGCATAGGCTCAAATATTATTCCGCCTATAGGAATTCCACCTGAGTTCTCATCTCTAAGGTAATGCTCTATTAATTCTATTGTATACTTTAGCAATTCCTGCTCTGACTCATACGGATTTCTAAAAACATTAGGAAACGGCACAAATATAACAGATTCATTTATGATTCCATAAAAATTTTGGCGCAATATATTATGACTTGTTACAGACAATGCACCTAACGATTGTCCATGATAAGCTCCAGAAAAAGCTATTATCCCCCTACGCTTTGTATATGATACACACAACTTTAAAGCTGTTTCAATGGCTTCAGATCCAGATTGCGCAAGAATTACTTGGCATTCTGGAAATCGACCAAATATCGTTACAATATCTTTAACTGCTTTCATATAAACTTCTGTTGGATAAATCTCAATCATCGAATGCAGAAGTTTATCGCATTGTTCTTTTATAGCATTACATACATTTGGAGAATTATATCCAATACCACAAACACCATAACTAGATGTTAAATCGATATATTTCCCTCCATGTGAATCTACAGCATAAAAACCTTGAGTTTTTTCCCAGAAATCCGGCTCGCCAAATTGTGTCGCAGATACGCACACTCCTTCATATTTTTTTAATTCTTCTGAAAATTCATTTTTCATCACAGGTGTCCTAATCTTTTTTTATGATTCACCATCAAATTCAAACATGCCTCTTTACATATCCCAGCATTAATAACTAATCCTAAATTATATTTTGCGTTGATATCCATTATTGATATTGGAATATCTCCTGAGTCTAGAGCAATGGCATCGTTAATAGATATGCCCCATGTAAATTCTCTAACGCCGCACAAATAAGCCGCCCAAAAACACATTATACAAGGCTCGCATGTACTAAAAAGCACCAAAGAATTAATCTTTGTAATATCCATTTGTTTTAACTCTTGTAACACCTTCATCTCTGCGTGAGATATAGGAATTCGTTCAGACATGGTTTTGTTTGAACTTGAAACTATAGTCTCATTATTAATTAATATACAAGCACCGAATGGACTTTCCCCATACCCCGAGCCTTCATTGGCAGCGTTTAGAGCTATTCTCATGTACTTTTCTAATGTATCTATATTCATAATTTAATGTGCCTGAATCATATCAAAAAACATTTCTTGCATATGAAATTCCTTAAACAGTCCAGTAAATACTGTGGTAACGGTTGCTGTTTCTGGGCGTTTAACTCCTCGAATTGTCATACATAAATGTTTTGCTTCTATATAAATAGCAATTCCTTTAGGATTGAGCACAGCCGACATATCGGCTACAATCTCATTTGCAAGTCTTTCCTGCAATTGTAGCCTTTTTGAATGTTTATCAACTAACCTTGCCAATTTACTTAGTCCAATAACTTCAGTGTCTGGTATATAAGCTAAATGAATTTTTCCAATAAATGGTAATAAATGATGCTCACACAAAGATGAGAAGCTAATATCTCTTACCAAAACAATCCCATCATAATTGTCGGAATTAAATATAGTATATTTCATGTTAGCTGTCGTTGGATCCAGAATCTCTTCACACATATCCGCTACGCGCCTAGGCGTATCCACTACCCCTTCACGATCTGGATCATCGCCGATAGCAATAATAAACTCTCTCGTAAGCTGTTTTATTTTAAGTTTATCAACCATTTTTCACCTCAAACTTTAATATAATCTTACTATTATAATCATGTTGTTTTGCATCCTAAGAACATTACTCATCCCAAACTAGGACAAAGATAATTTACTGCAATCAATATTCTTGAGTATCAAAACATTTATATTGCAAAGAGGCATTTATGTTATTCTTATTCCTTTTTAATAACTTCCAATGCCACATCAACTAATTGTTTTTGATTAAACATATCAATTTCAATTAGAGCACTGCGATGATGTCTATTAACTTTTTTGATATTACCCTCTTGCCCTACAAGAGGACCTCCCGTTATGACGATTTTGTCACCCTCTATATACCCAACCGAATGTTCCAAACAGCGTTTACTTCTTAATAGATATTCTAGCCTTTTTCGTTCTTCGTCCTTTATAGCGATTTCACCAGATTTGCCCAAAGTCAACAATCGTATTATGTCGGACGAATCATAAATAATCTCGAAAACAGCGATTCTAAATTCCATTGCTGGCATATTTGTTTCAACGAACACATAATTTGAAAACATAGGACGTTTTAAATACTGCTTTCCTAAAATGCGTGCTTTTTTGTTGTTATAATATTGCTCTGATTCGGGACAAAATGTTTCAAACTCATAAGGCAGCCCTTTCTTCATAATCGCATGCTGAAAGCTCTTTACTACCCTATGCTCGGTATTAGTACGAACATATAATACATACCACCAATATGGTTCTTGCATACTATACCTCTAAAATTTATTCGGCAAAAATAAAATCTCCTTTAACGCAAATAATATTTGCGCTATTTGGCTATAATATTTCTACCGCTGGAATTACCGAGCCCATATCTACGAGTAATCCCTCTACGATGTCCTATCTTGTATAGTCTCTATTAGGCAAAACTCTAGATTGCCATGGTATTCAAATCATAAATCTATATTATTGCTTCTTGCTATATTTATAAATTCATTATATAGCAATTCGCTATAATTGTCAAGAGGTTTACAAAAAAATGCAAATTTTTCAAGAGCGATTATTGGAGCAACGAAAACTATATAAAATGACGCAGCAACAAGTCGCGGAATATTTACACATTACTCAACCTTCATACATTCGTTATGAGAATGGTAGTGCTGAACCATGTCTTGAAAATTTAGTTAAACTTGCAGACCTATTTGATGTTTCTTTAGATTTTTTGCTGGGACGAACTGAATACTAAATTTAAGTTTAAGTAAATTAAAATATTACAATTACATTTTTGCTAGCAATAAATAATTAAAACTATGCCTACTTTTTATATATTTCAAAATGACTTATTGAGATAATTGCGTGTGCTTGTCTTTTACGAGTGGCGTCGCTTCGCTCCGCCAGACAAGCACACGCAACCTTTAATTGCTATCTCAATAGTCTTGCTTGGCTTATCTATTCTACAAACAAGTTTGCCTTGATTGTTCCTTATTTCCGTTAAGCTTGACATTATGCTGTCTCCTTTACAACTACTGATTGCAAATATTTCAACAACCTTTTGTTGAGCCTTTGTACATATTGCGGTGTATATCCCAATTCCTCTGACAACGACTCTTGCGTATGATTTTTTATATACAATGAATAATAAAGGTCATATAGTCTTGGCGACGCTTTTTGCATTGCCTCGTTGTACATATTTACCTTGTCCAATATCTCATTCATTCTTCCTGTAAACGAGCGGGCTTCGTCAAACGTTGCCTTGCGTAAATAATAATATCTTATATCTTTCAAATCTTCTCTAATTATTGCTATTGTTAACATCTATATAAATCTCCTATTTCTTATTTTATAGGATTTCTGCCCACATATAAAAAAGCCCCTAGCGACAGAAACCCATAGTTCTTTATGAGTTGCTGTTCGTAGGGGCCTCATCTCTTTGCCGTGGCACGAACCTTATCTATATCGTAGTGAGTAGGATTTACGGATCTTGTCTACCTATCTGTGCAATACAGACGTACTTTATTTATTTGTTACTTATTTTCTTTATCTTATGCTCTTACTATTCGTATAAGCCTTTCTTTCTCCGACGATTGTCTTGCTATTACGACCGAGTTACATTTTTTGCAAAAGCCTTTTGCTTCACTGTTTGCGCCTATTGTAACTGTCATAAAACTAAGGCAATCTGGACATTTTATTCGTTTGACTTGTCCGTTCATACGATTGTCTCCTTCTCCCATAAATACGCAAAGTTTGTATTTAATCTACTGCCATTGCAAGGTTGGGAACTCCTTTGCGAAAGTAAATTATCTCTCGTATTCTCAATGCGTAGACTACTCTGTTTTTCAAACCTTTGCCTACGTTGGAACTTGATTATAGAACAAATGTTCACAAATGTCAATGCTTTTCTCTAATCTTTTTTCTCTTTACGGCGGTTGTCCAAATTTATTCCCATCTTCTTTATTTCCCTGTCCTTTATAATAATTTCTTATCTCCAATTCAAGACTTGATATTAACGCATCATAATCTTGCTTTGATAACATTTCAAGATTGGGCATTCCATTAACGTGCACAGTATTCCTTCCGTTATTTGAAACTATTTTGATTTTTCTCATATCCACTCCTATTTGCTTCGGTAAGTTGACTATACAGTTTTTTGAATTAAAAGTTTAGCAACTATGCCCAATCTTTTGCTTTCTAAAAACTAAACAAATCTATCCATTCCCCAAACTCAACCCAAACTAATCGACTTTCTATAACTTTTTTTCGCCTATGTCTGTGGCAGAAAATGTCGTTGCTGTCAAGTTATGAAAACTCTCGCTTAAACAACTTAATTGAAAAATCTTAAAGTCAATAGTTTTCATCTTTTAGGCTTCGCAATGAAAAGGACTTGACAGCCTAGACATTTCCTGCGTTTTCGGTGTTGTCGAAAAAAAGTTAAAAGGAGATTTCGAATATGTGTTTGGGAAAAGTTTGTATCTCGTTTCGATTGGAATTGAAAGTAGCAAGGAAAAGGTTGCTTATAGGCTCTTACATTCTTTTTTCGAATTACCTATGCTTTATGCAAATCTAAAATATTTAGGAGAATAAACAATGAAAACAGCAGTTATTTACGCCCGTTATTCGAGCGATAGTCAAACAGAACAATCTATCGAAGGACAACTTAGAGTTTGTCAGCAATACGCAAAGAATAATGATATCCTCATAGTGGATACATATATTGACCGTGCTATGACCGGTACGAATGACGCTCGTCCAGACTTTCAGCGTATGATTAAAGACAGTAACAAGCGTCAATGGGATTATGTCTTAGTATATAAGCTAGATCGTTTTTCTCGTAATAAATACGAAACTACGATACATAAACACACCTTAAAAGAAAACGGCGTGAAAGTTCTGTCCGCTATGGAAAACATACCAGATACTCCCGAAGGCATAATACTTGAAAGTTTGCTTGAAGGTATGAATCAATACTACTCCGCCGAACTTTCTCAAAAAGTCTTGCGTGGACTTAAAGAAAGTTATTTGAAAGGAAATTACACTGGCGGACCGAAACTCTATGGATACGACGTTGTAGACCATAAAAATGTTATCAATCCCGAAGAAGCGGAAATTGTAAGAGAAATCTTTTCAAAATTCGCTAATGGTCATACTGGCAAATCTATTGCAGATAATCTCATCGCAAGAGGAATCCGAACAAAAACCGGTCATTATCTTGACGATAAAAAACTATACAAAATCATCGCCAATACAAATTATATAGGTAAAGTACAACACGGCGATACCATCTATACCAATATCTACCCTGCAATCATTGACGAAAATACTTGGCAATCCGTACAGAACATAAGAAACTCAAATAAACATACGCCCGGAAGTAAAAAACAAAAATTCGGCTTCTTATTATCCGGCAAACTTATTTGTGGAGACTGCCACGCTTTTATGGTAGGCGAAAGCGGCAAAAGTAAAAGCACAGATATTTACAAATACTACACTTGCCTCTCTCGTCGCAGACGCAAAATAGATTGTGAATTGAAATCCGTTCAAAAAGAGTGGCTTGAAGATTTAGTCATCCAACTATCTTGGAAACTTATTGAAGAAAATGATTTTCTTAATGATTTAGTCAATGCCATTTATAAAAAGCACCAAACAGAAAATAAGGAATCTGTACTAATAAAGTCTTTGGAGAAAAGACGCGATGAAGCATTGAAAGCTTCAAACAATTTGATCGCTGCTATTGAGCAAGGTATAATAACCGAGCAAACGAAAATAAGGCTCAAAGAATTAGAAAAACAAATATCCCAATACGACTTTGATATTGAGCAAGCAAGACAACGTAATTATTCATATCTAACTCCAGATATGATTAAGGACTATTTCAAAAAGGTTATTAAAGGCGATATAACTGACAAACTTACAAGGGAACATATAATAAAATATTGCATTCGTGAAGTCATTCTATATGACGACTGCTTGGTAATTACATACAACTTTACAGATAAAAACATAAAAAGGAAAACTACCCCAGACGATATAGATGAGATAGAAAAAGAACTAAAACTTGCCAAAAAATCTCCACCCGACGATAATTTATGTTTGTACAAAAAAGGCGACTCTCTGCCATTAAAAAGCATATCGGCAGATATGCTTTTGCTTTTGCGAGAGTTCGGTTTACCGAAATTGTGACGCTCACAAGTTCGCTATTCCGTCGCTCCGCTCCTTACAAATCCCTCTCTCTGCCACTACCTCTCAAATACGAACCCCTTACGCTTAATAGTTGTCGACGGCGTAGTTGGAATGTTCCTTGAGAGATAAAAGAAAAGGCTACCGATAAGTAGCCTTTCTTTATTAATAATTATTATATCCATATTATATTAGCGAAAAAAGACAGATGATTATTCAGCCGTCCCCTCTGCGTCAACTTGTTTTACTTCTGATTTAGATTTCTCTTTCTCAAGGAACTTTTGAATAAAGTCAAGGCGCAAATTCATTTTGGATAGTAATGTACCTTTTACAAATGCTTGTCCATCACTCGCTCCAAGATATATACTCATTGCAGTGCGAAATAGTTTGGAAAAGGTGTTAATTAAAATCGAAACCGCAAACGCATTTGGTTCAAAGAACAGCGTACTCAATGCAATCGAAAATGAAATAAGAGTAAACAACTTACGGAATATCAACTCATTGATATGCGCTTGTTCGTTCGCCTCCATATTCTCATCGTCACTCTTATTTCTATCTGTTCGACTGAAAATCGTTGCTATGCGCACGCGGTTAAACTTAATATAACAAACTTTAGATACTTCAATCAAGTTTCCTCTTACTGGCAAATACTCAATATCATTATCCGCCCTATCAAGTAATGTTTGCCACTTTTTGCGCCATTTATCTCTCCTGCATTTGGACATCTTATATTGTATGTATGCTTTGTAAGCGTCACGTTTACGTTTATCGTTTATATCGTCCACATACTCTGCAAAGTGCGTTGTCAAGTTCCGTTTCATCAACTCGGAGTGAGCAATGTCAATTTGTCGTTGAACGGCAACGACGTCCGAATTCTCTCTCAATTCTTTTTCTCGAAAGAAGTCGCGAACCGAGAGCGTTACCAATATGACGGATAGGCACGTCAACCCGAGCATTATCCAATACGCAGGGTCTTTAAATATTGACGGATTAAAACCTGCTTGAACATAGTCTATTAGTATATCAGCGGCGGTGGCAAATATTAAAACCGCAATCATAAAGAATTGACGGTAGTTGAATTTGTTTTTTACCGCAAGCAATTTCTCCAAACTCTCTTTGTTGTTATTCATTGCCATTGTCTTCTCCTCCGTTTTTCGCGTGTATTTCGCGCGAGTATAATATGTTGAATATCAACCCTATAGCGTAACTTATGCCTATATAGCCTAACGTAGCCGATAGTTTTACAAGTTGTGCTTCAAGGGCTTTGAATGCTATAATTGCCACCACTATAAATAGCAATGGTATGATTGAGCCGAATACAACTTCAAGCGTGTTTATACTCTTCAATTCTTTCTCAAGCGCAGCGAGTTCGGCAGGATCTTGCTTGGTTTTCAAATTAGCAAGCATTACGCTTTTTTGTGCTTTGAGATCGGATAGTTTTTTATCAACAAATAATTTCTTAATCGTCCAAAAAACAAAAATCAAAAGCATAATGCCTGTTATTGAAACCTTAAAACCAACCGCGGCCTTAGTATTGTCAATAGTGCTGTATCGAACAATTATTAACGCAAGCGGTACAACTGCCGAGAACAAAACGTGCAAAATGAAAAAGACCAACCTATTTTTTGTCATCTTCATTATTCGTCAAGCCCTCCAAAATTCACGCCGCCACTTTCGCTGTCTGATTCTTCGCCTCCAGCCTCTGTTATCTCAAATTCATCTTGCCCTAATTCAATCGGCGCAAGTTTGACCGTCATAATTTCCTCAATTTCGGGTGGTTTGTAGCCTTTCTCAAGCAACTGCACAGCGCTTGCAATTTCCTCTTTTTCATCTTCGCTCAACGCTTTTAGTTTAATAATTCCCTTTGCCATTGCGATTAGAATTGCCGTGTGCGAGTTGCCTATGCTCTCCACCTTTTCGATACGCTCATCGAGTTGTTTCGTGGTCTTCTTCAATGACTTTTCAGTCACGGCTGTGACGTCAATGTTCATTGTCTTGCCTGCCAACTTGTCGGCGACCAACTTGCTGATTTTTTCGATGTTGTAAGTTTTATCGAGCATTGCGCTATTCTTGTTTAATATCTTGTTAACTACTGCGCGCACGATAAGAGTGACAACACCACTGCTGCATAATGTTGCAAGTACAGCCATAACGTAAGGCTGTATTAATTCCCATACATAGTCCATTTTTAATACCTCCAAAATTTATTTGATTATAGTAGGGTCGTAGTTTTTTTCGAGCGCCTTTACTCGCTCCGAAAGGTCATTGATGACCTTTATTGCCTTGTTGTATCTATCGGCAAGCGTTTCGTTTGCCTTTTTAACGCTTACAAGCGTCTTTGTAAGTTCAGCGACTTGCTCGGCGTGTTCTCGGGCAGTCTTGCTACATTCGTCCATACAGCGCGTATTCTCGGCTTGTAGCGTTTTAAACGCAGTTTGCGTTTCCGCGTGACTTTTTTCAAGTTCAGCAATACGCGCGTATATCTCTTTGTCATCCACTGCTGCTGTGATTTGCCATTGCGTTTGCCTTAGATAAAGAAAAGCGCCTATCCTCAAAGAATGGCACTCCCAAGCGTGTATCATTTTTTCGCCGTCTACTTGGCACACCGTCAGCCCAACTCTCTGCTCTTTCTTGAATAACTGCTTAGGCACTAAAGCCACGCTGTCTTTTATGACAACTTTGTACTCCACATTGTCCTCGCCTCTAAAAAGCGCTATATATGCGCTCTCTTCGGGTAAAACAAAAGACACCTTAAAAGTGTCCTTAATATCTAGAAGTATTGGCGTCGGGTCAATTATTACTCCTGCGTTTGAGTTTTTTATTAGTTCATACTTCATTGCCATACACCTCCGCTTTTGCTATTGCCTTGCACTCTTCGCAGTAATCGAAGTATGCTTGGTATTCCTCGCTCTTTGTGGCTTGCTGACGTATAATTGCCAACTCTTGCGAAAGCGTGTATTTGGAGCGTATGAGTTCGTCCACACGTCTCTTATACTGCGCTTGCCTTTGCTCTGCCGTTGGTTCGGGTCTTGGCACTACGATGGGTCTACCGTCTGCGCCTGCAACTGCAATGCCTTGTGAAAGCATTTCGTTGACTTGCTCTTTTGAATATGGCAAAAGCGTTTCTTCTTTGTTTTGTTGTGGCTCAAAACCGCATATATCTTTATTCCAATACAATACTGCACTTTTCTCATTATTTGCTATTTGTGCTTTATTTATCAACTTTTTCAAATCTATCATTTTTTGCTCCTTACACTATTTGATAGTATCTTACTATGTGTGGGATTATCGAAATTGTTTCGTTATTATCCAAAAACTCTAAATGAATTTTAAGTAATTCATCCTCTTTATCTCTATATGGATATGCCTTTGCATATCTATATGTAGTTGGATAACCACTTGCATCTGCTATTCTTACTATTTGTGGCGCAAACGATTCAGTTTTGTGAATGGCTTGCATCCCTGATCCATAATAAGAACAAAGAGAACAAACATGAAAACGAGGATTACTAGTATCATATTTGTAAAACTCAACCATATATACGCCATAGTTAGAAAGTTGAATATTGGCACTTCCTTCTGTCCAATATGCTGATTCTGCTAAATCCTTTGTATCTACAATTCTAATATGCCCCTCTTTCGCACTTTCTGACTGCTCATCAAACATTATTATATTTATCTGCTTTTGGTCTGATGGTATATCTATATGAAGCATATTAAAATCGCCGTCCTCTTTTGAATGACTGCCTATTGTTTTGAAATATGTCGTACCGCATAATGCTTCAATTTTTTGTGTATCTAAATATCCCAAACCCCCCAAACTTTTTGGGTAAAACATCATCGTTTGCAACTCTAAATAAAATTCGCATAATTCAGATAATGGCGCTTGCTCCATTTCTTGATATAGTTTTTCAAGGTCTTCGTCGCTTATTTCGTCTTCCGTTCCTATTAGGCTGTCCCTATAAATCTTGAACAACTCCTTTACCTTTTCAATTAAAGTCGTTTTATTGTTCAAAATTAAAGTATCGGTCTTATTATCTAACTGACTTTGTGGGTCACTCGTAAACTCAATTTGCGCCTGTGGCTTACCATTTATGAGTACATTGCTACCGCCACTTCCTTGAACAATATTCTTTTCAAGGTCAGCGACCTTTCCGTCAATTTGTTCTTTATATTCACTTATATCTTTTGATATAATTCCCACAGTTGCTTCCATATTGGTGGCTACTTCAACCGCAGTATTTGCCTTTTTATTTGCTTCGTCTGCTGTCGCGTTTGCTTGGGCTATACTGTCTGCAAGTTCACTTGCTGTTTTGCTTGCTCCCTCAGCGGTTTCTACGGCTTCCTTTGCTTTATCTTCTATTTGTCCAATAGCATTGCTGATTTGCTCAACATCTTGTCCAAGTTTGATTGCTCCTCTTGATAACTCCCCAATCTTCTCGTTAAGTTCCTCTTCAGCATCGCTTGCTCGCTTAACTTCTTTTGCAAGATCGTCTTTGATTACTCGATCTTCGGCTCGTAGCCCTAGAATATCGTCTTGCATTTCGCTTATATTGCGAGTGTTCTCGCCTATTTGCGCCGCTTCGGATGATTTAATATTTAGTTCTACATCTTCGTTATTCCAACCTCCCGGATGCACCGTAGTTGTATACGTACTTGACACAAGCAGGTCAGTTGCGTGGCGTTTTGGCACTCCGTTTTCATCGAGTAAAGCCTCGCCACGTTTGTCGGTGGTTATCGCGGTATCAAAGTAATTGAACGTGATTTTAAGTCCATTAGGCGAGGTTTCTTTTTGTGTAAACTCTTTGGGCAAAAGCGTTTCAAAAAGCAAATAACTCTTGCCCTCCAAGTCGCATTCGCCGACGTAAATCAAATTGTAGTTTTTGCTACTAATCTCTTCTCTACCGAGTTCGTCGGTTGTGGTGCAGAACGCTGTACACAACGGTGCCTCTGTATTTTGCGTCTTTGGCACATAGACTTTCAACTTTACAAAGCCATAACTTCCTTTGTATAAACGCGTTACCGAAATAGGTAACGCTGTACCGCTGACGCCAAGTTTGAGCGCGATACAGCGCAGTTGCTGAATTTGTTTCATTAAATATCCTCCTAAAATTATTTTGTGTATAAAAAAAGACAGTCCGAAAACTGTCTTTTTGTTTTGGGTATCCCCTTTGTCTTTTGTGATTATGTTTTATTTACTTTTATCCTTGTAAACTTGTTCTGTTGATGTCTTACTTTCCTGCTTCGGAATTCCCTTTTCAGAATCTCTTCGATGCTCATCGGCATTACGCATTTCACAAATCATATCTCTAATATATTCATCTTCATTTTTAGGAAACAAGTACTCCCCTATTATTCTTGGGAGAATCAATAAAGATGTTGCAAGAGCCGCAATACTAGAAACTATACCTGCGGCAATTGCTACTGCGTTTTGAACTTTAAAACAAATAACTACAGCAACAACTATCATCCCTAATATAAGCATTGCAAGTAAGGCAAAACTGTAACGAAAAAACTTTTTTCTGAGTTCAATATTTATTTTATTCTTTTCAGAATAAAAATAACCATACGCCCTGATTAGTTTAGTGTATTCTTTGTCTCTATCATCAATAGGCGTTACCCCGTCTTCAGATGCTGTAGGTTCTACATTTATATCAACAATATCATTAAGAAGATTGTTAAATTGCAGTTCTTGATTATTAGTTTTATTTTGCTTCATTCTTAATATACAACCCCTTTCTCGTCAAACAATTCTTCAATTCTTCTACTCACTAAGGTCGCATCAACTCTGTATTCACGTTGTATTGATTGTACAAAGTAATCGTCGTTTTTCAATTCATCACACGATAATCTAACACGTTGACCATTTGGATTTTTGTTCTCCTCATATACTCTAACTCTTTCATCTAATTCCACAAGCGGGATTAACATAGCCGCAGCCATATAATCTTTTTCTTGTTCGTCTATATTATTAGAATATCCTACTGTATGATCACGCATTGCAATAGTCAATTTCTGATTTTTATTTTCATACTTGTCATATATGTAATGAGCCAATTCATGCAAAACAACAAATCTTACATTATAAACATCAAATCTATCATTATAAAAAATTAATTTGTTTGACTCAAAATCCTCTATCTTATCGGCATATTCATTGACTAAAATCATTCCGGATAATTGTTTCCGAAATTTAACTCCATACACTAAAAAGCCTATTTTATTTAACTCTTTAAATAAATCTTCTTTCATATTGAGTTTATTCTGTAGACAAAAATCTTTAACGATTGTTTCCAATTCAGCCCTTCTCTTAACTGCAACTTTCATCATTAGTCTATACCGTCCCTCAAAATTCACGTTACTTTATTCTCCTATATTATCACATTTACAATTTATTTTGTCAACACTTTTATTTTACTTTATATATTTATATATATTTTGTCTATATATGTAATATATTAAGATAATATAGCAAATATATAATATCTTAAAGTGAATAGAATATCTATAATTATAATAATACGTATTTAATAATATTCAACGGAAATGTGATACAGATTTTCAAATATAGGCTGACTTCCCCTCCAATAAATCTGATTCATCTACAATTTTACAACATTGTTCCATTCCTCCCTATTGACTTTTTCTATATTTTTTTCTATACTATTCCCATAAAGGAGAATAGATTATGGAAGATTTAAGCAAAAACACCACCCAACAAAAAAGCAAAACCAAACTTAAGTTGGCTTTGCTTATTGTTTGGATGATTATTTGCACAGCAATACTTATTTATTTTTTAGTGCAAAATATTATCATTATAGCAGCTTACACTAAAGAAATTGCCGATTGGAATGAACCAAGTAAACTTGAGAACTACGACCAACTATTTATCAATGGTGTTATCCAGACTTGCAAAGATAGCATTTTGTACTCTTCTACATGTTTGACTTTTGCTATTCTACTTTATTTCTCATTTCTAACATTAACAATATTCAAACTTATAGATCTTATCAAAATATTAAGAATTGAATATCGGGAAAATATACCACCGCAGTAATTTCTTGTTGTCAGTCAATTTCGCTACGTTTTTTGCTATGTATGCAACTCTTCCTGTCTCGTCGTCCTCGTGGTAAAATATGATAGATTTAACTTGGGATATGTCTGCCCCATCTATAAATTTCGGCTTTCCAAATTCAATAGTCAAACTACCTTTATCAGATTTGCCAAATTCATACGGCACGCTCGCTATTATTGCTGCACTCGTCAAGTTAACGTTTTCATTAAACAGCGACTGCTCTTGTGTAGACAAACAAACCTTCAAATCATCTGTCTTACGTCCAAACAAATTAGGGAACGTAATAAAATCGTCGTCGCCCTCTTTTGCGCTATGCAGTAAGTTGATTTGATAGTTAAAGGATATTTCCTCTCTGTTGTCCTTATCCAGCGCAATCGCAATATTATCGTGTCCTTGCACCCCTATTACGCTGTCGCTCGGCAAAGTTATATTATTCGCCATAGGCAGTTGTTGCGCTTGCTTTTCATTCCATTTATCATTATGGAATAATTCAAATCGGAACAGATCTGCTCTGCCCAAAATATCAACGTAACGTAGAGACTGCTGCGACATATAAGCGGAGTCATTGCTATTTCCATCTCCACTAACGTCTTTATCAATATAATCTCCTGCCTTAAAGTTATCGTCCATATCCCACTCGAAAATAATTCCGTCGTGCAATGGGAAATGCAAAAGCGGAACTATACAATCAGCATAACTTTTGGACTCCAACGGCTCGATAGTATTCTCTCCTGTACGATTAAAGCCGTTTGACGGAAACAACTCGTCTGCCATTAAATATCTAACGTGCTTACGCAATCTATCCGCCATAAACTTTGTATAAGCGAAATTAGGGAGTTTATGGTCTTTGCAGAAAATGAGTTGTTTGATAAACTCTGACCATTTATCGCTCGCCATAAATAAAGGCTTATTCTTTTCTTTTGTATTATCTGTATCTTCTGTCGAAAGCACAAAGAACTCTTGTATTCTAACCTCTCTTCTTACCTTAGCACGCTCGCTTACCTCATAAAAACGTGGCTCGGACGGTATCGTTACGATTTGCGACAGTTGATTAAAGTTCTTAGTATACGTTACCTTTTGCAATATTACATCAGCGTAACATTCATTCTCAACCGTAGTCACGTAATAAGGCTCATCGTCTATCATTACCAAGTCGCCGCTTTCTTTTGCGTCCGCTGCGTTTATGACTTGCTCCTGTCTTTGGTATACTGCATTGCCGACGCGTATTAGTTTGCCCCACAAGTTCGCCGAGAAGCGCTCGCTGTCTACTATCTTATCTTGTTGACCGTAGAATTGCTCGTGATGAGGATATTTCTCATACGAACTATTCTTTACAAATTTATGTAAGTCTGGTCTAAATTGCGTAATACGAGCCGAGTCTTGCGTCCTATATTTAATATGGAAACAGAGGTTGTTAAAAGTATAATCCTGCGTCCATACGCTAGGATTTACCCCAAAGAGTTTTTGCATTATATATTTCAATGACATTAGATTATCTCCGACACTAACATTAGGCGCAACGTAAGACAGTCCTTGAATTTTATTATCTCCAAGCGTATAGTAAATTGAGTTTCCCTTTGCCGGAACGATCTGCGATGGGTCGGCGTTTGTCAAAATCTCATAAATAGATTTCTCAAAAAGGCACGAGAGCGCAGGCTTTGATACTCCCTCATAGATTATATCAAACTCTATAATCTCGGTTATGGAATACTTCGTCTGCAATTCTGCCGTATCGTTGGACACAAGATAAGTACTATCACTTGTCTTTGGTACAATCCACTCTTCGATCTCGTTTTGCGGAGAGAATAAGTTGGTCATATAACTGTCGTATTGCGTAAAGTATTCTGACAGATTGCGACTGTTGAAAATAGTTATCTTATTGTTTGTATCGTCTTTCTTCTTTGTATTGCCCAACTGTTGGAATTTAAGGACAAATCGGTCGCTACCGTCTTCTGCAAATTCAAGGTACGGTATTGCGTGCAGATAATAGCCTATTTGTATAAGCACTTCCCACAGATTTTTCTGCTCAAAAACGGTCTCATACACTTTTGCTATTTTCAATCTGCTCTTCCAATCCTCTTTGGGGTCGTCACTTATAATAATTGGAAATTCCATACTTTTGACTTCAATCAAGTTACCATTGCTCTCTGCCGTCACTCCTAATTCGTCAAGACATTCTTTTGTATTGTCCAGTAAATATGTATCGCAAGTTAACAACGCTTTGCGCAAAAGGTCATAGCAAGAGTACTTTACTCCTTTGCGCACGAACGGCGCATTTGCTGAGTCGGCTCTATTTGTGCAATGAATTTCGGCTTTTACAATTATATCATTTGCTATTTCGTTTGATAATTTTTCTGTTCGACAGTGACCTAATTTTGTAGGCAACCCAATGGATGCAGAATAATGAGAATAGTATTGTTGCTTATAATAACTTACCATTCCATCTTGATATTTGCTATCCGCAACACAACTTATCTCATAATCAACCGTGTATCCTGCTTCTAGTTGTTCAACACTCAACACGTCAGTGTAAAATGTCGCTTGTTGTGCGTAATTTTTATTAGATTTAGCAATTACAGGAAATGTCGTATATATAAATTTAAAATCATCGTACTCTGCATATGCTTCAAAATCTTCTATTTTTCTTAACTTCGCCTCACCGTCTTTACAATAGCAATATGAGTCGTCTCTATCCAAAATGTTTGTTGCGCCTGAATAAATAGATTTACTACCATCTGCAAATTCTTTTTCTTCAAATTTTTTCCCTGGTTCTGGCTCTACTATTTCGCCATTGCACTTCAATATTTTTTTCACTCTTGTTATAGTGTTTAATTGAAATAACGGCTCATCGTTCCAATCAACATTGTCCTTACTTCCATAAATATATAATTTGGGAATATCAAAAGTTATGATAGACGAATTGACAGCGTGATGGTTTAATACAATCTTTTTCATTCCGTTCAGTGAATTTGCTTCCCACACATATTTATACGCATTAATGAATTCTCCATTTCGATCTATTATTACTAGAGGATTTCCAGGATATCTTGTCTCCTCCTTAATAATCTTATTTTTTTTTGCCGAATTTATATTTAGTCCAGAATTAGTATCAAGCAAATCATCTACACTTCCCCCATTAGGTTTTACAACCTTATAATTCAAATCCACGTCTTGCAACTCATACGTCAGCGCGATATTATCGACGTGCATACCTTGGGCGATTACGGACGCTTCGATAAGATGAATACGGTGTGTGCAGATTTCAGGACAGCCTACGTATTCCTCCACGTCGTCGTGTTCGACAACAAAATCCCATTTCTTGGGCGTGTCGGAGTGGTCTTCTTTGAGGTAACGCTCCAAGCGGAACTTGATCTTGGGCGGAAAATCATTTTTTGTAGATATAGGCATACCCTTAAGGATAATTTCGCCTGTGTCCATAGTTTCGTCGAGCCTGTCCTCAATAAATATTGGAGCGACTACATAATCAGTGTACTCCGTGTTATTTTTATACTCGCCCTTTTCGTTTTTTTCGCCGTTTTTCCATTGCCATATACGCCAATAGTACATTTATCTAACCCTCCCGGTCAATGCCGAATAGTTTGCTCTTGCAAGTTGGTACGCCTGTGAATTTTGTTCCTCAAACATCTGATGTTGATAAGACCTTTCGCGTTCTGCGTACTTAAAACCTAGATTTACTCCTGCGCCTATTGCTCCCACTGCCGCGCCTATTGCAGCGCCCACGGGACCTGCCATAGCGCCTGCCGCAGCACCGCTGACCATACCTTGTCCCAAACTCAATACGTCAGTGACTTGCTCTATACGCCTATTTACTATTGCTTGGTAGTTGCTGTCGCCGTTGGCTCGCCCAATGTCACTGATAAGGTAATTGGCAAACTGTTTAGCCGTCTGTGTCGCCAAACTCACCGTCGATTGCAAAGCAAAGTATTGAGTCTTGGACATTGACTGTTTTAGTTTCTTTTTGATAGTGTCGTTGTAATTCAAGACTTTTCTGAACTTTGCGAACGAGTCGTCTTCTTGCTCTTCTCCTCCATTTGAGTCCGCGCCTAATATACTGTCGTCCATCTTTCCGCCGTCGACGACAGTTATCTTCAAATTATGCAATGCCATTTTTCAGTCCTCTCTTTAAAAACGTCACGGTATGGGTTTCGTTGCCAGTGTCCGCATTGACGGTCATTTGGTGATCCTTTATAATTACCTCGTGCGTATAACTATTGTCGTCGCCTCTTTTTATCGTAATAGTAAACACTTGATTGTTGTCTTGCTTTTCTGCACTCAACGCCCTATTTGCCAAGTAATTGATAAAGTCGTTATTGTAGCCGTCAAATACCATTACGAAAGAATTAGCGCAAGATAGATTTATATTGCCGACTTTATTTTTTGCCTCTATATATGGCACAGCGTCCTGCGTCATAGCGTTGACACAGGAAAAACTCGTAAGCGGAATATCCGCGCTCTTTCTTTCATTGCCCAGGCTAAACGCTACATTGACCGTGTATTCGCTATAACTTATGACGTCGGGATAAAACATAATCGTCACGTCGACGTCGACCAATGCCGCCTCCCCAAAAGGAGTTGAGGTCTGAATATCACTTACTCTTGGACGCCCCAAGAATATTACGGCTTTTCTCGTCTCTTGCCCGAACTCAACAGGAATACGCAGTCCGCTTGTCGCGATATTACAATCTTCAATCAAATACTCAAGCAACTTGATTTTGCTTGTCTGTATGTAATACTCAAGCGAGGCAGACAGCGCAACCATATCCGTATCCTTAGAGTATAGCCTCTCTATCTTCCCAAGTGACAAAAGACAAAATGCTCTGTTGATAGACTCAAAGCAATTAACTTGACGGTTATCTTCAAGCAACTTATTGATAATCTTCTGCGTTGAGATTGGGCGGTGCTTAAAAGTGTAATACTCTACGTTGAGTATCTCGTTTACTTTTTTACCTTGCCAATTTTCGGGCGCGGAATTATCCGTAATATGTACGTTAATCTCTTCGTCCTCGAATATGCCTTTTATTATCGCCAAAACGGCGTCTGCCGTAATTCTTACTTTCTTCATATCTTCTTAAGTCTCCTATATCCTACTTTGCTTTCCCATTGCTTTTTGTTGCGAGCAAATTTCTCGGGTGGCTCTTTTTTTACACTGTTTAACGCTCCAAACGACTCGTTGTACTGCAAGTTGTCCAAGACTTCGTTCATTGCCTTGATTTTGCTCTCCGTGCTCTTTACTCTCTCCAACTGTTTTTTCGTGGCGTACGGCAAATAGAGCGGCGTATTTCTTCTTATCGCCTGCACGACTTTAGGCGTATTGTTAAAAAATATCTCAATCATAGATTTGAGTCGTCTTACTTGCGCAAGCACGTTATTGTAGTTTCCGTTTACGGTCAATTCTCCGTCACCGGAGACCTTAGCATTTAACGCCGATGCTAAGTAGTTTTGCATTCTTCTTTCCACCTCTGCAAACGAATATACGTTCTGCAATTTAGCGTCAGAGAATTGCGGAAATATACCCGACATTGCCGAGTTCATAAACAAATCTCTTGCCGTCAAACGGCTGTTGTACTTTTGCATCCTTACCTCGCAACTTTTGACAATGGCAAATATTGATACGTCTGCACCTGCTTAGGCGTATAAACGTAATCTACGGTTGCTCCGTCTTCTATCGTCCACAATCCGCCAAGACGTGACTCCTTAGGCAATTCAACAATATCTCCGCAATCAAACTCCTTAAGAGAATTGGTGCGTATCGTTACGTAAGAATTGGAGACAATCAAGCCGTCGAGCGGTTGCTCGCTTTGACTGTCTTTACTCGTTGACTCTATCCAACGGAACTTGTCAACGAATACATAGCGGTTGTTTTGTATAGTTATAATTCCGCCGTCCGCAACTTCTATTATTCGTCCGTCCATTTCAATTTGTATGATTTGGTTGTCATCGACTTTAATCGGCATATCGCCTGTAAAACGTTTATACAACTTTGCTTTTGGGTGTGGCGAGAACATTGGGTATTCTATCTTTTGCGCCATAGTTTACCTCCCTCAATATTCCGATAGACGCATTTTCCATTCCCCGGTTGCGTTAGGGTCGGTTAGGTAATTCATATTAAGCCAAATCAACACCTCGTCGTCAAGCCAATAGCCTGTGGACATATCAACGTCGTTGTCGCGGACGCGTCCGCTTTCTTGGCTCACGACCATTTTCGGCGTTTTCTTTGCGTCGCCAAAGTCGTTTATAAACTCGGCTTGTTTGACAAGCATTCGCTCAAATTCAAGCCTGCCCTCGCGCGCAGTCTTTACTCGACCAAATAGGCTCTTTGCAATGCGGTAACACATAAGATTGTACTTAGTCTGCGCCATTATTGCGATATAACTGTAGATATGATCGCTCGCCGTCCGTATAAGCCTCTTGATTTCGTTAGGCTCGCAGTCAATGTCGTAATGCTCGATTGCCACGTCCGTCAAATAGTATCTATGATCGTCCTTGTCGTAACGCATACGCTCCGTGTCGCACGGATATTTTGCGTCGCTAGGTATATCGTCGTAAAACGGTATTATAAGTTTGCTGTTGTCGTTGTCTTGATACATAATTTACTCCTCGCGTGAGATTAGCCGGCTAGTACTGCCCGACCATTTCTCATTGCTTGCTCTATTTTTGTAGCCAGGAAGCGTTCGCATCGTAACGTCGCGCGGACTTGAAACGTCAAGTCCTTGTTGTTGAGCAATAGTCAACCTTTGCGATACGTTCTTCGGGTTGATATTCTTTTTGGGGTCGGTAATGTGATCAGCCTTTGCCATCCCACCTGCCGTTCCCTCGTCATTCGTTAACTGCACAACCGCAAGCGTGTTGTACATCTTGTGGCTTTTGTGATGCTCTACAGGTACGACTACAACGTCGCCTGTTTGGTACTTCTTATCGGTTTCGTAGTCGTACAGTTTGCCGTGCGACGAGCCGTGTCCATACGATACGCTTATGATTCTACTAGACATAGCGCCACACCTCCCATCTTACTCTTCGCCCTCGTTGCCGTCGGTTGTTTCTTCTTGCTCTGCCTTGCTGTCCTCTTCTTTCGCGCAGTCGGCATCTTCTCCGCCCAAGCCGTTGAAATGTTCGCTCCAATGGTTGGCAGTCGCCCAACTCTCGGTAATGGCTTTCTTGTTCTTCGTTTTTATTTCCTCAATGCAAGCGCGTATGTCTTCGCGCTCGGTGCGTTGTTCTGCTATATTGTTCATATCGTCGAGCGCTCTTTGCGCGCACGACATAAGTCGCTCGTTTAGTCGGCTCATATAGCGGTCTATGTTGTTTGGCATTTTGTTTTACCTCCAAATCTTTGTATGAAATCTGAGGGAGCAAGCCTATCCTTGCTCCCCCTTTTAATATAAGCAGTTTGTTATTCGCTGTCGGCGCTACCGCCACCGCTTACGGAAGCAGTCGCGTACTTCTTTGCAATGGCTTTCTTCGTGTTGCGAATACGTCCGCCACATACCGACAGAATCGAAATGAGCGTACTGTTGTGTTGTATTGCCGCATAATCTACAAGACCTATATAACGAGCAATGTTGATAATCGACAGCGTCTTATGGTCGTAGAGTATATACTCGATATTGCTCCAATCCCACTCGCTTGAGTTTGCTTCCTCTCCTACGAGTTCACTGTTGTCCTGTCCGAGCGCATTTGACGTGAATACGCGCACCTTTTTACTGAACAACGTACCTGCAAACTCTACGCCGAGCGCAGCAACCTCGCTTTCACTTGCGGTTGAGAAGTAATTGCGGTTGCCGATGTATTTGAGGAATACAGCGTCGGTATCTTCGCTTATAAGAAGCGTATCGGGAGTTGCTCCGGCTTTCTTCAAAGTCTTACGATCTTCGATAATATTGTCGAGGACGTTGTCTTTCGTACATTGAGCGGTATTTGCAGAAGCAGGCGCGCCGACGTCGGTCGGATCGGGCGAACCGCCGCCGTTGATAAGATATGAAAGGTAGCGCAACTCTTTGATTTCGTCGTAACTCTCGGAAGCGAGCGCGACCTTGTCAGCGGTTTTGCCACTTACTCTTGCTTTGTCGATTGGTTCGTTTACGATTTCAGCGACTTTCAAAACGTCGTTGCACTTAATCTCGAGAAAGTCGCCGTCAGACTGCGTGGATACAACGCGAAAAGCGTCTTTATCCGTCGCTTTGCACATAGTGACTTTGATTTTCTCAAGTTTACGAATGAAAGCCACTGCAAATTGATTGTCAATCATAAGGCTTTCAACGTCAGTTGCGTAAGTTACGCCTGGAAGCATAACTTTGTTGCGGAACATATTCGGTTCAAGCATAGCGATAACGCCGCCGTCTACCGTTGCGCCCGAAGTGGGCAAATTTGTCGATGGATTCCAGTTTTGGAATGCATCACCTAACGTAATAGGCATAATAGTAATTCTCCTTTATTTAAAATTATTTGTAACCCCTTGCTTTTCTCATCGCTTGAACTTTTGCTTCAAAGTCATTGAGTACAGGTTGTCCGCCGGGGGTTGGCGCGGTTCTACCTGCAATGGGCTGCGCTTTGCTAAACACGACGCCGCCCTCTTGCGCGTGCCATTCGGGATATTTTGCGACGAATTCGGCTATCTTATCAAAGGATGCTCCCTCTGCTATAAACAACTTCTTTGCCGCGTCTAATCGCTCGGTAGTTATACCGGCTTTAAGCAACGCATTTTCCGCCTTGAGTTCCAACAACTCGTTCGTATTATCTGCCGTCGCTTGGTTTTCCGTACTTGGCGTTGGTGTAGGCTCTTCTTTGTTGGTCAGTCGGGTTACTACGCTTGCCGCAATCTCTTTAACGTTTGGCGTTTCGCCTTGCATTACCAATTGCTTTACTTGCGCTTTAATCTCGGCGTCCTCAAAAGCGTTGTACCTTTCGGGCAAACTTGCCTTTGCGGTCTTTGATACTCTACGAAGCGTTTCGTTATAAGTGCCGAACTGCTCCGCTGTCATTTCTCGCGCAGGCTCTTTTTCTGTTTCTTCGGCGTTGCCTTGCTGTGCCTCGTCCGTGCTTTCTACGGTGGGTTTGTCCGTAGGCGCAGGCGTTTGTTCGATAACTTCGCCTTGCTTGTTTTCCCCCTCGGGTATCTGAACTTGATCGTCCATTAGTTGTTCTCCTCCTTTAACGTCTGAGTGACTATTTATATTCAACGCTTCGACTACTTTCTTGTCAAACTCCGCCTTGTAGTATGGGTCGGCTATGATTTCATCGAATGTTGGTATGCCATCTATAATTTCTACATTTTCGTGAAGTTCGTATTCTTCTTCGATTTCTTCCATATTTTTCTCCTTTTTTGAAAAATGCATTGACTTTTTCTAACAAATAGCGTATACTATATATACCCTATAGAGACAGAAAATCGTCTGTGTCCGTTCAGATATGGTGAGTTAGGCGTACGCCATAGGGGTAAACAAGCACCGATTTGCATCAGTGCTTGTTTTGTTTTTTGCGTTCTGCTTTTTCTCCGTCCATCCATAACGTTGTGCCTTCGGGTGTTAGCACTCTATGAGCCTTGAATATTTTAGATTTCTTTTTAAGTACTACACCCATTATGCCCGGCTTTCCTGCAACAACCACTCTCGCTGCAATTGTTATTGTTTCAAGTTTGCCGCCCTTATGGTTTTCATGATTCCCAATTATAACTCCGTTTTTGATAACCGCTGGAACTGCTGCAAGGGAAGATATCTCTGCCGCTGTTATAGAATAACCCATTGCGCTATTTACTTCGCATAACACATCTACCTCCCCTAAATCATCTCGTTTAACAATGCCTTTAGTTCGAGCCATTTGCCCTTTTAATGCTGATATTGCTGCTGCCTTGTCTTTGGTTATACTACCCTCTTTAATAACTGCAACCACTTTAGTACCTTTGATTTTATCTAGGTTTTCTTTTACTTGTTGCTTTATACTTGTCTTATCTTCCGGCTTTGCTGCTGCCTTTCTATCTTTGCCAACGTTTCCGCCATTTTTGGCTACCTTGTCTTGTGGTGGTTTTGCTTCCTCGTCAGTAATTTTACCTGCCTTTCGCAGTTTCTCAAGTTCCTCAAATGCCTCACGCACTCCCATTCCACTCGTATCTACGCAATGTCCTTTCAGTACGCCAAATACCCAACTGACTTTACTCATCGACTTCTTCCTCCTCGTTGGGGTCCTCTACGTCTTGCAAGCCCTCTCCCTCGCTCTCTTTGAGTTTGTCCGAACTGTCGTCCTGCTTCATTACAACGCTTTCCTCGGGCGGTTTGGTCGGGTCTACGACCTGCATTGCTCCACCCGACTTTTCGGCGTAAATGAGATTAGTCTCTTTATATATCGATTCGTCATCCCAATCGGGGTGCTGTTCGCGTA
>JAIDUV010000079.1 GCA_029060025.1 Clostridia bacterium | reverse complement strand
GTAGGTCAGCACCAAATGTGGGCGGCTCAATATTCCAAGCGCACCAAGTGCAGAAGTTTCCTCACTTCGGGCGGACTCGGCACGATGGGTTACGGCTACGGCGCTTCAATAGGCGCGCAGACGGCTTTCCCAAGCAGAAAGGTTGCGCACGTCACTGGTGACGGCTCTTTCCATATGAATCTCAACGAACTTTGCACGAGTGTAAGTTACGGCTTGCCTATCGTCAGCGTGGTTATCAACAACAACGTATTGGGTATGGTAAGACAATGGCAGACGCAGTTCTACGGCAAGAGGTATTCGCAGACTACGCTTGACAGAGCGACGGACTACGTCAAACTTGCAGAGGCGTTTGGCGGCAAAGGCTATAGAGCAACAACTCTTGACGAGTTGAAAGTTGCTTTGCGCGACGCTTACAAATCGGGCAAACCTTGCATAATCGAGGCTGTTATTGACAGAGACGAAAAAGTATTGCCTATGATACCTGCGGGACAGAGCATAGACGAAATAATAATGTAATCAATGTTTAGCAAATACTAAGCACTAGAATATAATCTCATATTTTTGGAGGATACAAAAATGATCAAGAAGTATTACGATACTGACTGCGATTTAAAACTTTTGGATGGCAAGACCGTAGCAGTTATTGGATTTGGCTCACAAGGCCACGCGCACGCAATGAATCTTCACGACAGCGGCGTCAACGTAGTCGTAGGTTTGAGAGATGGCTCAAGACACGCAGAGAAGGCTCGTAAAGCAGGCTTAAAGGTTATGCCGGTCGCAGACGCTGCAAAAGCAGGTGACTTGGTAATGATGCTTGTTCCGGACGAGACTTGCGCAGATATATATGATGCAGAAGTAAAACCGTTTATGACCCCGGGCAAGGTATTGATGTTTGCGCACGGTCTCAACATTCACTTCAAACTTATTAAACCTTCTAAGGACATTGACGTAATAATGGTTGCTCCTAAGGGACCAGGTCACACTGTCAGAAGCCAATATGAAGAGGGCAAGGGCGTTCCTTCTCTTATCGCAGTATATCAAGACGCTTCCGGTAAGGCAAAGGATTACGCTTTGGCTTATGCAAGCGGTATCGGCGCAGGCAGAGCAGGTATATTGGAGACGACGTTCAGAGAAGAGACGGAGACGGACTTGTTCGGCGAGCAAGCAGTGCTTTGCGGCGGCGTAACGGAATTGATGAAAGCAGGTTTCGACACGTTGGTTGAGGCAGGCTACGCTCCTGAGATGGCATACTTTGAGTGTATTCACGAGATGAAACTCATTGTTGACCTTATCAACAAGGGCGGCTTTGAACTTATGAGATATTCTATATCCAACACCGCTGAGTACGGCGACTATCGCACCGGCAGAAGACTTATCACCGAAGAGACGAGAAAGGAAATGAAGAAAGTTTTGCGTGAGATCCAAGATGGTACGTTCTGTTCCGAGTGGATGACGGAAAACAAGAGCGGCAAGTGCGCTCACTTCCTTGCTACTCGTCAGTTGGAACTCGAGCATCCGCTTGAGAAAGTCGGCAAAGAACTCCGCACAATGATGAGTTGGTTGAAGAAGTAAGCAAGTTTGGCTCGTAGGGAGGTGTCGCAAGTTTACACGGCAATAATTTCTCCCATACGTCTTCAAACTCACTTGACGTACATATAGTACGCCGGCGTTCGTTTTCATAGTCTGGAAAAAATTCTTATCCGTGAAAATCTTACGCCACTCCCTCCTCACCAAACGAAAATATAGTGCAGAGAAGGAGAGAACTTTAAAACAATATAGCAAAACAGTCAAATAAGTCGTTTATTTTATAAATGACTTATTTGACTAACTTAATACGGTATAAATAAATAGGATATTATTAAATTAAGCAGACTATATATCTGCGAAGAAGGACTTTATGGCTTTGAGAAGTGAATATTTGACAAGGGGAGTCGAGACGGCTCCGCAAAGATCGCTACTATATGCGTGCGGTTACACCAAAGAAGAATTGGAGCGTCCGCTTATCGGCGTAGTTTCGGCGCACAGCGACATTGTGCCGGGACATATCAATCTTGACAAGATTACCGAGGCGGTAAAAGCCGGCGTAAGACTTGCAGGCGGTACGCCTATTATGGTACCGTCAATCGGCGTGTGCGACGGCATAGCAATGGGACATATTGGAATGAAATATTCCTTAGCGTCGAGAGAACTTATTGCTGACAGCGTCGAGACGATGGCAATGGCGCATTGTTTTGACGGTCTCGTACTCGTACCCAACTGCGACAAGATAGTGCCGGGTATGGTTATGGCGGCAGTGAGAATGAATATTCCCGCAGTCGTAGTCAGCGGCGGACCTATGATGGCAGGTACGGTATGCGGTCAAGAGACTTCGCTCTCAAAGATGTTTGAGGCAGTCGGCGCAAGAAAAGCCAATATGATTGACGATAAAGAACTTCTTGAGTACGAAGAGAATTGCTGTCCTTCCTGCGGATCTTGCTCGGGTATGTATACAGCCAATTCTATGAACTGTCTTTGCGAGGCTATCGGTATTGCATTGCCTGGCAACGGCACGATACCTGCAGTAATGAGCGCAAGAATAGCGCTTGCAAAACACGCAGGTATGGCAATTATGGACCTTGTGAAGAGAGACGTAAAGGCAAGAGATATTATCAATGAGAAGTCTATCCGCAACGCGCTTGCTTGCGATATGGCTCTGGGCTGTTCGAGCAATAGCGTACTGCACTTGCTTGCAATATCCAACGAAGCAGGCTATCCGCTCGATCTTAAGACTATCAATGAGATAAGCGCGCGTACGCCAAATCTCTGTCACCTTGCACCTGCTGGACCTACGCATATGCAAGACCTCAATGCGGCAGGCGGAGTACAGGCAGTGCTTTCAGAACTTGCCAAGAAAAATCTTATTGACACTTCGGCTATCACTGCGACAGGCAAGACTGTCAGTGAAAATATCAAGTATGCAAGCGTAAAGGATTACGACACTATCAGATCGATAGACAATCCATATTCGCAAACTGGCGGTATCGCAATCCTTTGGGGTAATATTGCAAAGAACGGCTGCGTAGTCAAGCGTAGCGCCGTTGCCGCCGAGATGCTTGTTCACTCTGGACCTGCAAGGGTATTCGACTGCGAAGACGACGCTATCGCGTCTATCTACGGCGGAAAGATTAAAGCGGGAGACGTAGTGGTCATAAGATACGAAGGACCAAAGGGCGGACCGGGTATGAGAGAAATGCTCAATCCCACTTCGGCTTTGGCGGGTATGAAACTTGATAAGAGCGTTGCGCTTATCACTGACGGAAGATTTTCCGGCGCATCAAGAGGCGCGTCTATAGGACACGTTGCGCCTGAGGCGGCGGAAGGCGGAGAGATTTCATTGATAAAAGAAGGGGATATTATCGACATAGATATTCCCAACAATTCCGTCAACGTACGCGTAGACGAAAAGCAGTTGCAGGAGCGCAGAGCAAAACTCGTCGAGAAAGAACCTAATATAAAGACGGGTTGGCTTGCGAGATACTCCAGACTTGTCACAAGCGCAGATAAAGGCGCAATACTCAAGTAATTGTTTACCTCAAAGCGAGGCTAGGCAAAATATAAAATAGCGGATTTTTTGTCAAGATTGTCTTTGGCGAGCGTCGTCGTACTTGCTGTACGTAGACGTGAGCCAAAGGCTGTATTGGCGGAAAAGACGCATTTTAAATTTGCCTATCTCTCTTCTCGGCAAACCGTAGCGTAGTGCAGTGGAGAAATCTCAACCTTAAGACGTCACATTGAATGAAATGAAGTGAAGTCGAAAGGTTTAATCCTAATAAAAAACTGTTTATACATAACTTAATAACAAAATAAGGACGAAATATATGTTGACTTTAGACAAAGTATATCACGCCTCACAGGTGTTGAAAGAGGCTATACGAGAGACAGACATAATCTATGCTCCCAAAATCAAGCAAGGGGCAGAAGTATATCTAAAGACAGAAAATCTTCAGGTTACAGGATCATTTAAAGTGCGCGGAGCGTATTACAAGATATCTCAACTCAGTGAAGACGAGAAGAGCAAGGGTGTAATTGCTTGCTCGGCAGGCAACCACGCGCAAGGCGTAGCCTTGGCGGCAAAAAAGAACGGTATCAAGTCTTTGATATGTCTTCCCGACGGCGCGCCTATATCCAAGGTGAACGCAACCAGAAGTTACGGCGCAGATATTTGTCTTGTCAAGGGCGTATACGATGACGCTTACAACACGGCGCTCAAACTTAAGGACGAAAAGGGATATACTTTTATTCATCCATTCAACGACGAAGACGTGATTGCAGGTCAAGGCACAATAGGTCTTGAGATATTGAGTCAGGTCAACGATCTTGACGCCATTGTCGTACCTATCGGCGGCGGCGGACTTATCGCAGGAGTTGCCTTTGCGGCAAAGTCGCTCAAGCCGTCTATCAAGATTTACGGCGTACAGGCTAGCGGCGCTCCCAGTATGCAAAAGTCGTTTAAAGAACACAAGATAATCAAACTTGACAGCGTACATACGATTGCCGACGGAATTGCCGTCAAAGAGCCGGGCAGTCTCACCTATGAACTCATATCCAAATATGTCGACGACATAGTCACCGTCACCGACGACGAAATCTCTGCGGCAATACTTGCGCTTATCGAACAGCACAAGATGGTAGCGGAGGGCGCAGGCGCCGTTTCCGTTGCAGCGACGATGTTTGGCAAGATACCTACTGACAGCAAAAAGATTTGCTGTCTCGTATCGGGCGGTAATATCGACGTAACTATACTCTCGAGAGTAATCAAGAGAGGACTTGTAATGAGCGGACGCAACTATATCGTCACATTGGAACTTGTCGACAAGCCTGGACAACTCACAGACGTATCAAAGATAATCTCTGACCTTGGCGGCAACGTAATCTCTATTCACCACGAAAGATCCAATGAGGGTAGTGATGTCAACGGTTGCTTCTTGCATATTCAAATTGAAACCAAAAACTTTGAGCATATACGCAGTATCGAAAGCGAACTTACAAAAGCAGGCTTTAAGATAGTATAGGAGGTATTTTTATGAAAGTAGTCAGCACAAACAATGCGCCTCAGGCAATCGGACCTTATTCGCAGGCAATGATAAGCGGCGGTATGGTATACACTTCGGGACAGATAGCAATCGATCCGTCGAGCGGCAATATTACAGCCACGACGATAGAGGAGCAGACTCATCAAGTCTGCAAGAATGTCAAAGCAGTGCTCGAGGCAAGCGGATCTTCGCTTGACAAGGTAGTCAAGACGGTATGCTTTTTGGCGGACATGGGCGACTTCGCCACTTTCAACGGCATATACGCTCAGTATTTTACTTCCAAGCCTGCAAGATCTTGCGTAGCGGTCAAGACATTGCCCAAGAACGTATTAGTCGAGATCGACACTATCGCAGAGATTTAATCTCAACAGCTTACATTATTGAGAGCCAATCGAAATAATTTCGGTTGGCTTTTTTAATCTATAAAATTCTAATTTAACGCTGATTTTTCAAAAATTTCAACATTTCCAAAAAAAGTATACTTTTCTTGACTGCCCGTGAAAGGGCATATTTTCTCGATTACATTATAGT
>JAIDUV010000078.1 GCA_029060025.1 Clostridia bacterium | reverse complement strand
TAAAGGTGGTCAAAGTCCTCTAAAAGCGCAAAATCAAGCGCTTGCTTGACGTAGCCGTTCTTTTCTCTTTGAGCAAGAATTGCAGTCAAATCGACAGCCAAATGCTCATATCCTATCGTATGCTCCAAGATATTTTCATTGAGCGGCTTTAAGTTGGCAATACGCTTTTGCTGTTGTTGCTCCACTCTTCTTGTTGCGGCAAGATGTCTGCGAATGTCGTTGTTGTCACAGTTGCGCGAAAAGCGATGCAAAAAATTGACGGATTCATATTCCGTTCCGTTCATAAGGATGATGCGAAGTTTGGTATAAGGACTTACTTCTTCCTTATCGTAAGGCTTTGAGTTGAGGCAAGACCAATCGCAGAATTGCTTGTCTTGCGACATAGGTTTGAGTTCAAAAGGATTCATTATATTCCCTCCATATTTTTTACGTTCAGCAAAAGTATTGCCATTACTTAAATTTTTTATCACGGGAATTTCGTTAATTTTTTTACAATCGTTTGATACCGTGAGCCGCGTAAACTCTTCTTTGAATATATTTTCTCGCCCCAACCTCGAATAATATCAAATTATGTAAAAATTTTGTATATGTTTTTACCCAAACCACCCCAAAAACACTTTTTATTTGTCGCAAATAGTGTTAGAATAAAAGCATAAAAATAAATCAACAAGAGTTGAGAGAATTAAAATTATTATTGAGTTTAAGGAGTGTTTATGGAGAAACAAAAGTTGGAATACCTCCAATCCAAGGCGCTTGACGTGCGTAAGATCGCAGTCGAGATGATAGGAAGATTGGGCGTGGGACACATCGGCGGCACGTTGAGTATCGTCGACCTTCTGGCAGTGCTATATTACGACATTGCAAAAGTAGACCCCAAAAATCCAAAAGATCCCGACAGAGACAGAATAGTTATGAGCAAAGGACACGCAGGTCCCGCTCTGTATAGCGTACTTGCAGAAAAAGGCTACTTCCCTATGGAAGAAATCAAGACCCTCAACCAATCGGGAACCAATCTCCCATCGCACTGCGATATGAACAAGACCGTCGGTATTGATATGACGGCAGGCTCGTTGGGACAAGGCTTGAGTTGCGCTGTAGGTATGGCTCTTGCCGGCAAAATCGACAAAAAAGATTACAAGGTATTCTGCATACTCGGTGACGGCGAATCGCAAGAAGGTCAAGTCTGGGAAGCGCTGATGTACGCAGGCAATATGCGACTTGGCAATCTCGTAATATTTATTGACAACAACGGTATGCAAATCGACGGTATGACGGCAGACATCAATGCTATCGAGCCGCTTGAGGAAAAGGGCAACGCATTCAACCTGCATACTCAAAGAATAAACGGTCACGATATAGAGGCTATTGAAAACGCAATCAACACTGCTCTTTCAATCAAGGACAAGACCTCTCTTATTATTCTCGACACCATCAAAGGCTACGGCGTAGATTGGGTATCGAGCAAGGGCGCAGGCTGTCACTCTATGTCTATCACTGAAGAACAGTGGCGCGAATTCTGCGGCAAGGAGGGCGAATAATATGCAAGATATGTTGGAAATGAGAGAAGTATACTGCAATTGTTTGATGGAAGAGGCAAAGACCAATGACAAAATCGTCGTCGTCGAAGCCGACCTTATGAACTGCATTAAGACAGGTCCTTTCAAGAAAGCATACCCTGACAGATTTTTTAACGTGGGTATTGCCGAAGCAAATATGGTGGGCGTATCTGCAGGTCTTGCCACTTGCGGCAAAATCCCATTCTGCTCTTCTTTCGGCACTTTTGCTACGAGAAGATGCTATGACCAAGTCTTTATCAGCGTAGCGTATAGCAAGCAAAACGTCAAGATAGTAGGCACCGATCCCGGTATCTGCGCAGAAATCAACGGCGGTACGCATATGCCTTTTGAAGATATGGGTATTATGCGCGGCATACCAAATATGCTTTGCGTAGAACCGACTGACGCAACTATGCTCAAGTCACTTATGCCGCAAATCATTGCCTACGACGGCGCAACGTATATCAGATTGCAACGCAAAAAGGCAGAGACTGTATATCAAGACGGCGAGAAATTCGATCTTCTCAAGGCAAAGACGGTCATCCCGGGCAAAGACGCTACAATTATCGCGTCAGGCATTATGGTAAGCAAAGCAGTCGAAGCAAGCAAGATATTCAAAGGTATGGGAATGAGCGTGGGCGTGCTCAACGTCTTCACTTGGAAACCGATTGACGAAGAGGCAATAGTCAAAGCCTGCAAGACAACAGGCGCAATCGTTGTGGCTGAAAATCACAATATACGCAACGGACTTTACTCCGCTGTCGCAGAAGTCGTCGTCGGCAACTGCCCTGTACCGATGGAAAGCGTAGGCGTTCAAGATGAGTTCGGCGAAGTTGGCAAAATGCCTTATCTTGCTCAAAAATTCCACTTGACAGTAGACGATATCGTACAAAAGACTTTGAAAGCAATCAAGCGTAAAAAATAATATACTATATAATATTGACAAAAAACGGAAGTTGCAACAACTTCCGTTTTTTACACTCACAGGGTCATTCGCATCCAGATATGCTCGCATCCCTCGTCGTAATCTACTTCCCCAAATGAGACGTAGCCTTGCTTTTGATAAAACCCCTCTGCGCGTTTTTGAGCGTGGATTCTTATCTCTTTTCCGTCCAACTCCGCTATCTTCTGCTTTGCAAATTCAAGTAGTTGTCCGCCGAGACCGCTTCCCCTATACTCTTTAACCACCGCAATGCGACCTATCAAATAATATCCGTCTTGATAAAAATATCTGCAAGTCGCGACCGCTCTGCCATTGTCAAAAGCAATTACGTGCGTAGCGTAATTATCCACGCTGTCAAACTCTTCTTGAAAGCCTTGCTCTTTGACAAAAACTTTGATGCGAATATCTCTTGCCTCGCTCGGCAATTTATCATAAGTCTTAAATTCCATATCTATATTGTATATTATATATATGGAATTTGCAAGTTGTTGATTTAAAGTCTAAATAATCGTCGTCGTCAAAGTCGCGCCCGACACTGCCGACTGATACATCATCCAATATCCTCTGCCGCCTTTCTCAATCTCCATCCACTGTCTGCAATCGCTGCTATTTTGCGGAGGATTAGAATCGTCTTTATCTGGCACGCCGTAACAGATAATATCCGGCACGCCGTCGTTTTCTATCACACCTACGACGTAATATCCGTCTCCCTCGATAGGCACTCTCACCCACCTACTTGATGGAATAAGCAACGTCAATTCTTCGTCCTTTTCGTGAGCGTCAAAAAGTTGATTTAAGTTATTTTCAATCTTTTTATAAAACGGCTCTGCCGTCTTTGTCTTGCTCACCTTTTTGCTCTGCACGACTTGCTCTTGCTTTTTCTTCTCTACAGGCTCAGGCGCAATTACCTCTTTGATATTTTCAACCGGTTCTTCCTTCACAGTAATTTGCTCCATCGCAACTACTTCTTCGACAACCGTCTTTTCTTCTACAGGCGCCTGCTCTATAGGCATCTTCGCCACAGTCTGTTGTTCTACAACGTCTCTTCTATCCGTCGTAGTCTCAACCGCTTGAGCAAGACCCGCAAAATATCTGTGTATATCTATCATTATAGCATTTGGAGAAAATCTTCCCTTGTTGCTGCCCATACACACGATACTGCCGTCTGATACGACAACGATTTGAATAGTCCTGTTGAGATCGTAAAGCGCATTGAACGTATGCTCGCCGTCAAAAAGATTTCCGCAATACATAATATTGTCTCCGCTCTTTATGCAAATCACGCCTTTGCCGCTCAATCCCAAAATTCTGACAAAGCAACTTGTCCTGCCTGCAAAATTTTCAAACTTGACGATACCCGAGCAATTGCTCTTGCCGTGCTCCGTCATTATAATTATCTTTTTCAAAATTACCATATTCTACCTCCGTACACGATAACTTATGCGGAGAAAATATGAATTATGCTAAAAATATCAATCGTCAAAACACCAGTAAGTTTCACCGTCAAACCCCAACTCTTTAAGTATCTTGACGGCGTATAAATAATTTTCGTAAATATAATCGGGCACGTCCTCTCGCTTAGGCGCGTAAATTTCGCAATAAGAGGGATGCCAATGCGCGTCTCTGATGCTATAATCGTCAGGTCCTTTCAATTTTTCTCTGTTGACTATAAAATCGTTGTCGTCCAAATCAATAATATAAGAGTCGTTGTCTCCGTCTTTCATTTCATAAAGCATAACGCCGTAATCGATTTTATCATAATACTCAAACGCAACCAATTGATATTGCTTCAAAAATGCAGGGAATTTTATATGGTGTATTGATATACACTTGTTTTTGCAATCGTCACAGTCCTTATTTTTACACTTATATAAGTCCGTTACGCCGTAGTTGTACATATTTACGTCAAGTATTTCCAATTTCTTACCTAAAATGCATTCGCCGAGATGACCGACTTTTTCGTGAATATCCGACGGTTTTTGCGGCGCAATCGACGTAGACTTATAAATTTTATAGTAAGCAAATTTGCCTGCAATTAAAGTACCCGCCTTGCTATTCAACGCATAACCGTCACTGTAATTTTTATTGTAATGCTTAATGAGTATTAAAGCGTCTTCAAACGTCTTCGTAATAAACACCCTTTCTTCGGGAAAAGCATCGTCAGTAATTATATTTATCTCAAATACGGAATCATCGGATTGTCGCATAAAATCGTCATAATATCTAGTATGTAATTCGATAAGTTTTTTCGCGTGAAAAACTATGTCTTTATCTTCGATACAGTTTACTGCTTCTTGCAAAAGTTCAATCTTCTCGTCATAATTTCGAGAATAATCGTTTATAATCACAAGCAAGTCTTTTTCCTTAAATTTAAACTTACTTCCCTTTAAAAATTCTTTTAAAGTAATCGAGGGTATCAATTTAACAACTTTATTATAAAATTTTTTATCCATAATACTATCCTAATAATATCTCGCTCAACTTAATAAATTGCTCTATATCCAACGCTTCGCCGCGTATCCTCTCGTCAAGCCCCATATCGTTTAACGCTTTTTGCGCTAATTCTCTGCTCACGCCGAGACCACTCATAAGATTGTTGACAAGCGTCTTTCTGCGCATTGCAAAAGCGCACTTGATGACCTTCTTGACTTTGACTTTGTCTACGTGGGAATACTTATCGTCAAGGTCAATACGCACGATACAACTGTCTACGTTGGGTTGAGGCGTAAACATATATCTCGGTACGTCGCGCATTATCTTGGCTTTGCCCTCGAGCGCTATAGCAAGTGTGATTACGCCGTAATCTCCGTCAGTTGCCGTAGACGTCAAACGTACGCCAACTTCTTTTTGTATCATTACCGTGATACTTTTTGGACGACGCTCTCTCTCCAAAAATCTCATTATTATAGGCGTGGTGATATAGTACGGCAAATTGGCAACGACATTGTAATCTTTTCCGTCCAAAAGTTCGTCCAACTCCTCGTCACTTACCTTTTGAATATCCCTAAATACCACTTCGACTTTGTCTTCCAATCCTTTGAGCGTCTGCCCCAATATCGGCACAAGATTGCGGTCTATCTCAAAGGCAATAACTTTGCCAGCAGCAGATGCAAGTTCTCTTGTAAGAGTGCCTGCGCCCGCGCCTATCTCCACGACGACGTCGTCTTCGCATACTCCGCTATCCTTTACCATTGCTTGCAAAAGATTGGTGTCGGTGATAAAGTTCTGTCCGAATTGCTTGTTGAATCTAAAGTTGTGGTCACTTAGAATTTGTTTGATATTGCTCATATTTTTCCGTTAATTTTTACTTAATGACATTTCTTTTATTTCGTATTCTTCAAAAATCTCGATAAGACTGTCTACTCCCATAATACCGACCATTTTTAGATAGTTAATTTTCCCAAAGATTCCTGCGTCGGCTAAGCAATTGAAATTTACGGTAACGGTTGCCTTGCTGTTTTTACCGCTTTTGACAGAATACCCTACTATTTCTGCCCACTCAACGAAGAAAAAGGAATTGTTGCCTTTACTTGTAAAATAAATACCGTTTTCCGTAACGGTAAATATTAGGTTGGACACTTCCCATTTAAGAGAGGTCTTTCTAATCACAATTGCCGAGCAAATAAAGAAAGTAATTGCTATAACTATGATTGGCACACCAATAATCAAAGTAGTTTCACTAGGATCCGATGATGCCGATAATATAACACCTATAAGCGAACCTACCATAAGAATAAGGCAACTATAAATCAACAACGCGCATTTATATCCGCTAGTCTTGCTTTTCCACAACATTCTATCACTGTTCATAACTCATTCACCTATTTGTTTTTACACTAATTGGATTTAATTTAACTTTTTGACTTTTTGTTTTCAATAATTTTTCTTGCGGTAGTAAAACCTAATACGGCTAGCGCAATCATTTCCAATACGCCGAAAGTAACAGTCAACGCTCTCGGCATAGTAACGTTCGCTACACTAGCAACCGACAATATTATCGTCACTACGCCTATGATAATTAGACTTAGTGCCCAAAGTACATCAATCGCCTTAAACTTTTTCATATTTACTCCTCATATAGATTTGTGCCGTTATTTCGAGCGTAGTCAAAAAATATAATATCCCCTCGACCTTAGCGGTGAGACCTTTATTCGTTTCACTCCGTCACAATGATTGAGATTTATCCATTCCGCTACGCTAAAGTCGAAGTGACGTTAAGTAATTATAACAATTCTCTCACTCGCAACTTTGCGCCGACAGCCTTTGCGATATCTCTCGATTTGGCAATTTCTTCTTGACCTATCACGTCAACTACGCTCAACACGACGTTGGCGCCGTGATATACGCACTTCTTGGCAAAGTCAAGCATAATGTCAAATGCTCTCTCGCCGTAATCGCTGTGACAAATCTTGTCGTACTTGACTGCGTCGGTAGCATTAAGCGAAATATTGATAGTATCTATACATTTAGAGATTCTCGGCGTGATATCTTCGCCCAATATTTCGTTTGCCTGACCATTGGTATTTATTCTCGTCACTCCGCCTTTGGAATGAACGTAATCGCATATCTTCTCTATTGCGTCAAACCTATACGTCGGCTCGCCATAACCGCAAAATACCACTTCGCCGTAATCTTTGAGATTATAATCTTTTTCAAGAATTTCTATCACGGTTTGTGCGCTCGGCTCGTCCTTTATCCACAAGTCTCCGTATATAGGCTTGTCATAGTAACGCACGCAAAATTCGCAACGGTTGGAACAACGGTTGGTCAAATTGATATATATATTGTCGTCTACTGTATAAACGTATCTGTTTTGCATAATCAATACCTCATTTGCCGTATTTGAAAAACAGCCTTTTGGTGTTCTCGTACGTAATATTTTCTATTATTTTTCTATCTACGCCCTTTACGCTTGCGATTTTGTCGACCACCAAATTGACGAATTTAGGCTCATTAGGTTGTCCTCTATACGGAACAGGCGTCATATAAGGACTGTCCGTCTCCACCAAAAGCCTATCCTCGGGAATAGCCGCAATTACGTCGTCTTTCTTTGCGTTTTTAAAAGTAATCACTCCGCCGAGAGCGTAATAGCAGTTGTATTTATTAAACCGTTTTATCATCTCGACGCTTCCAAGATAGCAATGCAGCAATACGCCGTGATTTAACTTATCTTTGTGAGTCTCGAGTATATCTATTGCGTCACCGTAAGCGTCGCGGATATGCAAGACTATCGGCAATCCAACCTTGTCGGCAATTACTATCTGTCTTGCAAAGACGTCGCGTTGGATATCGCGCTCCGACTTATCGTAATAATAATCAAGTCCTATCTCGCCTATTGCAAGCACCTTTTTATTACTTGCGCTTTGCATATAAAACTCTTCGACCTCGCTGTCGTAATACTTTGCGTCGTGCGGGTGCGTGCCTATTATCGCATACATATTGTTATACTTCTCGGCAAGCGCCAAAGCGTTTTTTGATGACTGCAAGTCAAAACCTACCTCAAATACGCTCTCAAGTCCCTCGCTTGGCAAATTTTCGGATATTTCTTTGACTTTCTCTATCAGTCTTTCGTCACTTAAATGAGCGTGAGAATCTATTAACATAACTGACTATCCGACGATACTGCCCGACTTGACAGACTTGCAAGGAGTAATCAACGCCAAATCTCCATTCTCGTCCTCTGCGCAAAGTACCATACCTTGCGACTCAATACCTCTCAACTTTGCAGGCTTTAAGTTGGTGACTACAATTACTTGTCTGCCTACCATATCTTCCGGAGTGTAATACTTGGCAATTCCGCTGACAATAGTACGAGGTTTCTCCTCACCCACGTCGATTTGCGAACAAAGCAACTTATCTGCCTTTTCTACCTTCTTGCACTCCAAGACAGTGCCGACTTTCAACTCAACCTTTGCAAAATCTTCTATGCCGATTTGCTGAAGCGTAACTGCATTCTCCACTTTTTCATTCTCCTTTTTTGCTTGAGCCTTTGCTCTTCTTCTCTCTTCTTCCAAAATTTCGTCCATTACTTTGAGTTCTTTGGCAATATCTATTCTCTGGAAGAGTTGTTCGCCCTTGTCGACTTTCAATCCGTCAATCTTTGCGCCAAACTTGACTATGCTGTCAAAATCAGTCAAGCCCATACCCTCTTTGATACCCAATTTCTCAAATATCTTGGCAGGAGTTTGCGTAAGGAACGGTTGAAGAATTACTGAAGTCATTCTTATCGTCTCGCAGAGATTGAAAAGCACAGTCTTGAGCCTTTCCCTTCCCTCGTCACTCTTGGCAAGTATCCAAGGGGTACACTCGTCGATATACTTGTTTGCCCTTTGAATGACCTTGAATATCGTCTCCAAAGCCTCGGGCGCTCTCATCTCGTCCATATACGCCGTGACCGTTGGATACATCTTTTCCGCCAACGCAATAAGATCTTTGTCAATATCGTTGCAATCCGTCGGCGCAGGTATTACGCCGTCAAAATATTGCGATACCATTGCCGTAACTCTCGACACGAGATTGCCAAGGTCGTTGGCGAGGTCGCTGTTGCGAAGTTTGAGGAATATCTCGTTGGTAAAATTGCCGTCCTGACCGAATGGCACTTCTTTGAGCATATAATATCTCAATGCGTCCACACCGTATCTCTCGCAAAGGATAAATGGGTCGACGATATTGCCCTTTGACTTGCTCATCTTGTCATTGTTGAACATCAACCAACCGTGTCCGTATACCTTCTTGGGAAGAGGCAAGTCAAGCGCCATAAGAATTGCAGGCCATATAATAGAGTGAAATCTAATAATTTCTTTACCCATCATATGTACGTCAGCAGGCCAATATTTCTTGAATAATTCTTCGTCTTCGCCGCCGTAACCAAGCGCGGTGATATAGTTGGTAAGCGCGTCTATCCATACATATACGACGTGCTTTGGATCAAAGGGAACTTTGACGCCCCAATCAAAGGAAGTACGCGACACGCAAAGGTCTTGAAGTCCCGGCTTGATAAAGTTGTTGAGCATCTCGTTTTGACGAGTGATGGGTTGCAAAAACTCTTTGTCGTCTTCAATGAGTTTTTGAATTTTGTCTTGATACTTACTCAATTTGAAGAAATAACTTTCTTCTTTTGTCAACTCTACTTCTCTTCCGCAGTCGGGACACTTGCCGTCAACAAGTTGGGTCTTGGTCCAAAAAGCCTCGCAAGGCGTGCAATACCACCCCTCGTAAGCGCTCTTGTATATATCGCCCTTGTCGTAAAGTTTCTGGAAAATCTTCTGAACAGCCTTCTCGTGATATTCGTCGGTAGTACGAATAAACTTGTCATAAGATATGTCGAGCAAATCCCAAAGTTTTTTGAGTTCGTCGACAACTCCGTCAATATACTTCTTTACCTCAACTCCGTGCGAAGCGGCAACCTTTTGAATTTTTTGTCCGTGCTCGTCCGTACCTGTGAGATAGAATACGTCGTATCCCTGCATACGCTTGTATCTCGCCAAAGCGTCGCATATAATCGTCGTATAGCAAGTGCCAATGTGCCACTTACCGCTTGGATAATAAATAGGTGTAGTGATATAAAACTTTTTTTTCTCCATACCAACCTTCCTCAATAATTTTTCTATAATATTATACATTACGCGCGAGTAAAAGTAAACTTAAATATAAGTATAATCGTATTCGAATTTATTTAATCAAGTTTAATCGTGTACCATTTCGCCGTCATTTAGACCGTAGCGAAGAAATCTACGTCAAAAATTTATTTGGTATCTTTAATACACTTATCAACTGTAATTTAATAAAAAATCCCCTATCGTTTAACGATAAGGGATTTGTGCATTTTAAAGTCTTGAATGATTTAACTTTTAGGCGGACCGGCAATCGCAGGGTCGCACATATTCAGTCCAAGCACCACTCCTATCACTATCCAAAGCACTATGCCGTAAAACATACTTTGAAAAAACGCCTTTTTGTAATCTTGATTCTTGACAAAGAAATAAAGCACCAACGCCAACGGCGGCAACAGCACTCCTGTCAAAAAACAAAGATCCTTAAGCGTCTTGGACATCTATACCTCCTCGGCTAGCATTGCCTTGACTTTGACAAGGCGGACTATCGTACTTCTTTCGTTCTCGTCAAGTTTCATTGTGATAAAGCGTATCGTCTCTTCAAGTTGAGGTATCATTACATATTCAAGCGCGTTGACTCGGCGTCTGTTCTTTTCTATCTCTATAGCAAGCATATTGCACGTCTTTTCCACTTCGGCAAGTTTAACCATACTCTCAAGCAGTCCGTTCATTACTTCTACGGAATTATCCAATTCTGCCGTTACGCCTGAGAATGAATATGGATATTTATCTCCCTCGTCACTTGCCTTAACAGATATAAGCGGCACTTCAACGCTCATTACGTTTTGACTGTCGAGTTCTATCTTGACACTCTTTGACGGCATTGCAACGGCTTCTTGAATTACAGCGTCGTCACTCACAGCCTTGGCTACGACAAAAGTAGTCAAAGCCGACTTCAGTTGAACTTCGACCTCTTCTCTCAACGTCTTATTCTGATTGGCAAACTCCATAAACCTTCTGATCATCTCGTCGGATTTATCCTTTAAGAGTTTGTGACCTCTCACCGCCATCTTAAGACGCGTCTTCAATCTTTTCAACTCCATTCTGGTGGGGTTTACGTTTAGTCTCTCTGCCATTTGCCTGCCTTATTTATTAAATCTTATGCGTCAATTCTCATTTGAACAATGTTCAGTTTTGCGATTTATCGACACATATTTGATATTTTGATTGTTTTCTATATTTTTCTTACATCAATGCGATATTTCTGATATAATTGTTATATAAATGTTTTTATTGGCACATTGTGCAAATTGAACAATGTTCAGTTTGCACAATTTCACCCTTTATTACTTTTTATCTTCTTCAAGTTTTGCTTTGATTGGGTCGTAATACATCTCAAGGTATTTGTCCTTGATACGCTTCATTTCTGATCTTGGCAAAAGCGTCAAGAGTTCCCAGCCTATCGTAAGAGTCTCTTCGATAGTTCTGTTGGTATAGAATCCTTGATTGATATATCTCTTCTCAAACTCTTCTGCAAAGTA
>JAIDUV010000077.1 GCA_029060025.1 Clostridia bacterium | reverse complement strand
CAAGACAGTCTATAAGCCGAGTTCTGTATTGGACTATCATCTGTCTAGACGCAACGTTACCGTTGCGTTCAAGCGATTTTTGCGACTGGCAGGCTACCTTAGTGTCGCGTTTCTCTTGCATCAAGTGGGGTTTACATGGCTCTTTAAGTTACCTCAAAGACGGTGGGCTCTTACTCCGCCTTTCCATCCTTACCTATATTGCTATAGGCGGTCTATTTCTGTTGCACTTTCCTTCAAGTCGCCTTGACCGGTAATTAGCCGGCACTCTGCCTTGTGATGCTCGGACTTTCCTCATACCTTGCGGTCTGCGATAGTCTGGCTGTCTTGCTAGACGATTATAACATACTAAGTCAATAGTGTCAAGCGCACAAATTTGCGTATATATATTCTTGCCGCAAAATAGCGTATTGCTTGCGCTAATTGTCTACATCATAATTCCTTCTTTGGACATATACAACTTCAACTTATTGAGCACCTTCGTCTCGATTCTTGATACGTACGACCTTGAGATTTCAAATACTTTTGCTACCTGCTTTTGCGTCATAGGCGTTCTGCCTTCCAATCCATAGCGCATTGCAATGATTTGATACTCCCTGTCATTGAGTTGCTGCTTGACAACTTGCATAAGTTTTTCCGCAACGCACTTGCTTTCGACTATGCCTATCACGCTCTCTTCGTCCTGACTTATCAGGTCAATCAGCGTGACTTCATTACCCTCTTTGTCATAACTGACAGGCTCATACAACGACTTGTTGCCAAGATTCTTTTTGTTGGCGCGCCAAGTCATAAGTATTTCATTCTCAATACACTTTGCCGCATAAGTTGCAAATTGCGTTCCCTTTTCGGGCGAATAAGTATTGAGAGCCTTTACAAGACCTATTGAACCTACGCTAATCAATTCGTCATTGTCGTGATAATTGGAATACTTCTTTGCAACGTGAACTACAAGCCGCATATTGTGCTTTGCCAACTCTTCTCTTGCCTCTTTACTGCCGGCATACATTTGCTCCAAAAGTTGCTTTTCTTTTTGAGGGTCAAGGGGCTTTGGAAAAGCGTTTTTGCTATTGATGTACCCGCTAAAAAATAAGACGTTGCTAAATAGCGCCAATAATCCCGATAAAATCATAAAAACTCCTAAAATATTCGTTACAATACTTTATGAGTTTTATCGACAAATTATGATATAATATTTAAATTAAAAACTGTCGTTATTGTTATCTTTGTTTAAAAGACTTTCACTCTCTTGCATAAATTTATCGTTGTCAACAATGCTTGCGCTGTACTTCCCGATTACGGCAAATACCACCGGCTCGCCAGTCTCATAGAATTTTTTAGAAAACGCCGTATAGGTTTTACCCTCTGCGTCAATCAATACTCTGTAAGTCACGCCTGTAATTCTTGTCGTAGAATTGCGCCTTGATCCACTCGTGCTCGTTGCGCTTGACATAAGACACGCTTTTACTTCTCCGCAAAGCATTTGACTTTTTGAAATATCTACTTTGGCTTTTATAGATCGTCTTTCAAGCGTCTTTGTAATAATCAGACTTATCAAAATTGTTGCGCCAAAGATAAACGCACAAATTATAACTCCAATTATCTGCTTAAAATGTAAGAACACAAATATAAGCGCAAAATCCCCAAATATAAAGCCAAAAAATACCCATCCTAAAACTTTTGACAAAGGCGTTGCATTTTTGTAGTTGTTTGCAGTTTGTCTCATAAAGTATTCGCCTTGCTTTATTTGACTTTCATAACCGTAAGAAGAATTCACGTCCTTAATTTCATTAACTTCCCTTTCCGCTTCGCTAACCGCGTCGTTTTCCGAATGTTCGCCATTATTGTTGAGTTTTCCTGTAATCATCAATACCAGACCAATTATAATCAATGCAAACATTGTTATCGGAACGCCTAAAGAAAGTAATAATTCGCCAACTTTAGATATTTGCGGATTTCCCACGCTTACACCAATCCTGACAAGCGCAATTCCCAACACTACAGGTATAAGTATTATAAAACTCAATTTAAATAATTTTTTCATAATTCCTCTATATAATAATATTATTATAATTACGATTTCCAGTTTATTTCTTAATTTATAGCGCCAATAATATAACATATAGTATATAGAAAATCAAGCGAAAATATATAAAAAATAGATATAGCGCATTTCTACGCTATATCCATATCACATAATATCAAATTTATTTATCGGAATTTTTGTCCTTGAGTATGGTATTTATTTCGCTCAACCAACTCTCAATGTCCTTGAACTCTCTATAAACCGCAGCAAACCTAACGTACGCAACTTCGTCGATACTCTTAAGACCTTCCATTACGTACTCGCCAATCTGCGCGGACGTTATTTCGTCATTGAGATTATTTTGAATCTTACGCTCTATGTCTTCGACAAGTCTGTCTATTCTAATCATTGGCACAGGACGCTTTTCGCACGCTCTTAAGATGCCCGCCTTGAGTTTTGAAGAAGAAAACTGTTGACGCGCTCCGTTTTTCTTGACGACCATTATCGGAGTCATCTCTATCGTCTCGTAAGTCGTAAATCTCTTTCCGCATTTCATACATTCTCTGCGTCTCCTTATAGAACTTCCGTCCTCATTCTGACGGGAGTCTACGACCTTGCTGTCAATGCAACCGCAATAACTGCACTTCATACCACACCTCAAGTATTTTTTATATAATAAGTATAGTACAACAACGCGAATTTGTCTAATATTTTTATATAAAACGCAACATATTTAAGGAATTTTAATTCAAAGACTGCATTAAATCAACAGTCCGCAGGCGCAATTTCGCCTTTGAGTTCGACTAAAATTGTATCCTCGCCTATCTTTACGATACAGCGCCAAGGTACGAATATGCTGTCACCGGCAGAAAGACTCTTGATAAATTTCTTGTCTCCCGGCACTACTATTCCCAAGATATGTCCGTGCGAATTAAAGTTGATGTCAATGACGTGTCCCAACTTCTTACCGTCGCAAATATTTACGACTACTTTTTCTCTTAAAATACAAAATGATAAATCTGCCATACTTCACCTCTGATAGATTCTATTCTCTCAAAAACAAAATATGACAGATTTTTTAGTTTTAATTGTTTTTATCTTTATAAAACTACTAAATTATCCATAATCTATAGGCACTCTTTTATGATGCCCAACGCATTCTTTTCCAATCGACTTACCTGCGCTTGAGAAATGCCTATACTCTTAGAAATCTCCATTTGAGTCTTACCGACGTAATACCTTAAATTAAGCACCTGCCTTTCTCTCTCGGGCAAATTCTTGATTGCTTCTCTTATTGCAAGGTTTGTCGACCAATTCTCTTCGTTTTGCTTGCTGTCACCTATTTGCTCCATAAGCAACAACCCATCTTCGCCGTCACTGTATACTCTCTCTTGCAAAGAAATAGTATCACTCACAGCATCGAGAGCGCATACTACGTCCCTAAGCGGCACGTCGATTTCTTCAGCAATCTCAAGCATTGTAGGAGACGTACAGTTTTTCAACTCAAACTCTTCCTTTGCCTTCAATGCCTTATAAGCAATATCGCGCATACTTCTGCTTACCTTAATACCTGTGCCGTCTTTGATAAATCTTCTGATTTCTCCGGTTATCATAGGCACAGCGTAAGTGGAAAATCTCACGTTGAACTTTGGATCAAAACCGTCAATGGCTTTCATAAGTCCCACGACTCCCACTTGGAATAAATCGTCGCTGTTGGCACGAGCGGAAAACCTTTGAACCATTGAAAGCACCAACCTAAGATTGGCAATGACAAGTTTGTCTTTTGCCTCCTTATCTCCTTCTTTGGTCTTTACCAAAAGTTCGCTGCACTCGGCTTGCGTAAGTTTTGGCAACGACTTGGTATCAATACCGTTGATTACTACTTTTCTCATAATAGCCTCCTTTGTATAAAGCAATACGCTATGTAAGAAGCATCTTATCCTGGAAGACTATTACCGTAATTGTATTATTTGCAAAATTTCTGCGATTATTCATTACAATTTTTGCAAATATATTTATTCATATTGATTAGTGTCTATTAGACCAACTTCGACATCTCTTTTTTGAGTTTGCTCATCACCTTTTTTTCCAGTCGGGATATGTATGATTGCGATATGCCAAACATATCGGCAATCTCCTTCTGAGTCTTTTTAGGTGATCCTAATATGCCAAATCTCAACTTGATGATCTGCCTTTCTCTCGGCGGAAGTTTGTTAAAAGAGGCTATAAGAATTTCTCTCTCGACGTCGTTTTCTATGTCTTTATATATGACGTCACTCTCCGTACCCAACACGTCGGATAATAGCAAGACGTTGCCTTCCCAGTCCACGTTGAGAGGCTCGTCAAGAGAGAGTTCCTTCCTAGTCTTTAACACTTTGCGCAGGTGCATTAGTATTTCATTTTCAATACATCTACTAGCATAAGTTGCCAACTTGATTTGCTTTGCGTCGTCAAAAGAATTGACTGCCTTGATAAGTCCTATCGTACCTACAGAAATCAAATCTTCTATATCGACGTTGGTATTTTCAAACTTCTTGGCAATATATACCACAAGTCTAAGATTGTGCTCGATCAGCAGACTTTTAGCGGCGCTATCACCCTGCATATATCTTGCAATCAACACCTTCTCCTCTTCGGGATCAAGCGGCGCAGGGAGCGCCTCTCCGCCTCCTATAAAGTCGACGTTTGCGTCATTAAGTGTGAAAAATTTGCTTATCCATTCTTTGAGTTTTTGCCACATATACACCTCCGTTTATCTTATAAATCGCAATGCAATACCACCTTATACTGCCCTTGTATTTTTTTTGATATTCCTGCCATAACTCCGTAAATCTTGTCATTTTTTCCCTCTTCTTTTAGGTAATCAAGAGGAAAGACTTTGATATTCTTTTTGCCTATCACAGTGTCTATTTGGGTATAACTATCAAGAGAATTTAACCCATTTTGTCCATATAATTGCAAAGCCACGCTTTCGTCAACAATTATAGTAGGCTTATTCTTATAATAAAGTCTGTTGCCACTGTCATAATACGCCTTGCACGTTATCTCTTTGCCGTTTGCAGATATGATTACGGTATCTTCATACCTTGACTTCCGCCTTGCCAAAATAATATATTTATATATCAATTTTTGCCCGATTACAAGCGCAAAGCCTGCAATAGCAACGTAAAAAGGTATAAGCGAAGCCGATACGTCCGCAAGTTCATAAGAAAATAGGCTTGCAATACCAATAGTTGCTCCGCCTAGCGCAAACGTCAACGCATAGAATATAGCGCAAGCGCTAAGGTACTTTTTTACACCGCACTTACCCATAACTATTGCAAGCATAACTAAAGATAGAATAAACTTGAATATAAATATATTCAAAATTCCGTATATTGGCAAAAAGACGGCAAAAACCGTTCCCAACGCCGAAGAAATAAATACCGACAACTTGCTTATTTTATAGCGCAGAAATCTAAGCGTCAGCACCAAAATCAACGCATTGATAAGCAAATTATTGGCAATCACGTACTCTATATATACTTGCATACACGCATTATACTTCAACGCAAATAAAAAAAAGTTCCATTCTTGTCGAAAGGAACTTTTAAGCGTAAATATTTTTGTTAGAAAGACAACTTATCTATTGTCTCTTTTCCTGCCAAGAAATCTCTTCATAAAACTTGGTGATTCGTTGTTTACTCCTCCGCCTTGCGTAGAATCAATTCTCATTGGCTGAACAGGTTGTTGAGGCTGCGGAGCCGGTCTTGGCGGCACTACCTGAGAAATTGGTCCTTGAGGCTGCGGCTGAGCAGGACGAGGTTGTCCAAAACCTGCGTTGCGTTGAGGCATTCCGCCCATTTGCTGCATTTGTTGAGGTTGAGGAGCGGGATTGTATACGTTGCGCTTATTCATAGGAATATTTTCCGCTTTGCAACCTGCGGCAATAATCGTAACGATAATTTTTTGATCAAGACTGTCGTCCGTCTGATATCCGAAAATGCAATCGACGTCTTTTGCTACGAGTTCTGCAATAAAAATATTTGCCTCTTCAAGTTCGTTGTACGTTATATCACTCGACGCCTGTATGTTGATAATCAAACCTGTTGCGCCTGCAATATTGGTATTGAGAATATCTGTGCTTGCAGCAGCCTTAACTGCCTTTATCATTCTATCCGACGTTGCAGGACCTTCGCCCATACCCAGTCCGATATGCGAATATCCCTTGCCTTTCATCACTCTCTTGATGTCTGCAAAGTCTACATTGATTTGGCTTGGGAAATTGATAATATCACTTATGCTTCTCACTGCGTTGGAGATAATCTTGTTGACCTTTTCATAAGCGCAAGGAAGCGTAATGCTCATATCTCCTTCTACCATACTTTGATTTGGTATTATAATGAGAGAATCGACATATTTCTGCAATTTTTCGATACCCTTCTCGGCTATAGCCATCTTCTTGCCAAATTCAATTCTAAGCGGTTTTGTCACCGCGGAGATTATCAAAACTTCGGGATTGATTTCCTTAGCAAGTTTTGCAATCACAGGTGACGCCCCGGTACCCGTACCGCCGCCCATACCTGCGACTATAAAAAGCAAATCAGTATTCGCAAGCATATCTGTAAGTTGTTTTCTCGACTCTTCCGCCGCTTGCTCGCCCATAGTAGGGTCTGCGCCTGCGCCCTGTCCTTTTGTTGCTTTTTCTCCAATATTGATTGTGTGCAACGCCGACCCGAGTTCAGAAACTTCGTCGGGCGTCAAGCCTTTTGTAACGCAATTATCCAAATGCTTTTTATCCGTGTTGACCATATAAAACTCGACGCCTCTAAGCCCCGACTTTATCATACTAACTACCACGTTAGTACCGCATCCGCCTACACCTACTACCTTAATTTTTGTTGTCATTGCCGTCATAAACGTATTCCTCCATTTAGCCGAATAATTTTTCTAGCAAACT
>JAIDUV010000076.1 GCA_029060025.1 Clostridia bacterium | reverse complement strand
GAGTTGATGGAGCAACTTCAAGCGGAGTTGACGTACGGACAAAACTACGGCTCAAAGGAGATAATCTACGAGTTTAACCAAGTATATATGGACGCATTGGCCAACAATCCGGAGTTTTCGTCAATATCGGACAGCGGACTTGCGCCGTATCTGGCAGACGAAGACGAGATAAAGGCAGACCCGGATTACAAGGGCGCGCCAATAGTAGAAGATTCGTCAGGTAAGGCGTTGTATAACAAGGTGCATAAAGACGTAACGGAAGAGTTTAGCATATACGTATATTTCAATGCTGTGACGTATACTGTGCAATTTGACGCCAACAGCAGTAGCAACACCACGGTGTTGCCAGCACCTGAAGCGTATGGTTACGGCAAGTTTGTCATAAAGCCGGACAAAGACCCGACCAACAAGGATTTGTTGTTTGTGGGGTGGTACTTCACGGACAGTGACGGCGAGTATAGAGCGTGGAGATTTTTCAGCGAGCCGCAAGAGGACGGCACAGTCATACCGCAAGACAGAGTGACCGGCAATCTTACGCTTACGGCAGAGTGGCTAAACGCAAGCAATCTGGACGAAGTGACGTTTACGGTAAGTCCTACGGCAAAGTTTATAGCGCTCAACAAGATAGACAGCGGAGATTATCTGACGGTAAACGCCAAGTATTCCGGAAGCAAAAACGGAATGACAGCCACAAGCAACAAGACAATAGCGTACGGAGATTACGTCATAGAGTATGGCAGAATGGACGGTGAGGACTTTGTGGGAGAATACAACACGCTCAAGGTAGTGGAGGGCGGAATGTATATCCGAGTGGGAGTTCAGTTTGGAGTTACCACAGTATATTCCGAGCCAAAGCAAATCAACGTGGAGCCAATAGACATAACCGACTTGACGGAGCAATTCAACTTTGGAGATGACGACAACGACGGCGTAATCACGTTTGAGTATGACGGCACAGGCAAGACGGTACGCAAATTGACGGCGCAAGACGTGCTGGCAATGACGGATGGACAAATCACCGGTATAACGTATCAATACAAGAATAGTTTTACCAACCAAGTGGTAGACGAGCCAACGGATATAGGCACATACATCGTGACAATAAGTTATACTACGGCGTCGGGAGATTTCTACGCAAAGCCTACTGAACTGACGGTGAAAATAACGTCAACAATAAAGGTAAGAGTAGAGTGGACTGACACAACGTTAATGTATTCCGGCGGAGAGCAACATCCGACGGTATCTAAGATATACAACGTCGACACAGGAGAAGAGGTGTCTGTCAATAGCAACCAGATAACGTATACAGGAGATACCGACGCCAAGACGATAAACATAGGCACGCATTACAAAGTCAGCGTATCGTTGGGAGATTCCTATACGGTTACTGACGGCAAAGAATGTACGTTTGATATAGTCAAGGCGTTATTGGAGATACCGACGTACACTTCGGGAATGATAATGTATGACGGCACGACGAAATCACTTGCAGATTATTTGGGAGAAGCGTTTAATCCGCTTTTGATGGAGATAGTGTCGGGCGGAACAGGAAAAGAAGTTGACACGTACCGCGCAATGATAGCGCTCAAGGACACGATCAATTGCTCTTGGGCAGACAATACGTTTGCAAGTAAGCAAGTAGAGTGGAAGATAGAGCCGGCGATACTGTACGTAAGTTGGGATAAGTGGGAGTTTGTCTCCGACGGAGAGAGCGCGTACGCGCCAAAGATAAGCGGCTTGATGGGACTTGCAGGAGGAGATTCTTTTGATTACGCTACAGACTTTGTCTATAAGATATACGACGAAGAGGGTAATCTGTTGGACGTAAGCGAAGTAGACGAGATAGGTTCGTATAGAATAGTTGCAAGTTTCAACGGAGACGTAAAGAACTATACGTTGGACGGCACAAGCAAGGAATGGTATTTTGTAGTCGTACCAAAGTCTGGAATGAGCATTTTGACGATAGAATGGGGCGAGACGCAGTTCCTATATGACGGCGGAGTACATTATCCGACGTTTACGGTCAAGGATAGCAACGGCAAGGACGTGACTGAAGAGATAAGTTCAATGCTCAAGTTCAGCGAGGGGTATCGCAAAGAGAAGGAATTGGGAACGTATTCGGTCAAGGTTACGTTGAACGGAGAGGCGAGCGAAGAATACTTCATACGATCGGGAGCGACGGTGAAGTATAAGATAGTGGACGAGAACGGCTACGCGCCCGACGAAGAAGAGACTGCCAACAGAGATAAAGAAGACAAAGACGGAGACAATGACGGAAGCGGAATTGACTTTGGCAGCATACTTCAGACCATCAAGGAGTATTGGCAGGCAATAGTAAGCGGAGTATGTATAATACTGATAATAGCGTTCTTGGCAAAGACTGCAAGTTATGAAGGCAGACGCAAGAGAGCCAACAAGACCGCAGACGAGAGATACAAGAGTTACTATGCGGCAGGGGCAATAGGCTTGTTTGGTTGGGCGTCAACAAGTTGGACGATAATAGCGTGCGTATTCATAGCATTGACAGTTGCAAGTTTTGTGATAATGCTGATAGCCAAGAATAGATGTAGAAAGGCAGAAGACCATCTTGCTTACTCAAAAGAAGATTTTGAGCGTAATCAGATGGATATCGAATACCGTCGCCGCGAAGAAGAAGCGCGCCAACGCGACGAGAATATGAGAATGATGCTTATGAGTATGTTTGGCGGCAACGGAGCAAACGCCGGCGGCAATATGGGGCAAGGTATGCCGCAAGGCGGATATATGGGCGGCGGCTACGGCATAGGCTTAGAAGAAATGAGAGGACTTATCTCTGAGACAGTGACTGCGCTCTTGCCGGGCGTTCAGCAAATGCTGCCACAACAGGCGTCTACAAATGACGAACTTGTGCAAAAACTCATTGACCAAAACGAAAAGTTGATGGAAAAGTCTCAAAAGAATGAAGAAGAGATGCGAGATTTGATAAGAAAACTTGCTGAGCAACAGCCTGCCGAGAAAGTCATTGAGAAAGAAGTCGTGGCAAGCAATGCAAACGACGAGGCAATCAAGGCATTGATTGAGGGGCAGAGAATCATTATGGAAAGACTTGCAAGTCAGTCCAATCAACCTCAAATCATAGAGAAAGAAGTACCTGTCGAAAAGGTAGTGGAAAAAGTCGTAGAAGTGCCGGTTGAAGTTGAAAAAATCGTAGAGAAAGAAGTAAAAGTCGAAGTGCCAGTAGAGGTAGAAAAGATTGTCGAGAAGGAAGTTAAGGTAGAAGTACCGGTCGAAGTCGAGAAAATCGTCGAAAAGGAAGTACGCGTTGAAGTACCAGTCGAGAAGATAGTCGAAGTGCCTGTAGAAAAAGTGGTTGAGAAGGTAGTGGAGAAAGAGATTAAAGTAACCGCACCTGCAAAGCCTAAGGTGGAAAAAGCACCGAGACTTACACTAGACGAAGCGTACGCATTGCTCAGCAAAGAGCAAAAGAAATACTTTGATGGCTTGAGGGAATATGCACTCACAAAGTATAAGTGCAAAGAGAAGAAGTCTACGTATTTCGTAGTCTACGGACTCACAAGTACAAATCCGCTTATCAAACTTACGATAAAGAAAGACACAACAGTAGCGTTACTGAAGATGGAAGACGAGTATATGAAAGACATCAGAAGAGACGCTACAGGAGACGGCACAAAGGTAAAAGTCAAAGAGACAGAAGTAATAGTAAGTGACAAGCAAGCCTTTGAGACTGCAAAGAAGATGGTGGACTTGAGAGACGACCAGATAGAACGCTATCAGGATTTGTTGAGAGAGCAAAGGGCTATGAGAAGCAAGAAGTAATTTCAACCGCATATATCAGCGCACTTTTTACCCTAACGGCAAGGACGGCTTCGGGGTCACGTACGGGAAGTACGCTCACCGCTCAGTTGCCGCCGCACGTGCAAAAAA
>JAIDUV010000075.1 GCA_029060025.1 Clostridia bacterium | reverse complement strand
AAATTTATATGAAATATTTTAACTTCAAGGAGGCAAACTATGAAAGTTACTTACAAGCCGTTGCCGGAAAAAGTTCAACAAGGCTATGGCATATCGCGCTGGGGAAGCGCAAAAGAAATAAATCAAAGTCTCAAAGACCTTACCGATAAGAATATCTATTCTATTCCTGAAGATAAGTATAAAGAGATATGTTCTACGTACTATGACGTAAAGTGCGCAGGATCAAAAGAAATCACCGCCGAGGCTAAAAAGTTCATTCCAGGCGGCGTTCAACACAACTTGGCATTCAACAAGCCATTCCCAATGTGTATGGTAAAGGCTGAAGGCGCATATCTTACGGATATCGACGGCAATCAATATATTGACTTCTTGCAGGCAGGCGGTCCTACGATCTTGGGTAGCAATTATCCAGACGTGCAGGAAGAGGCTATCAAACTCATCAAAGAGTGCGGTCCTGTAACGGGTCTTTTCCACGAGGCAGAACTTCTTATTGCAAAAGAAATCAATAAGCATATGCCCAACGTAGAGATGTTCAGAATGCTTGGCTCGGGTACAGAATCAGTTATGGCTGCTCTTCGTATCGCAAGATGCCAGACAAAGAATAAGAGAATCATCAAGATAGGCGGCGCATATCACGGTTGGTCTGACCAGATGGTATACGGACTTAAAGTACCGGGTACGAGACAGTTCCTTGAATCCCACGGTATTCCCAACAATATCTTCTCGGTAATCGACGAAGTAAGACCTAACGACCTCAATATGCTCGAGGATTATCTCAAGTACAACAAGAGAATGAGAGGCGGTACGGCTGCAGTCATCGTAGAACCTGTAGGACCGGAGTCAGGTACTCGTCCTGTAGATTTCGATTACAACCAAGAGGCTTTAAAACTTGCTCACAAGTACGGCGCGCTCTTTATTTTCGACGAAGTCGTTACAGGTTTCAGAGTGGGTCTCGGCGGCGCTCAAGGTTTCTTCAACGTCAAGCCTGACCTCACTATCTTCGGTAAAATTGTTGCCGGCGGTTATCCTGCGGCAGGCGGCGTAGGCGGTAAGAAAGAATACGTTTCACTTCTTGCGGCAGGCGTTGCAGGCGGCGCAAAGAAAGCATACTGCGGTGGTACTTTGGCGGCAAATCCGCTTTCCGCTATGGCTGGTTACGTGGCAATCAAGAAGATTGCAGAAACCAATGCTTGTGTTAAGGCAGGCGCTGCAGGCGATAAGTTGACTGACGGTCTCGTAAGATTGATTGAAAAGCACAACTTGCCTTACGTTGCTTACAACCAAGGCTCAATCGTTCACCTTGAGTGTACTGGTGCAATGAGTTACGACTTCTCTTCAAAGAGTTTGCTCACGCTCCTCAAAGTGCTTAAGAAGCAGGATATGATTATGGTAAGAAAGGTTGCTATGGAGCATATGGGAGCCGCTTATATGGCAAACGGTATCGTTACGCTTGCAGGCTCGCGTCTCTATACTTCTATGGCAGATACGGACGAGGTTATCGAAGATGCTCTCAACAGATTTGATACCGTATTCGGTATGGTCGAAGAGAGAACCGAGATTATGGATAAGCAAGTCGCTAAGTACAAGATGAACAAATATAAAGGCGTCAACGACAAGAAGTATAAGAAAGCAGAAAAGAAACTTGCAAAGGCTGAAGCAGCAGAAGCAAAAGCAAATAAGTAATTTATAAACGGTGAAAGGTGAATCGGCAATCGGTTCACCTTTTGCGCATTTTTTCACTTACAAACATAACATCATAAAGATTATAAGAGGTAAATTATGAAATACATAATGGCGCACGATATGGGTACGAGTTCGGATAAAGCCGTACTTATAGATTTCAAAGGCAACATAGTTGCGTCAAAAGCAGTGCCTTATCCAACATATTATCCTGCTCCCGCTTTTGTTGAGCAAGAGCCGGAAGAGTATTGGGACGCAGTATGCCTTGCGTCAAAGACAATTGTAGAAGAGACAGGCATAGACCCCAATGACGTAGAAGGCGTGATTTTCTCCACGCAGGCAATGGGTATCATTCCTGTGGACAAAAATGGCAGAGTGTTGCACCGCAATATAACTTGGGTCGACGGCAGAGCGGAAAAGCAAGCGCAAACGCTTATGAAGAAAGTCGGCGGAAAGAGGATATTCACTTTGGTATCGGGTACGCCTATTATGGGTAAGGACGTAGTATCAAAGATACAGTGGCTCAAGGAAGAACGTCCAGACGTGTATAACAACACAAAGTATTTTCTTGACGTAAACGGATATTTGAAATTTAAGTGTACCGGTGAGATGGTAGCCGAACTTTCGGGCGCGTCAAGTTACGGTCTTGACCTCAAGAAAAAGACTTGGATGAGCGCATTGAAACTCATAGGCATAGATCTCAAAAAACTTCCTCCGCTCGTAAAGAGTACCGACAAGATAGGCAACGGTCTTACGAATGAGGCGGCAGAGAAAATGGGACTTTGCCCCGGTACGGCAGTATTTGGCGGTTGCGACGACACGCAGGCGGCGGCAATAGGAAGCGGTATGAACGGAGATGGCGAAATTCACATTTACCTTGGCACTTCGGCTTGGGTAGCGGCGTCAAGTAAGAATAAGACCAAGTTTAAGCACGGCGCGGCGGCTATTCAGTCGGCAGATCCGGAAATGAACCTCATTTGCGGAATTACAGAGGCGGCGGGTAGCAATATTCAATGGATATGCGACCAGTTCTTCGCCAATGAGCAAAAGGAACTCGGCGACGGAATCTACGCGTATATGGACAAGGTCATTGAGTCGATACCTGCGGGATCAGATCACTTGATTTGCACTCCCTGGATGCTTGGCGAAAGATGTCCGGTATCGTCGACGACGACTAGAGCAACTCTTTGGAACGTCACTCCAAATCATACGAGAGAGCATATAATGAAGGCTTTGTATGAGGGTATAGGATATAATTTGAGATGGATTCTCGAGAACTTCCGCAAGGACTATAAATTCCATTGCAGACAGTTTAGAATTATAGGCGGAGGCGCTTTGGACGACGCTTGGATGCAAATCATTGCAGATATCACAGGCAGCGAATTTGCAATAGTACAAAATCCGAGAAACGCAGGCGCGCTGGGCGCGGCAATAATTGCGCTTATCGGTTTGGGCGAACTTGGAAGTTTTGCCGAGGCAAAGAACTTCGTCGTAGAGAGCAAAACTTATAGACCTAATCCGCAAAACAAATATATTTACGACGAACTTTTCAAGAGTTATAAGCAAATATATTACAGTCTGGAAAAGACGTACAGACAAGCCAATTCAAAAAGATTTGAAGGAGACGAAGAATAATGAACAACAATATCCAAACAATTTTAGATTACGCAAAGAGACTCGTCTCAGAGGGCGTAGTGGGCGCAGACGATATGATAAGTATGCGCTTTGAACTCAACGAGATGTACATCACTAAAGCAGGAGTAAAACTTGCCGACCTCACCGAAGAGGACGTAATTAAAATGAATATCTTTACGGCGGAGAAGGAATACAAATATCACTCGGAAATTTATAAAGAAAGAGCCGATATAAACGCTATATGTCAATGCTATCCAAAGTGGGTTATGCCAGTTGCAAAAGCCGGCGTGACAATTCCTGCGGTGCTTGACGATATGGCGCAGATAGTCGGACCTACCTGCAAGACTTCAAAAGACGATATTGTAAGTATTATCAAGACCTTGAAGGGCAGAAATTCCTGTCTCGTCAAGGACAAGGGGTGTATTACTTCGGGACGTACTATGGACGAAGCGTATACTTGCGTCTTGGTACTTGATAAAGCGAGCCACTGCTTTGTGGCGTCAAGCGTAATCGGCGAGAATAAAATCATCAACGGCTTTGAGGCAAGATTGATGAGATTTATTTACAAGACAAAATATAGTAAGAAAAATCAAGAAAACCTTACTGCAAAGCAAGGGGGCGCAAATTCTGAGAGCGCAACTGAAGCAAAGCCGAGCGAAGATAAAAACGCAGTCGTAATCAACAAGACTTGGGATAGCGCAAAAGAAGTCGAGTTGAGACAGGTAATAAAGGACAGCGGCGTTGGGCTCTTGGCTGAAAATCTCGTGCAAGGCACTTGGGGCAACACTGCTGTAAGACTTGACAAAGATTATATGTTGGTGACGCCGACAGGCTTGGACTATATCGCGCTTACGCCTGAGGATATGCCAGTCGTGCAAATCAGTGATCCGTCTGTATGGGCGCACGGTAAGAAACCTACAAGCGAAAGAAAGATTCACGCGGCAATATTGCAAGCCAGAGAAGAAATCAACGCTACGATACACTCGCATCCGATATTCTGCTCTGTACTTGCGTCTGCAAGAATTGAATTGCCTGTAATGAGCGAAGAAATGCAAAAACTCGTGGGCGGTACTTGCAAAGTCGGCGCTTACGGCTTGCCGGGTACAAAAAAATTGAAGAACGGCACCGTCGAGGCAATGCAGGGACGCAATGCTTGCTTTATGGCAAACCACGGCGTATTCTGCGCAGGCAAGGATATGGACGAGGCCTTTGAGATAATCAGAATTATGGAAAAGAGTTGCTATGAATACATTCAGCAATGCACATTGAAGGCTACAGGCAAGGAAGTATACAGTGACGAATTGCTCTTTGATTATTTCGTAGAGCAAAAGACGGCAAAGAAGAAATGAGTTTGCCCATCAATGATAATCCAATGACTATAAAACAAGCGCGAGAACTCAACCCTCTCGTGCTTGCCTACGTCGGAGACGGCGTGCATACGCTCTATGTGAGATTATTGGAACTTGGCAGGACGACCGGCAAAGCCGATAAATTACACAAAGCAGTCACTGCGCAGGTCAAAGCAGAGGCGCAGGCAAAGAGTATGCAAGCCATTATGGATACGCTGACTGAAGAAGAGAATGATATCTTTCACAGAGCGCGAAACGCTCATTCGCACTCTATGGCAAAAAACGCAACTGTCTGCGATTACAGACTTGCCACCGGGTTTGAAGCCTTGATAGGCTTTCTCTATTTGACAGGACAGCGCGATAGACTTGAATATTTGTTGACGGTATCAAATAGAAATTGACTTGCGCGTGTCGCAAGTTTTTTAATGCAAGGCAAAATAAACATTGACAAACTTAAAAGAGTTAAGTAAAATATTTAGGATATACGATTAAGATAATTATTGGAGGAAAGAACTATGCCACAGGTAAAGCCAAGCGTAAAATTGCTTGAATACACACCCAATCCCGAGAGAACTATTGCATTGGCGGCAAAACTTTGTTACAGCGACGCCACGATAGAGAATTTGCAAGAGGGCTTGGATAAGAGCGATATCACAAAGTTTATTGAGCGTCTGAGGTCGTTTGGACACGCGTCTCCGTTTGAGCACGCTAGTTTTACGTTTGGAATAGAAGGCGTATCGCGCAGTTTGCTTGCGCAAATCACCAGACATAGGATTGCGTCTTTCAGCGTAAAGTCGCAGAGATACGTCGCGGCAAACAAGAGTGGAGATACCTTCAATTACGTTATTCCCGAAGCAATCGAGGCAATGGGAAGCGAGGCAATCGAGAAGTTTGAAAAGCAAATGGCGACTATGCACGAGTGGTATACCGAGTGGCAGACGGCTCTTGGCGGAGCGTGCGAAAAGTCCAACGAGGACGCAAGATTCGTACTTCCCAATGCTGCGGAAACAAAAATGATAGTCACTATGAATGCAAGATCACTTATGAATTTCTTCAACTTGAGGTGCTGTAATCGCGCTCAATGGGAAATTAGAGAGGTGGCTTGGCAAATGCTTGAACTCGTGCTTGAAGTTGCGCCCGCAATCTTTGGAAAGTGCGGTCCGTCTTGCGTGGGCGGCGCTTGCACTGAAGGCAAGATGACGTGCGGTAAGCCTCTTGAGATGCGTGAGAAACAGCAAGCATTGTTAGAAAAAGTATCTAAAAAATGAAGGCAAATGCAAGAAGATATAAATTTGATAAAACAATACCGCGAAGGTAAAGAGAGCGCAATTGAAGAACTTTTGGAAAAATACAAAGGTCTTGTAAATTCAATTGCGCGTACTTTTTATCTCAAAGGCGCCGATAGAGACGACATCACGCAAGAAGGAATGATAGGACTTTTCAACGCTATCGTGACTTTTAATCTCGACGGTGACGCTACGTTTATTACTTACGCGCACGAGTGTATTAAAAACAGAATACTTGATTGCATACGCAATGGCAAGAGACTCAAAAACAAGGCTTTGAGCGACAGTATTCCCATAAGTTCGCTTGAAGAAGCAGACAGTTTTTCGTTGACTCCAGAAGAGATTGCGATAAATACCGAAGAGGTAGAGACTCTCAAATTGATAATAGTCACGTCTTTGACAAATGACGAGAGGAAAATTCTCAATATGTATTACGATGGAAAATCGTATGCAGATATTGCCGCAGAGATTGGCAAAAATACAAAATACGTCGACAACAACCTTCAGAAGATACGTCGCAAAATCAAGGCGCAATTTAATAAAAGATAATCAAACTTCAAGATTTGACTTACTGACTTGAGCAGTATTATTTTCTTTTTGCTGGCGTTTTTGCATTATTCCCCAACTGATAAAACCGTAAATATCGCATATCACGTAGAGCGCAACGGCAATGAGCATTGAGATATTTTTTATATCTTGCAGCGTTGCCATTGTCCAAAGTACGCATAGCACAGAATCGTTGAATAAGAATGACAGAAATCCGTACTTGCTTCTTCTTGATTGGAAGTAGGTGGCTAGTACGCTCGTTACTATAGAAATAGTGCTGAATATAAGTTGAGAAGTGTTAAGCGCTTTCAATATAAAATAGAAGACTACGAAGGCAATCAATGCAACTGCACTCACGATAATTATCTCTTTTTTGGTAATGGAATTGACTTTGACGACATAGTCCTTGCCTAGATTTTTTATCCACGCGACGAGTTGAATTACCGTCATTGGAAACATCATACACAAGTTTATGAATACTTCGCCGTAGTATTTGTTTTGAAAAGACAGTATGCTGTAAAATACAATCATTCCCCAAGTGAGGAATATGCAAATTATTTTACCTTTGGCGGCAAAAAGCACGCAGGAGAGTCCAAAAATTCCGGCAACGGCAGAAACCCAAGACGCCTTAAAGCAAATTGACATCGTTATGATAAGCGCAAGCCCCGCCACATAAAAAATAGACTCTGCAATATTCCACTGTCCGAAGACTTTCTTTATCATCTCGTTTATCCTTTTGCCAAAAATTTTGTTAAACTTTTTGAAAGTCAACTAGTACAGTCTAGTATTTCCAACAACAAAAGTCAAGACTTTTATATTGCTTTGACGCATTAAATTTACTATTTGAATTGTAATAAAAAATCGACCTTTTCAAGTCGATTTTGTTTTGCTTATCAAAAGGTTATTTCAATCTCTGTCTTACTGCCTCATAGCATATTATTCCGCACGCAACTGAAGCGTTGAGAGAGTTGACTTTGCCAAACTGCGGAATTGACAAAACGTCGGTGCAGAGTTTTGCCGTCAGTTGTTTGACGCCAAAGCCTTCGCTGCCGATTACAATTGCCATATCTTCTTCTAGATGGCTGTCGTATATGCTTTTGCCATTCATATCGGCGCAATACACGTTGACAAAATCTTCTTTGAGATTGCGTATCGTGTCGTTGATATTGACGACGCTTGCGATAAGCGTATGGTTTGCCGCGCCTGCCGAGGTACGCAACACCGTTGCGTTGACGCCGACGCTTCGTCTTGAGGGAATGACGATACCGTGCGCGCCTGCACATTCGGCAACTCGAATAATGCTTCCAAGGTTGTGGGGATCTTCGATACCGTCTAGTATAATCAAGAATAGTTTTTCACCCTTTGAGCGAGCGTATTTTAATATATCGTCGACGGAGCAGTACTGGAAGTCTTTGCTGATGGCAATCACGCCTTGATGGCGTTTGCTCTCGCTTATTCTGTCAAGATACGCCTTGTCTACAAAGTCTACTCGAATATTTTTTTTGCGCGCAATATCTACTAAAGACTGCAAGTCGTGAGCAGTCTTGGATATGCAGATTTTTGAAATTGCTACGTTTGAGTCAAGCGCTTCCTTGACTGGATTTTTGCCTTCTATGTTCATATCAGTTCTTATTGCTATGCAACGGAGCAGGGATGCGGCCGCCTCTTGAGATAAATTTTGATGGGGAATACTTGCTTATATTCATTATTGGCGCTGTGCCGAGTAGTCCGCCGAACTCTGCAGTATCTCCTGCCTTTTTGCCGTATACCGGTATTACTCTCACTGCGGTGGTCTTGGTATTGACTACGCCGATTGCTATCTCGTCTGCGATAATTCCCGATATTACGTCGGCAGTGGTGTCTCCGGGTATGGCTATCATATCCAGACCGACCGAGCATACTGCAGTCATTGCCTCGAGTTTGTCAAAACTCAACGCGCCAATTTTTGCGGCTTTTATCATACCTGCGTCTTCCGATACCGGTATAAATGCGCCCGACAGCCCGCCCACGTTGGAGCAAGCCATAATGCCGCCTTTCTTGACAGCGTCGTTGAGCATTGCAAGACACGCTGTCGTGCCGTGCGCTCCCACGCTTTCAAGTCCGATTTCTTCGAGTATATGCGCCACTGAATCTCCGATTACCGGAGTAGGCGCAAGGGATAGGTCTACTATGCCGCAACTTGCGTCAAGGCGCTTGCTTGCTTCTTTTGCGACGAGTTGTCCTACTCTTGTTATTTTAAATGCCGTTTGCTTGATGCACTCTGCGACTTCCGTCAAGTCTCCGTCGCATTTTTCAAGCGCAGTCTTAACCACGCCGGGACCCGATACGCCCACGTTGACGACGGTATCGTCTTCGCCCGAGCCGAGGAAAGCGCCTGCCATAAATGGGTTGTCCTCGACGGCATTGGCAAACACGACGAGTTTTGCGCACGCAATGCTGTCTTTATCCTTAGTGAGGTATGCGCAGTCTTTTACGATTTTGCCCATAAGTGCGACTGCGTCCATATTTATACCTGCCTTTGAGGTTGCCACGTTGATGGACGAACAGATTTTATTCGTCGTCGAAAGAGCCTCGGGTATGGAGAGCAAAAACTCTCTCTCATAAGGCGTCATTGCCTTGTGGACGAGAGCGGAGTAGCCTCCCAAAAAATCAATTCCCGTTTCGTCGGCAATTTTGTCGAGTGTGCGTATTATTTCAAGATGTCCTTTGCTTGCGGCAGAGATGAGCGAAACAGGCGTGACGGATATGCGTTTGTTGACGATTGGTATGCCGAGTTCGCTTGAGATATCGTTGCCTGTCTTGACGAGGTTGCTCGCCTTTGACATAATCTTGTCGTATATCTTATCGCAAGTGCGTTGTTTGCTGTCAGTAATGCAATCAAAAAGAGATATTCCCAACGTGATAGTACGCACGTCGAGGTGTTGTTGGGAAATCATATTTATTGTTTCTATAATTTCGTTGCTTGAGTACATAATCAAAGTCCCTTCTTATCGGTGTCGATTTTGTGCATACTGTCAAAGATACTTTGAAGTTGGATATGTATCTCCAAATGCGTGTCTTTGGCAAGTGCGTTGAGTTTGTCCACGATGCCGTCGAATTTAAGGGGGCATTCGCTTGTATCCACCGCCATAATCATTGTGAAGTAATCCTGCATAATCGTTTGAGATATATCTTCGATATTGATATTCATCTCATAGAGAGCCGTTGAGACCTTTGCGATAATGCCTTTTTTATCTTTGCCTATTACCGAAACTATTGCTTTCATTTTTTCTCCTCAAAAAATTTTTATTACTTTTCCTATTATATTTGACATATCCAAAGCGCCGTAGATATGCGAATCCATAGATACGCCTCCGCCTTGAATATTGCGATTGTCTCCCAACACAAATACGTGTCCTTGCGGAACAGTCAGCCCTTCTTCGGTGAAGATTTCCATTCCGATTGGTGACATAGAGAAATAGTTTTCGCTATATCCGCCTTCCACATATTCTTCGGCGTAGGGCTCGCCGTTGACTATCCAAGTCATATTCTCAAAATCAAACTTTATTACGTCACCTTCAAGACCTAATATGCGTTTGACGTTGTTGCGATTTTCTCTTTTAAATACTATCATATCTCCGCGGTCGAGAGAATAACTGTGCTTGAGAAGCATCAGCCTGTCTCCGTCCACAAGCGTGGGGAACATACTCTTGCCGTCTACCGTGATTGTCGTCAGTGTAGTGGTGAAGATAATCAACGTAACGACCAATACGCATATAATCAATATCAAAATGACGTTGAGCCATTTTGCGCCCGACTGTTTTTTCGGCTTGTCGATATATGAGTATTTTTCTACCTGCGGTTGAGAGTTTTGCTCCATTATTTTTGCTCCAAGATGCTCTTAACGGATTTTTTTAGATTTTCGGCGGAAATTATGACGGTGTGCTTACATTTATCGCATTGAATTTTGAAATCGACGCCTTTTTGCAAGACCGTCCAGACGTTGTTACCGCACGGATGATTTTTTTTGGTAATCACTTTGTCAGATTGATTGATTTCGCTCAATTTAATCATAGCATTATATCCAAATTATATTGTTGATTAAGGTATTGTCGATATCAATATAGGCAAGTTTTTTTACGCGGTTCCAGTCTTTGAGCGCGACTCTGTCTTTCGTCTTGAAATCTGAGTGCGACAGCGCTATTTTTTGCCATTCGCCGCCTGCAACTTTTACGCTTACTCTATATGATTCGTACGAGAAATCGTCAGTCTCTACGCTAAGTTCAACGACGAGCGTTCTGTCGTTTTCGCTATAGCAGTCGAATTGCAGAATACTCGTTTCCTTGCGCTCAAAATTTTTATCACTGATATAATAAGTCGACAGATTGCCTTTGCCCGCAGTTACGCCAAATATGTCGTAGGCGCCTATCTTAAGTTCCGGCATATCCGACGCGCCTGTGATATTATCCACAGCCCACACGTTGAGACCTTGTTTGCGTTCGTAGATTATACGCGTACGCTTCGGCGAAGTCATATTGACTTTCACCTTCTCCAAGTTGAGCATTTGAGGCAGAGAAGTGAAGTATTGACCGTCCTTATAGCGTACTGCGGAATATGCGAATATTTTTGTATCACCTATGCGCACCGGTATTTCCGTGACAGGATTGCCAGAAGATATGAGCACGCGGTTCCAATGTCTAAATTCGCTGTTCATCTCGTTGTAAGAATAGAATACCGTCAGCGTATCTATCTCGCAACTGTCGTCATATCCCATCTTTGCCAATGCTTTGCCGTCGCTTACTTCAAAAGAGAGAGTGGGTGACTTTGGCATATTTTTTCCGTGATATACGTTGTCGAGCCAAGACGCCATCGTATTTCGCGCGTTGTTGTTGATGGTATTGGTAAGGTTGGCGCACAGACAAACTCTGTTATTGCCGTTGTTCATCGTCAAGTCGAGAGTTTTTTCCACTCTGTCCACGCTTGTGAGGTTGGTGTTGGTGCCTGACAGATACAGCACCGGACAGGTGACAAATTTTGCATACGCTTGCGGAGTGCAGGCGCTTATCCATTGCAGTTTGTCTTCTCTGAAATCAAATTCGTCGGCGCTTCCCGAAAATCTAAAAAGTCCTTTGAATTCTGTCCAGCCTGCGTTGTTGGTGGTAATAATTCCGTCCACTCTCTTGTCCATACCTGCGACTTGCCAAAGTATATTGCCGCCTTCCATAGAAGAGCGCAGATATATCTTATTGTCGTCACCGAGAAGTTTTTTAATGAAAGTGATCACGTTGCGGCACATCTTGCTCCATACGTACACGCAAGAATCTTTAGGAGACTCTACGTAAGAGTCAAGATGATGTTTGCTATGGGCGAAGTTGGCAAAGTCCAAAGACTTGGGATATATAGTATACTTTGGCTTGTCGGAAATACCGAGATAGTCAAAACTTATCACTCCGTAGCCTTTTGGTATAAAACTGTCGGACAATTCTTGTTGTTGGAACGTGGTATAGCCATTGATATATAATATCGTAGCGTTTTTGTAATTATCTTTTGGAATTTTGCCGTTGCAGTATACGAGCGGTGTTTCTTTTTCCGTATCAGTGTCGCAACTCAAATAAGCCTCAAAGTTTACGACGTTTTTTTCGTCTGTCTCGTACTTCAAAAAATTTGCTTTCAGTTTAACGGCGTCAGTGTCGTAATCAGCCCAAAGCGACGTGGGCGACAATATATTATTTTCCATATTATTTATTATAATCAAAGTATTGCAAAATTGCAACTAACGACGCTCATTTTGCTTAAATTTATTGCGTCAAGCAAAGCCGTCTATAAAGATGTTGGAATATTTTAATATTTAGATAATATAATATTGCAGTATGATTTATGCGGAGGACAGTATGGCAGAAGATAGACAAGAGGGGTTGCAGGATAATTGGGCAGAGGATAAAGATTTTTTGATTGCCGACGATAATCAAATTGCCGATATGCAAAGGGAGTACGCGTCGCTTGGCGTAAGCGGTAGCAAAAACCAAAGCAGACTTTGCGCTTATCCGCTGCCGGTGTATATGACGGACAGTTGTTTTGAATTTTGCAAATGCGCAAAAGAAATGATTGCCATTTTGGGCGGACTTGACAAACTCTTTGTGTCTCGCAACAAAAAAGTCATTGATTTTATCACCAAATCAATTCAAAAAAATAACATATCAATTGCTCTCAAAGGCAATGTCACGCAAGAGATTTTTTTGCCTGCGCAAAGAATGCCTATCAAGCAGTCAATGTATAGATTGATTGAGTTGCACAACTTTATGAGTATTGCGCTTGACGGAATTGCTGATTACGATAAGAGCGTGAGTATGCAAGAGATAGTATGCAGACATTTATTGCTGGGAAGCATACTGCACGGTATATGTATTTGATGTTTTGCAAAAAGCGAGGTGCCGCAATTTTTCGCGGCAATAATGCTTTCCATACTTCTTCAAACTCGCTTGACATACATTAAGTACGCCTGCGTTCGTTTTCATCGTCTGCCAAACATTCTTGCTCGCGAAAATCTTGCGTCACTCGCTTTTTGCAAAACAAAAGTGTTTTGTAGATTTTTCGATAATAATATGTAATATCTCACTGACACCCGCACCTCTGTCATTTCGACTGAAATAAAGTGAAGTGAAGAAATCTCTATTCTTGTATCGTCGTCCAATGAACATAGTGAAGTTGAATTGGACTCTCAATTATTCTATGGGTTTTCTTCCGACAAGTTCGTCAAGCGAACAACCAAAATAGTTTGCAGTAATTATAAGATTATCAATCGTTGGAATACGCCTTCCGTAAAACCAATCTGTAACAGTATTGTTGTGAATACCTAAATCTTTGCTTATTCTGTACCTTGTGCATTTATGTGATTTTAGGATTTCTTGAAATGACTGAGAAAAGGGCGGACAAGGAAGATAATTTTTCTTTTGATATTCATTTGTAAGACCAAATAGATAGTCTAAGGAACAACCGAATAAGTCTGCAATAGTAATTGCATTGGGCAAAGTTGGTATAACTTTTTTATTTAGATATTTTGAATATGAAGTGCAATCAATATGCGTTTGCACTTCAAGTTTTACGGTGTTAATATTTTGCATCGAAATTAAGTCTGCGAGTGTTTCACTAAAACTTGACAAAATATCCATAAATTCACTTCTCCTATAGTAAAATTATGTATAATACTTTCACATTTTGCTTGAAATATGAAAGCATTAAGTATATAATATATTCATATTATGCAAAAACTATTTATAGAATAAGGAGTGATTATGGAAGGTTTAGGTAAGGCTTTAAAGTATCAAAGAATGCTCAATAATTATTCGCAAAGTCAACTTGCGGATATTCTGCATATCAGACAGTCTGCAATAAGCAAATGGGAAAGAGGAGAGAGTGAGCCGTCTTTAAACTATTTGATTGCCTTGGCTGATTTATACGACATTTCTCTTGACGAACTTGTTGAGAGGGATTACTATGGACGATTATAAAAATTTAGATTTATTGTCACCTCGAGCGCAGTCGAGAGGTCTCTAACTGATTATTACAAATCATATGAGATTTCTCCGCTTCGGTCGAAATGACATTATCTAAATAATAGTTGAAATAAGCGTTTAATTGACAAATCTCTTCATTTTTCCAAAAATTAAATTATTAAATGACAAAAGATAGCAAAAGTAGTCATAATTCGACAAAATATGTCAGAAACAAAATCAAAAATTGTGTTATAATGAAACTACGATAAACGCGCGGTTATC
>JAIDUV010000074.1 GCA_029060025.1 Clostridia bacterium | reverse complement strand
GGCGGCTCGTTAGCGGTTCGGCCTGCGCTTCACTTAAATCTATCCTCTGCCGCGCTGAGCGCGGCAACGCTGCTCGACGATCCGAGTGACGTCAGCATAGAATATAACGGAACTCCGCAAAACTTCGCGTCGGGCACAACGCCGCCGACTTGGTATACCGAATCCTTTAAAGCGGCGGTAGCCGCCGGAACAATTTCGGTAAAAACGCTTGATAAGACAAATACCCAAGTGTATGCTACGACAGATGCAGACAAGTACAGCGTAGAGTTTACTATCAACGACCCCACAGGCAAGACGAAGTGGAAGAACTATGCTTCCAATGCCTCTACGACGCGTAAGATAAACTTTGAAATTACCGCAAAACCAATTAGATTTACCACCACAGGCGAGGGCGGGTCAGATCCGCCGACTGTCACGCACAATGCCGCAGACCTTGCGGCGGCGGACGGCAATTCGCCGCAAGGTTCGATTTTGGATTTCCATTATGACAACAATCCTTTGGACACGCCGCATTATAGCGCGGACAAGGTTTTGCCTACGGTGCAGGGCAATTATATTGCCACCGTAATATCTGTAAATCCCAATTACAAACCCGACCCCAACAATTCTATGTCCAACAAAGTCAACTTCAGCGTGACAGGAAAAAATCTCACGGTGCCTACGGTGGCTACGGCAAGTATGCCTTATACCGGCGCCGACGTGAGATTTACTCTCAACGACTTTGATCCCAACACAATGGAGATTGTGACGTCGTCGTTGCCCACAGGCGTGACTTTTGACAACTTGCGTACCATCACCGCAAAGAAAGCCGGCAAGTATACCATAAAGGTTGCGCTCAAAAACAAACAAGGCTCTGTATTCTGGAACAGCGGTATTCGCAACGACGTGGCGGACAAAGAAATTAAATTTGAAATCACGCCTTATAAACTAAGCGTGCACGTGGACACCGACAACAACTCCGGCACTATAAAGGTCACTGCAAACAGCAAAGTGACGTTGTCAGCGTTGATAGCAGGCTTGCCGATTGGCTCCGACGTGGTCAATATGCTCTTCAGCGCAGAAGACGACCCATATAAGTATTCTTTAAATTACAATGATCCGGGCAGTACGACGACCGTCTCGACAGGTTATCCTGTGACGGCACAGACTATGAGCGTAAACATAGAGTTGCACACCGATTCGTTGAGCCAAGGGCAGTGGGATCTAATCTTCAAATCAGACAATTCTGATTATGAATTTGATATCACGCCCGCCAGCGTAAAAATTGACGTCGTTGCGCCTGTGCAGACGGTCAATCCAATGTGGCTATTGATGCGCAACGGCGCGAGAATAGACGTCGTCAATGCGACGTTTGGAGACGCTACGCCTATCAATTACGGCAAGACTTTGACCTACAATGACAGGAATCAATATGAATTTCGTATACTTGCGCCGGGCTTGACGCAAGATGGAGGATATACGGTTGTTCCGGGCAATTTGGGCAACACAGCAATTGGTAAGAATGCCGACACGTATACCACGTCTGTGACTTTAAAAGACAGTGACGGTAACGCTACGGTATATACTATCACTTGGACGATAGACCCGGTCAAGTTCGATTTGTCGGGTATCAAGTGGCTCTACAACGGACAGTTGCCGTATGACAAGATCAATGGCAGCAAGGCAGAACTTGATCCCAAGACTTTGCCTGCAGGACTTGTGCCGACTTACGGCAACAACACCGGCACTACGGTAGGCACTAGCGCAAGCGCGTCGGTATCGTTTGCATTAGACCCTGCGTACGTAGGCAACTATATTAGACCTGACGAGTTCGATCCTAATTCGTATACAGACCCCAACTCCGACTTTGAGTGGAGCAAGACTTGGACTATAGTCCCCGCAACTATACAGGCGTCGAGTTGGAAAAACGATTCGCGTCAAGACGCCAACGGCAAGGCTTTTGACGTACCTGTGTTGAGAGACCCCAACGCCGACGGCGGAATAGTAGAGTACGAGTATTACGAATGCGACTCAATGGGTAATATTATCAACAACACTCCTATTGGTATCAACGACATAGTATGGTCGGAGAGCGACGCCAAGTATTATGTCGCCAAGCCTATATTGCAAGACACCAACAACTATACTTTGGACGACCCATCGGCGCAATCTAAGGTATTCAGAGTGGGTAAGGACTTGACGAAAGTCAGCATAACCTTGGAAAAAGATACTATGGAGTACAACACCAATCCAAGACACGCGACGGTCAAGGTTACGGACAGCGCATTGCCAAACACAGCGTTTGACTTGACGTACTACGACGGATATACGAGACTGACGACTGCGCCTACTGAAGTGGGTAAGTATACGGTGGAAGTAAGTCTTAAGTCGAGTTATATCGACAAGTACCAGATAGACGGAACGTACGAGTTTGACTACGAGATAGTAAGGGCAAAAATCGCGATAGATTGGAATGACAATATCAAGCCGCCTACGCTCAAGTTGACGTACGGACAAATCAACGGCGTAGAATACGAGATAGTCGACAAGGACGAAAACGTCGTGTCATACAATGATTTGAAGGCAGGCGAGACGTATAAGATAAGAGCCAAGATAAAGGATAATCAACTCAATCATTTTGTATTCGTCGGAGATAAGACGGAGACGGACTGGAAGGAGTTTAGCGTAGCCGCCAACGACCAGTTGTATGATCCTAATTCGCCGAGCAATCCGTCATATCCGCAGACGGATCCAGATTTGCCTACGCAAGACCCTAGCAATCCCGACGACAACAACCCAGGTAGCGGAGACATTGGCAGCGGAAACAATCCCGGCGGCTCTTTTGGCGATATACTGGAGAAACTCAAGGATATACCGCTGTGGCAGTTGATAGCCAGTGTAATAAGCATAATACTTACAATAATCTTCCTGTCGAAGACTGCAAGTTATGACAGCAAGCGCAAGAAGTTTAAGAAAAAAGCCGACAAGTTGGACACGTCAATGTATGCGGGCGGCGCGTTCCTAGGCGTGGCAATGTCGATATGGACTGCAATAGCGTGCGTACTCATAGGCTTGGCAGTTGTGTCTTTGGTAATGATGCTTATAGCCAAGAGCAGATGCAACAAGGCAGAAGAGAATTACGAAGACTGTCTTGCAGAACACGAAGAAAAGAAGAAACAGGAAGAAAAAGAAGAAGCGCGTCAACGCGACGAGAATATGCGTATGATGTTTATGGGTATGATGGGCGGTAATTCCGGCGGAAGCGGCGGTATGGCTCAAGGTATGCCGCAAGGCGGATATATGGGCGGCGGCTTTGGCATAGGTGCGGACGACATCAGAGGTATTATATCCGATACGGTCACTGCATTGTTGCCGGGTATGCAACAACTTTTGCCGCAACAGGCGTCTACAAATGACGAACTTGTGCAAAAACTCATTGACCAGAACGAAAAGTTGATGGAAAAGTCTCAAAAGAACGAAGACAAGATGCGAGACTTGATAAAGAAGATGTCAGAGCAACCTGCCGAGAGAATCGTCGAGAAAGAAGTCGTCGCAAGCACTGTAAACGACGAGGCTATCCAAAGACTTATGGAGCGCAGCGAAAGAAACGACGAGCGTATAACCGCTCTTATAGAAAAGATGCTGGAACTCTCTGTGAGCCCTAAGGGTGAGCCGCAAGTCGTCGAGAAGGTAATCGAGAAAGAAGTACCTGTCGAAAAGATTGTGGAGAAGGTCGTCGAAGTGCCCGTCGAAGTCGAGAAGATAGTCGAGGTACCTGTCGAGGTCGAAAAAGTCGTGGAAAAAGAAGTCAAAGTCGAGGTGCCTGTAGAGGTAGAGAAGATTGTCGAGAAAGAAGTCAAGGTAGAAGTTCCTGTCGAAGTGGAAAAAATCGTCGAGAAGGAAGTGCCTGTCGAGAAGATTGTCGAAGTACCTGTAGAGAAAATCGTTGAGAAAGAAGTAAGGGTAGAGATACCTGTAGAGAAGATTGTCGAAAAGGAAGTCAGAGTAGAAGTGCCTGTAGAAAAGGTCGTAGAGAAGGTAGTGGAGAAACAAGTCAAAGTTACCGCGCCCGCGAAGCCTAAAGTAGAAAAGGCGCCAAGACTTACACTCGACGAGGCTTACGCTTTGCTTTCTAAACAACAGAAGAAGTTCTTTGACGACTTGAGAGCGTACGCTTTGGCAAAAGAAAAGAGCAAAGAAAAGAAGTCTACTTACGCTATCGTAATCGGTCCTTCAAGCGCTAATCCGCTCTTGAAACTTACGATAAAGAAAGACACTACCGTTGCGCTCTTCAAGATGGAAGACGAGTATCTCAAGGATATCAAGAGAGACGCCACAAGTGACGGCACCAAGATCAAAGTCAAGGAGACAGAGGTCATTATCGGTGACGCGCAGGCTTGCAAAGCGGCAAAGAATATGGTCGACCTTAGAGAAGATCAGATTGAGAGGTATCAAGATTTGTTGAAGGAACAACGATTGTTGAAAAGACTTTAAGGGAGTGACCGACCGCATATAGCGCAGTTCTTTTCGCCCTAACGACTAGATGCCCTCGGGGTCACGTACGGCAAGTACGCTCACCACTCGGTTGCTAGTGCACGGACAAAAATAACTAAACTCTCTGCGGTCGCGCGAGACATTAAAGAGCAGTTAGATTAAGTAATATTCTCCAATGTGGTAAATTTTCCAAACTTCGTTGAAGTTGAACTAAACAGGTGTGTACGAATTAGTACACACCTGTTTAGTTAAGGATAATATTTATTGATGTCATTTCGAGCGTAGTCGAGAAATCTAATCCGATTGTATTCATACTGTAGAGATTTCTCCACGCCGCTTACGCTCTGGTCGAAATGACCGTATACTTTCTTTTCTTGCCAAGAAAAGAAACAAAAGAGTTGGGGGGTTGCGATTCCCCCCAAACCCCCACAAACGCTTTTGAAATAAATTGATATAAATATTATGTCAATGACAATATATTTTATGTCATTTCGACCGAAACGCAGTGGAGTGGAGAAATCTCTACAGTATAAAATGATTAGACCTCTCGACTACGCTCGAGGTGACAATAAAATTGTCATTGGAAACGAAGTGGAGTGGAGAAATCTCAACCTTTATTGCGACGCAGTGGCTAAAACGCCCAATTGCCGTTCTTGAAGATTTGAATTTTTCTGCCGTCTTTGGTTTCGCCGACTATGTCAAGAGTATCATTGCCGATCATAAAATCTACGTGTATCATACTCGTGTTGACGCCCATTTTGTCAAAATCTTCTTGGGTGTATTTGTCAAAGTCTTTTATGCAGTTGGAAAAACCTCTGCCGAGCGCAAGGTGACAACTTGCGTTTTCGTCAAACAAGGTGTTGTAAAAGAGTATTCCGCTGTTGTTGATAGGGGAGTCGTAAGGCACTAAGGCGCATTCTCCAAGCATTTTTGCGCCGTCGTCCATTGATACCATTTGACGGAGCAATTCTTCGTTTTTTTCGGCGTGTACTTCGCTGACTTTTCCGCCTTCAAATCTGACGTAGAAATTCTCTATCAAAGCGCCTTGATAAGACAGCGGTTTTGTGGAGTAGACTATCCCTTCCGCCGCGCCCGCCTTTGGAGTTGTGAATACCTCTTCGCTTGGGATATTGGGATTAAATTCTATGCCTTGCAGGCTCTTTTCGCTGCCTGCGAGGAAGTTGGCGTTTTCGAGTAATTCTACTCTTAAATTCGTGCCGTTGTCGGCGGTGTATTGAAGATATTTGAGCCCCAAAGAGTTGAGATAATCGCACTTGGCGTGCAAATCCTTGTTGTGCTTATTCCAGTTTTCAATTGGAGAGGTGAGGGCTCTTGAGGTGTATAAAATGGCTTCCCACAACTTTTCTTCAGCCTTTGCGCCTCTCTCGTTGGGGAAGACCTTCTTTGCCCAATCTCTGCCTGCTACGGCGGCAATACACCATTGATATTTGTTGTCCATAGCGTCGATATACGGCTTGCGTATCGCGTATTTTGCTATGCGCTCATTGGCAAGTTTGTCCTGGCGAGCATATTTCATTCCGTCTGGATCGTCAGAATCAAGATAAATTCTTGCAGGCAATACCTCGGCTTGATATTTCATTTTTTGTATCTGCCATTCGGGCATTTCATTCATTGCCTCTTGCGTCATATACTTGGAGTCAAGCACCGTCAATTTGTCGTATACCCAATCTACGACGACTTTTTTCGCTCCCAGCGCGTAGCACTCCTTGACTAGCATTTCTACGAATTTGGGCTGGTCTAGGCTCGCCGTTATCCATACTTCTTGACCTTTTTGAATGTTTACGCCTTTTTGCGCTATTAGTTTTGCATATTCTCTCAATATCTTTGTCTTCATAATTATCTCCGTATATAATTATTGTTATTTTTAGTTAATATATAATAATTATATATTTAAAAGAGCATAGTGTCAATTGCCAAAAAAATAATAAACAGTCAAAAATACTTATTTTGGCAAGTCGCAAGAGCATAATTCCACAATTGTTGAATACAATACCTAATGAGGAAAATATGTGGCAAAGTAATATTTTGATTAGTAAAGATTTCAATAAAGACAATGCATTGAAAAAAGGCTTAGAACGCGTAGAAGGTTTGTATTTTGCAGAAGGCGGAGATGAAGATTGGATAAGTTTTGACGTGGCGTCAAAAGATTTTGACAAGGATAGATGCGAAAGCGCCGTAAAGGAAATTATTTGCGACGTCATACTCAATAATATCAAGTTGAGATATATTCTTTCGTCTATTGGCAGACGAAAGATTGATTCTTCGCTTTGCGCTCTTATCTCGTCGATGCTTTATTACGACAACGACAGAGAACACGAATACGTGCTCAAACAAATATCCAATCTTAAAAATTATTGTATAGACGGTATCGTCAATTTTCGTCTCCGCCAAATCGTCGAGGAATGGCAAGAACTTGGCAATATCCTATCTTCGACGCTTGCAAAGGGGTATGGAGAAAAAGAGATTTATTCGCTCGCGCTTTATATGCTCGGAGATAGGGAAAAGACGAGTTTGTTTATTGCCGATAGCAAAGAGATACTCATCACCAACGTGTCGCAAGGCGGTCTTGTCAACGTACCAGAGATTTATCCAGACAAGTCGCACAATATTATCAACGCTATCGTCAAGTACGGCGCAAGCGAAGTCGTCATCGAGCGAGGCAACGCCGATAAAGATTTGCTCAACGCTTTGAGAAACCTGGTCGACGTGAAAATTTTGTAAACAATTTGTTGTATGTCGCGTTTTGAAAAATACAAAAAATATACAATATGTTGTGGAAATGACGGTTTTTAGGGGGTTTGGCTCAAAAAAATTGCCTCAAAATTGTGTTGACAACTCAAAATTGCGATATTATAATATATTTACAAAATTATTGTAACGCAAGTATTTGCGTACCTGAAGACACGTGATTTATAGGAAATCGTTACAGAGAGCGTCCGGCGCTGAGAGAGACGTACGAGGATATAAGTTATACCGCTTGAGGAAAAACACGTCAGCCATACGAATTGGCAAAAAGAAGAGACGGCTTTATGCCGTAATTAAGGTGGAACCGCGAGTAATCGTCCTTAAGTCAACAGACTTAAGGATTTTTTATTTGCAGTAAATATACGTGGTATAAATTAGATATATTAAGATAGAGGTGTGATATGAATATTACTTTAAAAGACGGAAGCGTCAAACAGTTTGAGAGCGGTTTGAGCGTCTATGAAATCGCCAAGCAGATTTCCGAAGGGCTTGCGCGCGCCGCTGTGGGCGGAAAAATCAACGGCAAAGTAGTTGAGATGAGAAGCGTCGTCAACGAAGATTGTAACCTCGAAATTCTCACGTTTGCGGACGACGAAGGAAAACTTATCTATAGACATACGGCTGCGCATATTCTTGCGCAAGCAATCAAGAACGTGTTCCCGACAGTCAAGTTGGCAATCGGTCCGGCTATTGCGACAGGTTTTTATTATGACTTTGATTTCAAGACCCCTATTTCGACAGAAGAGTTTGTCAAGATAGAGCAGGAAATGAAGAGTATTATCAAAGCCAATTATCCTATCACGAGATTTACGTTGCCAAAAGACGAAGCAGTCAAACTTATGGCAAGTTACGGAGAGGACTATAAGGTAGAACTTATCAACGATTTGCCCGAAGGCGTGGAGATTTCTTTCTATAAGCAGGGAGACTTCGTAGACCTTTGCGCAGGTCCGCACTTGCCGTTTACAGGTATGGTAAAGGCGTTTAAGTTGACGAGCCTAACTGGCGCGTATTGGAGAGGCAACGAGAAAAACAAGATGCTCTCGAGAATATACGGTACGGCTTTTGACAAGAAAGCAGATTTGCAGGCGTACCTTGACGCAATTGAAGAGGCTAAGAAGAGAGACCATAACAAACTCGGCAGAGAGATGGGCATATTTATGACGGACGAAAATATCGGTCAAGGGTTGCCGCTTCTTATGCCAAAGGGCGCAAAACTCTTCCAGATAATGCAGAGATTTGTCGAGGACGAAGAAGAACGCAGAGGCTACGTCCTCACCAAGACGCCGTATATGGCAAAGTCAAATCTTTATAAGATTTCCGGTCACTGGGATCACTATAAGGACGGTATGTTCGTCATCGGAGACGAGGATAAAGACGACGAAGTGTTCGCTTTGCGTCCTATGACCTGTCCTTTCCAATATACTATATACAACAACGGTTTGAAGTCCTATAGAGATTTGCCGATAAGATACGGCGAGACTTCTACGCTATTCCGCAACGAAGCGTCGGGCGAAATGCACGGTTTGATAAGAGTAAGACAGTTTACGCTGTCCGAAGGACATATTGTCTGCACTCCCGGACAGTTGGAAGAAGAGTTTAGAGGCGTCGTAGACCTCGTCAAATATATGATGAGATGTATGGGACTTGAAAACGACGTAACCTATAGATTCAGCAAGTGGGATCCCGAAAATACCGAGAAGTATATCAACGAGCCGGAAGTGTGGGCTGTCGCAGAAGATACGATGCGTAAAATTCTCGACAATATTGGAATCAACTATGTTGAGGCAAAGGGCGAGGCGGCTTTCTACGGACCTAAACTCGACATTCAAATCAAGAACGTATACGGCAAAGAGGATACAATTATCACAATTCAAGTTGATATGTTCCTTGCCGAAAATTTCGATATGTCATACGTCGACGAAAACGGTGAAAAGAAGAGACCGTATATTATTCACCGCTCGTCAATAGGCTGCTATGAGAGAACTATGGCGCTTATGATAGAGAAGTTTGCGGGCGCATTCCCAGTGTGGGTGAGTCCGGTGCAGGTCAAAGTAATCAGTTTGACGGACAGAACTGTCGAGGAATGTAAAAAGATAAGCGAGAAGTTGAAGAGTATGGGCATAAGATCCGAGGTTGATTCGCGCAGTGAGACTGTGGGCTATAAGATAAGGTCTGCTCAACTTGAAAAAGTGCCTTATATGCTTATAATTGGCGACAAAGAGGTGGAAAACAACGTCGTTGCCGTAAGACGCAGAGGCGGAGTTGTTATGGGCGAAATGAGCCTTATGGAGTTTGCTGAAAAGGTACTTGACGACGTCGCAACCAAGAGATTAGATTAAAAAAATATCTATTATTAAAGATAAAAAGGGCTTTCTTTTGAAAGTCCTTTTTGTCTTTCGTCGGAGCGTTTATTATGTCTGATAATGCAAAATTTGTAGTTTATTTAACTAATTTTTGTGGCGTATTGATGCGTTTTGCAGGTTTTTTGCGCATAGTTTTTGTAAAATTTTATTTAAAATTCAAACAAAATTTGAAAAGCGTATTGAAATCGTATTTTTAATTTGTTATATTATTTATAAAAATTAAGGCGGTATTTTATGAAGAAAAAATTATCTTTGATTATACTGACAGTATTGCTTGTATCACTTTTTGTTTTTTCCGTGACAGGCTGTCAGTCGTATAGGGAGTTTGCAGGTTCGGGCAAGGAAAAAGGCAGCGTCGATTTGACGTTGAAATTTGACGAACAGGGCAATTTCAAAATTTTGCAAATGACGGATATTCAGTTTATCGACTATATCGACGACGAGAGTATTGCCGTTATGGACGCTACTATTGAATATGCAAAACCCGATTTGATAGTCATCACAGGAGATCAGATAAGCCCTGAATATTTGGGCGGTCAGTCTGGCAAAGCAAGGAAGATTTGCAGGCAAATTACAGGGTATTTTGATTCAAAAGAAATTCCTTGGACTTTGTGTTTTGGCAATCACGACGGAGCAATGGGCGTGTTGTCTAAGAGAGAAATGTTGGAAGAATACCAAAAGTCGGCTTATTTTGTAGGCGGACTTGAAGAAAACGAGTATTGCGATCTCTATATCAACGAGAAGGAAGATACGTATTGCAATTACTTTTTGCCGGTATATTCAAACGACGGCGAAAGCGTTGAATACGGTGTTTTCGTTATGGACTGCGCAACTTCGCTTGCATCGCCTTACAAGGGATTTACTCAAGGTCAGATAGACTTCTATAACGCTATGAGCGAAAAGTACGGAGTAAGAATGTCTATGTATACTCACGAGCCGACTGAGGAATTTCAAACTATGTATGACAACAGAGAAAATACGCAGATCGTCAGCGTATTTAAGGGCGAGATAGAAAGTCCCGAGGACGGAAAGACTTATTATCCTACTAAAAATCCCGAGACCAACGAGGCGCTTAGAAAGAGTTTGATTGCCAATAAGAACGTCGACGGTATCTATGCCGGACACGATCATTTGAGCAATTTCGCGGGAATTTATAATATCGCAGAGGACTATAGTATTGTGCTGGGTTACGGCAGAATGTCGTCTTACGGCTTTGGCGAATGGAATTACTTTATGTTCAGCGCTTCAAAGCGAAAACTGTATAAGAACTATCCGAGAGGCGGAAGAGTAGTAGAGGTATCTGCCGACGGAGGTTATAGCACTTATGATGTGCTTGACAGCAAGGATGGAAATTATACTATGAAATCTATCAACGAGGTTATTAAATAATTATAAAAAATCATAAAAACCTGCGAAATTTTGTTGACAGAGTGAAAAAACTTTGATATTATACCAATGTAATCAAAGCAGTATTGTACTCACCTGTCGGCAAACGGTCGCACACGGTTAATAAATCGAATTTATTATGAGTGACAAATTATGCTTTGTTGCTCATATTTTTTTGCCAACGGCGAGGAGGATACTACCATTAAAGATATGCTTATCAATGGACAAATAAGAGAAAGAGAAGTCAGAGTGCTCGACGAGGACGGCGCTCAACTCGGTATTATGTCCGGCAGAGATGCGCTTGCTGTCGCAGAGGAAAAAAATCTGGATCTAGTCTTGATTTCGCCTACTGCAAAACCGCCTGTTTGCAAAATAATGAATTACGGTAAGTTTAAGTACGAGACGGTAAAAAAAGAAAAAGAAAACAAGAAAAATCAAAAAGTCGTTGAACTCAAAGAAGTTTGGCTTTCCGCTACTATAGACGTTGGAGATCTCAATACCAAGGCAAAGCAAGCCAAGAAGTTTATCGAAAACGGTGATAGAGTTAGGGTCTCCATAAGACTGCGCGGCAGACAGATGGCAAGACCGGAACTTGCAATGAAGGTTATGGACGACTTTTTTGAGATATTAAAAGACATTGCGCAAATGGAGAAAAAACCTTTGTTGGAAGGTAAGAGTATTGCTATGACTCTTTCTCCTATTGCAAAGAAATAAATATTTTTTTGGAGGATAGATAAATGCCAAAGCAAAAATCACATAGCGGCGCTAAAAAGCGTTTCCACTTGACCGGCACCGGCAAAGTAAAAAGAGCAAAAATGAACAGAAGACACATCTTGAGTAAGAAGTCTCCTAAGAGAAAGCGTGGTTTGAGAAAAACCGCTTACGTTTCTTCAACGCAAGAGAAGACCATCAAGGAAATGATTTAGTCTAGTGGAGGTAGAGTAATATGAGAATCAAAAGAGGCGTCAACGCAGTTAAAAAACGTAGAAAAATATTAAAGCAGGCTAAGGGTTACTTTGGCGCTAAGTCCAAACTTTACAGAGTGGCTCGTCAAGCCGTAATGAAATCGCAAAATTACGCTTACGTGGGTAGAAAACTCAAAAAACGTGATTTTAGATCTTTGTGGATTACAAGAATCAACGCTGCTGCAAGACTCAACGGTCTTAACTACAGCAAGTTTATGAGCGGTCTTAAGAAGAACGGTATCGATCTCAACCGCAAAGTTTTGGCAGATCTCGCAGTCAACGATCCGAGCGCATTCACCGCTTTGTGCGAGAAAGTTCGCTAATAGAGAACAAAATTTATTGAAGGTATGGCAAATCGTCATACCTTTTTAATTTTTCAGAGTAATTATTTTCATTTCGTTGAATTAAATTAAGAAATATAGTATCATATTGATATGGATACTCAATTTGAAGTCATAACTTCTATAAAAAATCCCAAGGTTCAACACGTAAAAAGATTGAAAGACAAGGCTTATCGCAGAAGTTGCGGCGAGTTTGTAGTCGAGGGTGAAAATTTTTTGAAAGACATTCCGGCTCAAACTAAAGTCACAGCATTTTTTGTGGAGAAAGACAAGTTCAAACAATTTCAATATATATTAGATAGTAACAAAGACAATGATATTTATCTCGTCGACGGAAAGGTTATGGCGGCAATGAGCGATACGGTGACGCCTAGCGGAATACTCGCCACTGTTAAAATAAGTCAAGTTGACGAGAATATTGAAGGCAATGTTGCGATTCTTGACGGAGTAAGTGACCCGGGAAATATGGGTACTATTATTAGGACTTGCGCGGCTTGCGGAGTGGAGAATATAATTGCCATTGATTGCGTTGATCATTTTTCGCCAAAAGTCATAAGAGCCTCTATGGGTGGAATTTTTGCCGTCAAAGTGCTGGAAAAATCTTTTGTTGACGCGCTTAAATTACTTGAAAAACACAGCATTTATGCTTTAGATATGAACGGTGAAAATATATACTCAATGGAAAAAATCGACTTGCCATTCGCGCTTGTTGTAGGTAATGAAAGTAAAGGATTGTCTAAAAATTTTAGAGAGGTAAGCAAAATAATTTCTCTTCCTATGAGCGGCAAAATCGAATCTCTCAATGCCGGAGTGAGTATGTCAACAGCGTTGTATGAGATAATTTTCGGTAAAAACATAATAGGGAAATAATATAATAATCGACACATATTGCAAAAAATCTAATATCGACAATATTCGATTATGCAAAAATCAGTTATTTGTAACTCACAGGGTTGACAATATTATATATTTAAGATATCATTATAAAGTAATAAAGGAGGTATTATTACTATGGCAGAAAATAAAACAGAGAATGCAGAATTGCAAGAAGACGAGGAGATTATCGTACTTGCTGACGAAGAAGGCAAGGAAGTTGAATTCAGACATATAGCGACGCTTGATTATGAAGAAGAGTGGTATATGTATCTTGAACCGTTGGAGCAAACGGAAGGAGCAGAGGAAAATAAGAACGACGGCGAGGAAGAAGAAACCGAGATGGTCATTTTCCATATTCAATCCGATGCGGACGGCAACGACGTGTTCGTTCCTGTAGAAGATGAGGATTTGTTGGACAAACTTTACAACGAGTTTCTCAAAGAATTGGACAATCAGGAAGCGTAAAAAACAGCGTATCGGCTAGTAAAGTCGGTACGCTGAAATTTTTTATTTAAAATTCAAGATTTATATTGAAAAGCAAAGGGAAGTTTTATTTTTATTCAATATAATTTTTGAGTGAAAAGTCAATAATTTTTATTGACTTATTATTATTATATATATATAATAGAATAGACTAATATTTTAGGGAGGCAACCGTAAGTGAAAAAGTGGCAGTCAATTGTGATATTGACAGTCTTGGCTATACTTATAGTACTTGGCTCGGTCTTTGGATTTTTGTCTTTGGACAACGGCGAGTTGGGGACTACTAATTATAATGCCTTTATTAAGAATATAAGTTTGGGTCTTGACCTCAGCGGCGGTGTATACGCAGTGTATGAAGTCGACGAATCCAATCTTACTGACGAACAAAAAAATAATCTCGGTACTTTGATAGAAGGTACGAGAGCAAGTCTTGAGGCTTTGCTTTTTGGCAAAGGCTATACAGAGGCTCAAGTCACAGTGTCCAACGAAAAGATCCGCGTAGAGATTCCTGACGAAGACGATCCGGAGAGAATTTTCGATTTGATCGGACGCCCGTCTAGTTTTGAATTCAAAGAGTACGTAGACGGCGCAGAGGGCGCCCTTTCTCTCAAC
>JAIDUV010000073.1 GCA_029060025.1 Clostridia bacterium | reverse complement strand
TGCTCTCAATTCGTCAAAATACTTTTTCTGTTGCTTAGATAGCAATGCGTATGCTTCGTCAAGTGTCAATCTAGGCGCCCTTTCTTTTGGCGCTTTGGCAGGAGCGGTCACTTTTACTTCTTTCTCCACTACCTTCTCTACCACCTTTTCTACAGGCACTTCGATTCTTACTTCCTTCTCGACGATTTTCTCCACCTCGACAGGAACTTCTACCTTGACTTCTTTTTCGACTACTTTCTCAACTTCGACTGGCACCTCGACTATTTTCTCTACAGGTACTTCAACGACTTTTTCCACTATCTTCTCGACAGGCACTTCTTTCTCTACGACTTTTTCAACAACTTGCTGTTCGGTAGATTGATTGGCAAGTTTTTCCATAATGATTCTCTGCCCCTCAATCAATGCCTTGATTGCTTCGTCGTTTGCATTGCTTGCCACGACTTCTTTCTCAACTATTCTCTCTGGCGGTTGCTCTGCAAGTTTTCTTATCAAATCTTGCATTGCTTCTTCATTCTTCTGAGACTTTGCCATCATCTTTTGCATTGTCTCTTCGTTCTTTTCGCTCTTCTCAAGAAGTTTTTGCACCAATTCGTCATTAGAAGATGCTTGTTGAGGCAAAAGTTGTTGAACGCCTGGTAAAAGCGCCGTCACAGTCTCGGATATAAGTCCTCTCATATCTTCAACGCCTATGCCATAGCCTCCGCCCATATATCCGCCTTGAGCCATTCCGCCATTTCCGTTACCGCCCATCATACTCATAAACATCATCTTCATATCTTCTTTTTCTGCCGCTCTCTTGCGCTCTTCCAAATCTCTTTGGTTGCGATTGTACTCTTCAAGGCTTTCTTCATAATTCTCCTCCGCCTTATTGCATCTGCTCTTGGCTATAAGCATCATTACCAAAGACACAACTGCCAAGCCTATGAGTACGCAAGCAATTGCAGTCCATATCGACATTGCCACGCCTAGGAACGCTCCCGCATACATTGACGTGTCCAACTTGTCGGCTTTTTTCTTAAACTTCTTGCGCTTGCTGTCATAACTTGCCGTCTTCGACAGGAAGATTATCGTAAGTATTATGCTTATTACACTGGCTATCAACTGCCACAGCGGTATATCCTTGAGTTTCTCCAGTATATCTCCAAACGAACCGCCTGGATTGTTTCCGCTGCCAATATCTCCGCTACCCGGGTTGTTGTCGTCGGGATTGCTCGGGTCTTGCGTAGGCAAATCGGGATCTGTCTGCGGATATGACGGATTGCTCGGCGAATTAGGATCGTACAACTGGTCGTTGGCGGCTACGCTAAACTCCTTCCAGTCCGTCTCAGTCTTATCTCCGACGAATACAAAGTGATTGAGTTGGTTATCCTTTATCTTGGCTCTTATCTTATACGTCTCGCCTGCCTTCAAATCATTGTACGACACGACGTTTTCGTCCTTGTCGACTATCTCGTATTCTACGCCGTTGATCTGTCCGTACGTCAACTTGAGCGTAGGAGGCTTGATATTGTCATTCCAATCTATCGCGATTTGAGCCCTTACTATCTCGTAGTCAAACTCATAATTTCCGTCTATCTGATATTTGTCGATATAACTCGACTTAAGACTTACTTCCACCGTATACTTACCCACTTCGGTAGGCGCAGTCGTCAGTCTCGTATATCCGTCGTAGTACGTCAACTCAAACGCTGTGTTTGGCAATGCGCTGTCCGTAACCTTGACAGTCGCGTGTCTTGGATTTGTGTTGTACTCCACCTTGTCTTTTTCCAAGGTTATGCTGACTTTCGTCAAGTCCTTGCCCACTCTGAATACCTTAGATTGCGCCGATGGGTCGTCCAAAGTATAGTTGTTGGTATCTTGCAATATAGGCTTGGCAATATAATACTTAGCGTCACTCTCCGACCATACTATGTCGTTGATACCAATAGGAGTGTTGTTGATAATATTACCCATTGGGTCGCACTCGTAATACTCATACTCTACAATTCCGCCGTCGGCGTTGGGGTCTCTCAATACCGGTATGTCAAAAGCCTTGCCGTTGGTATCTTGATTGGTTTTGTTTTTCCAACTCGACGCCTGTATAGTTGCCGGCACTATAGTCCAGGTCTTGCTCCACTCAAAGTCTGAGTTGGGGTCTATAAACGTATTAGGGTCGGACTCGTCAGGCTGGATATAGTTGCCTACGTACGCGGGATCTAATGCAAACGATACCGACGCGCTTGCACTCGTGCCTACCGTCGTGCCTGTGTTGTTGCCGTAAGTCGGCACAAGTCCCGCAGGCAAAGTCTTGGGGTCAAGTTCTGCCTTGCTGCCATTGATTTTGTCATAAGGCAACTGTCCGTTGTAGAGCCACTTGATACCCGACAAATCGAACTTGACCGGGTCTATCGTCCAAGTGATTGAATATATTATATCATTTCCTTTGCTGTCAATAAGTCTTACCGACGTGGTATACGTGTCTGCATTCTTACCAATTGCCGTGTTGCTTGCGCCTTTGTTAGCCACGACTTTATATCCGCTAGGATCGTAAGTCTTGTCTATGGTATATCCGGGCGCAAGTATTTGAAACTCATAAGAATACCTATCATTATACGACAATGACTTTGAGTATACAATTGGCGTAGTGTCTCCCAATATTATGTTTTGCGTATCTAATCTTGCCGAATTCCTCTTCAATATCCAAGTCGGGTCTGCCGTCACAACTTTTGTCTCTACATCAAAGTAGATATCTTTGTCGAGCACCGCCTTATAATCTCCGTTTGAAGATTCTATTCTCAACTTCCATTTGCCGATCATTGGCAACGCGTCAGTATGCAACTCCAAGTCGGAAAGCGTGACAGTTCCGCTATTCTTGTCTATGGGATATCCTGTCATTACCTTGCTGCCGGCTGCGTCCGTATAGCCTAACTCATATTTCGACGACCCAAAATCTGCCCAAAAATGCAAATTCGTCGTATCACTGTTTACTGCCATAAGCGGTTGTTGAAGTATCATTCCGCTGACTTTGGTCTTCTCGCCCCTCACTACCTTTATGGTGTCGTTTGACCCGCTGTCGGGGTCTATCATTACGGTTATTGGCGCAGGAGTTATCTCAAATTCCAACTCCTTGTCCGCCATATCCTCACTGCCCTCTAGGCTGTTCCAGTATATTGACCCATCTTTGTGCTTCAATGCAACTTTTATCTTATAATTACCTGCTTTCGTGGCGCTGATTATTTCTCTGCCGTCATAACTTACTCCGCTTGGCAAAGGCATAACTACTTCCATTTGATCAGCGTCAAATCCGCTCAATACAAAACTTACCGCATTGCCGCCGTCATATCCCTGACTGACAATGTTAAATGTAGGCACGTTGGCTCTTGCGCCTTCTACTGTGAAATCCTTGTAGTTGGGAGATATGCTCGAATCGGGAGTATAGTTGTGATTAAGCGCTATTACCGTTGCCCTATACGTACCGTTGACGGTAGGTAGTTTTGTATCGTCGTAACTGCTTCCATACAGTCCTGTATATCTAAATCCCAAGACTGTGCCTTGCGCAAGTTTTGTATCGTTTACCCCTAAATCCGACACGTCGTGCTCTACTTTAGGCAATGACGATCCTCCTCCCGACAAAGTGTATTTTATTGGCTTGGGAGTTATCTTGAACGTAATACTTCGAGTATCTGACGTATTCGTAGCCGAATCTGCCCAACAATATTTATTCTTACCGGCAGCCGTAAGCGTAAATTCTACCGTATATTCTCCTTCGTCTTTCGGCAAACCTCCACTTACTGCGCTGCCTGCGCTGTTTTTATATAGAGTCGTCATCAATGTACTGCTGTCATATACCGAAGATTTATACCAAGTAGGCAGAGTGGAAAGAGAATGTACGCCGATTCTTTCACTCGTGTATTCCATCGTTGCATTTTTGGGCAAATCCAAAAGCGCAAGCGACGCGCTATCTGCTTTTGCTAAATTAAGATGGAATGCTGGACGTATCGAAAATGATGTATTGCTAGCCCCTCCTGCTCCTGACTGATATACACCACCACTATAGTTGCTATATGATGCCGATCTAAGCCAATAATTATTTGCGTCAGAATACAACTCTGAAGAACGCTGCCACATACCGTTGCCGTATGAGCCATATCCCATTTCTGCAATACTAGGTATCCAAATTGTGTCAGTTTGCCAATCGCTGTAATTAGCGCAAGTTGTCATATTATCGCTTCTATACGTAGTCCTAAAACCTGTCACCGTCTTGGAATAAGCATCATTCTCATAGTTGCAATCTACTTTATCTATTCCAACGCCTTCTTCAAATTCTTGCCACTCTACATTTTGCGGCGTATCTATAAAATCAATAAGACTGCCGCTTACTTCTTTGCCTGCCACCGTACTATTGGGCATAGTAAATATTGCAAAAGGACTATCTTTATCTTGGACTGCAACACCGTCGAACGCGGTCGGACTAGTTGCATACTTTCCTCCGTTATTAAGACCTACTGCCCTTAACTTGCTCGTTGCATACATATTGCTAGGATAATTCCCTTTAGTATTAGAAGCATAAGTATTCCATTGAGCAATTCTATATTTTTCGTCTTTAATTTCATTGCTACTTGCAAGCCAAAGGGTAAGAATGGGCTCATTGTTTCTATTCTTTGAGAGGTATACTGCCGCCCAATTCATTCCCCCTATTTCAACTACTACGTCATTTTTTCCAGAATTATTAACGCGAAAATTTGCGCTGTTGATATTACCGTTTAATAATTCAGCGTTTACGTCGGCAAGCGTCTTTTTATTATTTCCCAAAAGCGCATTATAAAGAGCAGACAACTTATCACTGTCAAAAACTTTGCCATTACTGTTTGACTCATAATTATCCAACGTTAATTTTCCAATTTGCGTAGTATTACCGTAATTAGTTACCGCGTCTGCCTTTTTGTCTATAAAAGAAAAATTTGCAAGCATTGTAACAAACAAAAGACTTAACAATAAAACAATACAAATTGCCAAAACCAATACTTTGTTTATTCTTCTATTACAATTCATCGTCTACACCTCTTTGCAAAAGTACGCTTAAGATTGCACCAATGCGCCCTCAACTAGGTCGAATAACATTAGGCTATTATTCCAAAAAAAGTATACTTTTACTGACCCAAAGATATTGCAAAATATCTATTCGTGAAGTATAATGTAATCGAAAAAATATGCCTTTTCACAGGCAGTCAGTAAAAGTATACTTTTTTTGGAAAAGTGAAAAATTTATATTAAATTAGCATTTAATTGGATAAAAAATCGCAACGCATAATCTATAAGCGTTGCGATTTTGTTTATTAAATATGTTTAGATTTCTCGACTACACTTGGTTTCGGTCGAAATGACATAAAATATATTGTCCTTGACATAATATTTATATCAATTTATTTCAAAAGCGTTTGGGGGGGAATCGCAACCCCCAACTCTTTTGTTTCTTTTCTTGGCAAGAAAAGAAAGTATTTTGTCACGGCAAATCATTTGATAATAAGACTTTTGCCTGTCATTTCAGCAGGTTGCGCAAGTCCCATAATGTCTAGCATAGTTGGCGCTATGTCACACAACTTTCCGCCATCCTTTAGAGCCTTGACGCCCTCTGCGCCTATTACTACGAAAGGCACCGGATTTGTGGTATGCGCGGTAAACGGAGCCTTGGTATCAATATCGTACATATAGTCACAATTGCCGTGGTCGGCAGTAAGCAATGCTTGACCTCCCACCTCCTTGATAGCATCGAGCACTTTTCTGACGCACTCGTCGGTGACTTTGACGGCTTTCTTTGCCGCGTCCATTACGCCGGTATGTCCTACCATATCGCAATTGGCGAAATTGAGTATCATAACGTCGTATTTGCCGCTCTTGATTACTTCGCAAGCCTTGTCGCATACTTCGTAAGCGCTCATTTCCGGCTTCATATCAAAAGTGGCAATCTTCGGCGAGTCGATAAGTATTCTGTCCTCGTTGGGATTAGGAGCCTCTACGCCGCCGTTGAAGAAGAAAGTTACGTGAGCGTATTTCTGCGTCTCGGCAATTCTAAACTGTCTGATACCTTGCTTGGAAAGATATTCTCCAAGAGTATTAGCATATCTCTCTTTCTTGAAAGCAACTTCAAGTTTTCCTTCAAAAGTTGCGTCATAAGTCGTAAATGATACGAACTTTGGCGCCAAGAAGCCTTTTGCTCTCTCAAAGCCATTGAAGTCTTCAAAGATAAAACTTCTTGTGATTTGTCTTGCTCTGTCGGGACGGTAATTGAAGAAAATAACGCTGTCACCCTTGTTTATCGTAGCAGTGGGCTTGCCATCTTCCGTAATGACGGTGGGCAACATAAATTCGTCGGTTACGCCTTTGTCATAACTGTTTTGCATTGCCTCCACAGCATTGCTCTCCATTACGCCTTTGCCGTCGACGAGAGCGGCGTAAGCCATAGCCACTCTATCCCAGATATTATCTCTGTCCATTGCATAGAATCTTCCGCTGATAGTAGCAATCTTGCCGTAATTCAACTTGGTAAGATAATCGCAAAGTTGTTGGATAAAGCCTTTACCGCTGACAGGAGATACGTCTCTGCCGTCCATAAAACAATGAATATAGGTATTCTTTACGCCCATATCCTTTGCCATTTTTACCGTAGCGAAGAGATGCTCCAGGTGCGAGTGAACTCCGCCGTCGGAGACAAGTCCCATAATATGAAGGCTCTTGCCTGCCTGCTTGGCATTGTTCATTGCGTCGACCAAAGCGGCGTTGGTGAAGAAATCACCGTCGTCGATTGCCTTGCTTATCTTTGGCAAATCTTGGAAAATAACTCTGCCTGCGCCTATATTGAGATGTCCCACCTCGCTATTGCCCATCTGACCTTCGGGAAGTCCGACTGCAAGTCCGCTTGCCATAAGTTGGGTAGACGGATTATTTTCAATTATTTTCAATACTTCGGGAGAAGTTGCGGGAGATATAGCGTTGTTTTCGCCAAACTCGTTGATACCGTAACCGTCCATTATTATAAGTCCTGTGAATTTCATATAAACCTCAATTAGTTTTTATCAAATCAAATAATCGACTGCACTTTGTTCTAAACGCGCGTCGAATATTTATAGCCAAAGGACGCACTAAATGCGTCCTAATGGGATAAATTGCGTTATTAGTACTTAACGACTTGCGAGAAGTCCACTGCCTTCAAAGAAGCGCCGCCGATAAGTCCGCCGTCGATTTGCGGCATAGCCATAAGTTCGGATGCGTTCTTAGGATTCATACTTCCGCCGTACTGTATTCTTACCTTTTCTTCAGCGCACTTTTCGCAATAAAGTTTTGCCATTGTGCCACGGATAATAGCAATAGTATCGTTGGCGTCTTGAGCGGTAGCAGTCTTGCCTGTGCCGATAGCCCAAACAGGCTCGTAAGCAATGACGATATTCTCAAGTTGGCTCTTGTCGATATCCTTGAAAGCCTCGGTAGTCTGTCTTACCAAAACTTCTTCGACGAGTCCGCCCTCTCTCTCTTCCAAGGTCTCACCTACGCAAATGATAGGTTTCAAGCCCTTTGCCAAAGCAGCCTTAACTCTTGCGTTGACTGTCTGGTCGGTTTCGCCAAAATACTGTCTGCGCTCGCTGTGTCCGATAATGACGTACTCTACGCCAAGTTCTACAAGCATATCTGCGCTTATCTCGCCGGTGAAAGCGCCTTTCTCTGCCCAGTGCACGTTCTCAGCGCCGAGTTTGATATTGGTGCCTTTGATAAGTTCGCCTGCGGCTGCGATATTGGTATACGGTACGCATACCACTACTTCTGCTTTAGCGTCCTTGACGAGCGGAATAAGGTCTGTCAAAAGAGCCTTGGTTCCTGCGATAGTATTGTTCATTTTCCAGTTTCCTGCAATTATAGGTTGTCTCATTGTATATACCTCTTAAAATTTATTCTATGTTTATAAAGACTGCCACAAGCATTTTTCTTGCGACAGTCTCATTGAATTATTTGTCGTTTAAGCACGCAATGCCCGGCAAAACCTTGCCTTCAAAGAGTTCCAAGGAAGCGCCGCCGCCGGTGGATATGTGGCTCATCTTGTCAGCAAAGCCAAGTTGAGCAACTGCCGCTGCGCTGTCTCCGCCGCCGATGATAGTCGTTGCGCCGTTTGCCTCTGCCATAGCCTTTGCTACCGCAACGGTGCCGTTTGCCAAAATCGGGTTCTCAAATACGCCCATAGGTCCATTCCAAATTACAGTCTTTGCATTCTTGACTTCGTTTGCAAAGAGTTCTCTCGACTTGCTGCCGATATCCAAGCCCATCTTGTCTGCCGGTATGGAGTGAATATCACATTCGCTTACTTCGATAGGAGCGTCGATAGGATTTGGAAAAGCGCTTGCTATTACTGCGTCCACAGGCAACAAAATCTTCTTGCCGAGCGTCTTTGCCTTTTCAAGCATCTGCTTGCAGTAATCAAGTTTTTCGTCGTCTACCAAAGACGTGCCTACCTCGCTGCCTTGAGCCTTTGCAAAAGTATAGGACATACCGCCGCCAATGATAAGCGTATCGCACTTGTTGAGAAGATTGTCAATAACTTTGAGTTTGTCTGCAACCTTTGCGCCGCCGAGTACGGCTACGAATGGGTGAACCGGATGTTCAAGACTGTCAGCCATTACGCTCAATTCTTTTTCGATAAGGAAACCGCATACAGCGTCTTTCACAAAGCCGTACTCAACGATACCTGCTGTCGAAGCGTGGCTTCTGTGAGCCGTGCCGAAAGCGTCGTTGACGTATACGTCTGCGTATTCGCTTAATGCCTTACAAAAAGCCTCGTCTCTGCCCTCTTCCTCTGCGTGGAAACGCAAGTTTTCAAGCAAAACGCACTCGCCGTCTTTGAGAGCGGCAACTTTAGCCTTTGCATCTTCGCCTATTACGTCCTTTGCAAACGTCACCTTTCCGTCCAAAAGTTGGTTGAGTCTGTCTGCTACAGGCTTGAGCGTCAATTTGACAGGATCGTTCTTCAAAGCCTTGGCAATAGCCTCTTCTTTTGCCTTTGCCTGCTCTTCTGCCGGCATAGCCTCAATGGCTTTCTTTTCTTTTTTCGTCAAGCCTACTTTTGCGCTGAATATGCTGTGCGGCTTACCCATATGAGAGCAAAGAATAACCTTTGCGCCCTGCTCCATAAGATACTTAATAGTCGGCAATGCGCCTTGAATACGATTTTCATCTGTAATAACGCCGTCTTTCATAGGCACGTTGAAGTCTACTCTTACGAGACACTTCTTGCCTTTTACCTGTACGTCTTTGATTGACTTCTTGTTCATATTAAACTCCTTTTTGCTTACCGATACCAATCAATCGGTTTTTTATGCAGATATTATATCACTCTATAAATATTTTTGTAAAGAATAATTGCCAATTTTTTCCGTAAATGGATAAACTATCCTAGTTAAATAAAAAATAATATTGTTATTCCGAGTATCTTGTCATTTTGAGCGTAGTCAAGAAATCTCAACCGTATTACAAGACGTTAAATATTATTCTTCGGTTTTATGATTTTCGTTTTCTTTATCAATATCTTGAGACGTCTCAACAGCACTATCCGTATTTTGAGTTTCAGTTGCGTTATTTTGCTGAGCAATTTGCGCTTGTGTATTTTCTTCGACCTTATTCTTGTTGAGAAGCGAACAGTCAAGTCTGCGCAAGTGTCCTCTGTCGGCGTCGCAAACTGCGATAAATTCTCCATTGTATTCTTCTATATGCATAGTCGAGCCGCAACCTTGAATATCGCAAGGCGTCTTGATACGCAAAGCATAAAAAGTGTTGCCTGATAGCATATAAGGGGGCTTGCCGTAACTGATTTTTTTGACTGCAAAATTACTCTTACACATAGCATTTACGACGCGCAATTTATATCCGTTGTCAATTGCGTACGCTCCGCCGGCTGCGCAAATAATAAATACCACAAATATCAAAACCACTCTGGCAGTAGCGTTGAATTGCAATTTGCCAAGCAAAAAGATAAGCCCGATACACACGGCAATGACTACAATTGACAAAGCGAATTTAATTGCCGTAGTTCTTTTCATTTTGACTTTGTCGCACACGGCAGTCGCTTCGACCTCTCCCATATCTATGTCGGGAATATCCTTCAAGTCCTCTTCTTGAAGACTTGCTTTTGACAGTATATATTGCCTTTCGCGCTCCTTTGCTTGTCTGCGCTCAAAAAAAGACATACGTTTTCTTTCACTGACTAGTTGCGCTCCGCATTTCTCGCAAAAACTTGCGCCCTCTTTATTCTCGTGTTGGCAATTAGGACACTGCATAGACTACCTCTCGTCATTATCTTGTTGAATCTCTTCGACTGGCTTTCTCTGTCCGTTCAACTTCTTGACTTTATTTCGATATACGCCGTATACGCTGCAAAGAGTTATTGCGCCTGCCAAAAGGAGATAACTCGCGATATGCGGCTGAATCTGTCCTCTTCCCGCGCTTACGATACCCACTGCGACAAATAATATCCACTGAGCAATGGCAAGCGCCGAAAAGATAATCACTGCCGTCAAAAACGATATTCCGTCGGACTTTTTAGACCTCTTAACGATAGTAATAACTATAAAAGCAATAAGCGAAACAAATAGCAAAATCGTCAGTATAAACGACACTATATACGCAACGTCGAGCAAATCTATATCCTTTTGTGTGACCTTCATCATAAAAGCATTGTAAACAATAGTTGCGCCTATACCGCTTGAATTGCTATTTGCGATATATTCAATAGAATCTTTGTAGCCTTTTGTCATAGCAAACAAAAAATCAAAATACGTCATATCCAAAGCAACGCTCAATTCTTGGTCGCTCTCCTCTGTTACCAAACCGCCCAAAAATTCGCTCAGAGATCCCGAAAAATTCAAATTCAACGCAGGCAAAAGCAAAAGCGCAATTGCCGCAATGGCAACGACTATGCCTATCGTGATATTCAACTTCTTGTCCAACCTATGTTTCTCAAGATCAAGAGTCTGATTAAACCGTATATCAGCCTTTTGTTGCTCGCTCAACGCATTGGGATTTTTCTTTTTTGATCGCTTTGCCATACCTTCTCCGAACTTGTAATTTTTTAACGCTACACTTATCTTTCATACCTGATAATTAAATAACAATTATATATTACAGCATTTTTGCAATCTTGACAACAAATGAATAATAATTTGCAAAAAATATACACTATTTACGGCATTGAATTGTCAAAAACTATACAAGGAGAAGAAATTTATGATTACTATTATTGCGCTCATTCTCGTTACTATCGGCGCACTCAATTGGCTTTCGGTGGGAATATTTAATTTTAACTTTGTAAATTGGATATTCACGCCCAACGCGTACGTTGGCGCAAGAGTCGTCTATGCGCTCGTAGGTATTGCCGGCGTATGGCTTATCGCTTATTTGATATACAACAGATTTTCGCCAAAGCGTATACACGCAGTCGAAGATATGGCTCATCATAAGAGACACGAAGACAACGAAAAAAGATAAGCAAAGAAGACGGCAACCTCAGACGGTGAGCCGTCTTTTTTGATATTCAGATTATTTTATAGTTATTGTATTTCACTCAAACTGAGTTTGAATTTTTGTCCGTTAGTAAATTTAAGCATTAAAGCCTGTCCGTCATTAGTAAAAGTACCCATATAGTATTCTTTAAGTAAAACTTTTAAGTCGAGAAAGAGATCCTCCACCTCCACTTTATATTGCAAGTCGCCTAGTTGTGTACTGAAGATATGTTCTTTACATTTGCTTTTGTTTTGCATCATAGATTGCCTCCTTTAGTGAATTTAGATAACCGCGCGTTTATCGTAGTTTCATTATAACACAATTTTTGATTTTGTTTCTGACATATTTTGTCGAATTATGA
>JAIDUV010000072.1 GCA_029060025.1 Clostridia bacterium | reverse complement strand
TTCTCGGCTTCGCTCGAAATGACATCTCGTGCGAGCGTCAATGACATTAGCCCATATTCCAAAAAAAGTATACTTTTCTTGACTGCCTGTGAAAAGGCATAATTTTTCAAATACATTATACTTCACGAATATTTATTTTGCAATATCTTTGGGTCAGTAAAAGTATACTTTTTTTGGAAAATTGAAAAGTTTGCATTAAAATTAGTATTTATTTGAATAAATCAATTACATATTATGTCACATCAACCATTCTTAATGTCATTTCAAGCAAAGTCGAAAAATCTATTGTTGAGACCTTTCGACTTTGTTTTGTTCCGCTTAATATGACACATTCAAGACGTGAGTTGCCATTAAACGAATTGTAATCTTTTTTTGCAATTTGGCATATTATATTACAACTATGACAAAACTATACTTTGACAATCCGCAAGGCATAATTCTTATCGACGGCGTCAAGTGCAACGACACAGTTGCTTATGCCAATGGGAACTTCTGTCTTCAATACACGCCGTTCGACGATAGTTATCTGCCAATACTTCTTGCCGTCAACGGTAAATGCAAATTACGTGACGACGTGATATTCATACGCCACGGCAAAGACTTTATCGTGAGATTTTGTCCAAGGAAAAAAGCCTGCACAAAACAAAGCCAGGTATATATCCAAAAAGTCCTGGAACCAAAAGGCGCGACTGCGCACTGTCTGACCTGCCATACAGACGACGTTTGCAAGATAAGCGTGGAGACGCAAAACGAACTTATTACTCTTATCACTCCTTGCAAAGTTTCTGACGTCAAGTTTTCTTGCATATCCATTAGCAACGGACAACTTTTGAGCATCTTTGCAGACTTGGAAAACGGCAAAAAATATATGAGCGTATTGCATTACAAAGACGACTATACCCTGCTTCTTGACATTTGTTGCGACGAAATTTTAGCAGAAGAGGACGGATTGAGAGTATGCGACTATCTTCGAGATACCCTAAATCGCAAGTGCGTACGCAAGTTGAGTTTTTGCGGAGACTGTTTTGCCGAGCAAAGCCGTCACTTTGAGAATTATTGCAATCATTCTTATATTGATGAAATATTACCCTACGCGCTTTTAGAAAGCGTATGTTACGGCGACGACGACTGCGCCAAAGGCTGTCTATGCTCTTCGCTAAGAGGATGCCACTTGAAAGAAATATTCGGAGACTTTGTAGGTATATGCGACTGCCTTGAATATACTCCATTTGAAATACCGCTACTGTATTCCGACTGCGACGGACTGTATACCAAGACTTTTAAATTCGACGTAAGTTCGGGAAAAATACAAAAAATTAAATTAACGCAGATTTGACATCGTGAATGTTGCATATCTTCTATATGATATGGTATAATTTATTATAAATAATATTGAATAAGTATATAGATTAAATATTCGATATTAAATATTAAAGCATTTTATAGATATCATACGGAGATTAAAAGATGTTTGAATTGATAATCGTGATTATAGCGTACGCAACAATTCCACTTATGCTGTGGATGATTTTTGCAAGCATATCCGTGCGCACAACTTACTCAAAATTCAACGCTATGCCAGCCAGTTGCGGTATGACCGCCGAGCAAGCGGCAAGGAAGATTCTCGACATAAACGGACTCTTTGACGTCAATATTGGCAAGTGTTCTGGCACGCTGACGGACCATTACGACCCGCGCAATAATACTGTGTATTTATCCACGTCTACTATCAACTCGGCTTCGATTGCCGCAATTGCAGTAGCCGCTCACGAAGTGGGACACGCAATTCAACACGCCGACGGTTACGCCCCAATCAAAATGAGAGGCGCGCTCGTGCCTGTCGTCAACGTGGTATCAAGAATGATTACGCCGTTTTTGCTACTGGGAATTATCTTTGAATTTATTGCCGTATCAGGCACCAGAATTTCCGTATACTTCTATTTCGGCGCTTTGATATGCTACGTGCTGTACGCTCTATTTACGTTTATTACTTTACCTTGCGAATACAACGCAAGTTCAAGAGCAAAGACTCAACTTGTAGAATGTGGCATACTTACGCAAGAAGAGACAAACACCGCTTCAAAGGTATTGAGCAGCGCTGCAAAAACTTATTTGATTTCTTTCTTTATGTCACTTGCGCAAGTTGCAAGAATTTTGCTTATTCTCTTAAGCGCAAGAAATCGAAGCAATAGGCGCTAAGAGACTCCAACTAATACTTGGCGTGAAGTAATATAAATATTTTATGACAACAAAAAAGTTAGGCACACGCACGTGCCTAACTTTTTAATTTACTAATTGCAATAAATCAACAAACCCCAACGGAGTTGATATAACTTTGCATCTAATATGCCACACAAAGTTAGACTGACTTACTCCGGCTTAACCTCTACTCTGATATTAGCGCTGACGTTTGTATACACCTTGACTTCCACGTCGAATACGCCTGCGGTCTTGATGGAATCTTTGAGATTGATTTTCTTCTTGTCAATATCATAGCCAAGTTTGACAAGTTCGCCGCTGATTTCTTTGGAAGTGACTGCGCCAAAAGACTTGCCGTTGTCTCCAAATTTGATAACCACAGTTATTACCTTACCGTCAAGATCATTTGCCATAGCAACAGCGTCTTCATACTCTTTTTGCTTTTGTCTCGCAATTGCGGCGTTCTTTTGATTTGTCTCGTTGATAACTCCCGCAGTGGCTTGTTGCGCAACGCCTTTTTTTATCAAAAAGTTGCGGGCGTAACCGTCGTTTACTTCAACTATCTCACCCTTTTTGCCAACGCTCTTAACGTCTTTTAACAGTAAAACTTTCATATTTCACCTCTCTTGTTTATTTATTTTAGCACATAAATCTAAACATAGCAATAGGAAATTTGCCTTTAGAATAATTATATTAGATTTGACTATAATAATAGTAATCTGCGACGGCATTGACCGCCGCGTAAAAGGAGGAGAAAATGTCGGGACTTAAATGCACAACTCGTAACTGCGAACATAATACCAACTGCCATTGCAACGCGGGCGTGATATGTATCAACAAAAACGGCGTCTGCAAAACCAAGGTAAAGCGCGAATACGGAATACTAGAGCAGGAAAAAGCCAATATTGAGGCGGCAAAAGACTTTGATTTTGACGACAATAGCGAAGTATTTATTCAATGCGACAGCACCAAGTGCAATTATAATCACAACAATGCTTGTTGCAGTCAAATCGTCAACGTGTGCGACGGCTTAATGCGTACCAAGTGTTTTACAAAGAAAGTTGAAAAATAAATTGTTTTGATAATTATATTAAAAATACACTCGCAAGAGTGTATTTTTATTTCATTCCTATTACTAAAGTCGAACGTACTTGTATATTTATACTGTATAGATTTCTCCACTTCGGTCGAAATGACAAGATTTGATATTTGCCACTTCTTCACTATTCCCTATTACTAAAAAAGTCTCTTTTATTTTGAGAGAAAAGAGATAGGCAAAGAATAAAAAACGCCCCCATTCGACGAAAAGGGAGCGGTGTAAGAATTTCGCGAGTGAGAACGGTTTTCATACGATGAAAACGAGCGTAGGCGTACTAGCCGTACGTCAAGTGAGTTTAAAGAAGTATGGGAGGCGTTCTTGCCGCGCAAGATTACAACGCCTCCCTTCTCGTCGAATATTATTTATCACCAGACAAAAGATAATCCATTGGGTTTATCTTAACGCCGTCTTTGTAGAGTTCCAAGTGCAAGTGCGCGCCGTCTGCAATCTCTTCCAAAGCCGAGTCTGACACCTTACCGATAACGTCTCCCTTTGACACCTTATCTCCAGCCTTCAAGGTCACGTCAGAGAGAAGTTTGTATACGGTGGTAAATCCGTCCTGATGCTCTATCGTAACTGTTGCTCCGCTGTAACTATCGTTCGTCACTTCTTTTACAGTGCCGTCAAATACGCATTTTACATTGCTTCCTGCAGCCGCCTTAAAGTCAAGTCCCTCGTGCGGGTGCCAATAGTTGTGCGTAGGATTGAATACGTGTTCTTCGGAGTATATCTGACCGAGAGTAAATTCGTCCAATGGGTTTGCCATAACGAAATCTTCTTTTTCCGGCGGGGTGACGCTTGGCTTATCTTTACCGTCGTCAGGCTTATTAGGCTTGTTGTCATCTGGGTTGGTGACTGGCGGTTTATCGTCACCGGAATTAGTTTCATCACCCGAGACAATAGGCTTCAATACTGGGTCAGAATCGTTGTTGTTATTGAGTACTACGGCTAAGGTTATCATAGTCGCAATTGCGAGAATACATATAATCATCAAGATTACGTAAATATTCTTTTTGAAGAACTGCGCAACCTTTACTCCGGTCTGATTTGGTGCGCCTTGTCTTTTTTCTTTGGTGCGTTTTGTTTGCTTTGACATCTTTACTACCTCCAATTAGTAACTTCCCATAATCAGCGGAAAGCCCACGATGATATTGTCTTTATTGCTTACAATTTGAATATTGATTTCTTTTTTGTCGATAACTACGCTTCTGCCCCCTGCCTTGCTTTTGCCGTAATACGTTACGCCGCCGTCTAGGTCTTGGGTAAAAATCACGTCTACCGAAAGTTTATCCATTAGTGTATCTGCGCTTATCTTGTCTTTTGGATATATGTAAGCAACACCCAGAGTATTGTCCAACCTGCAATCTTTTATACTTACGACTTTATCGTAATAATGATAAATATTGAAATTCGTCATTTCGTCAACTCGTCCGCTCTCGCCGACAAGCGGCGTCGTCTGCGAGTACACCTGCATTTCGTATACTCCGTCGGGCAATTTGACCTGATAAGACAGCCCTAACAAAAGCGCCGACAAAAACGTGATTGCCAATATGTAAATTGCGATAGATTTCATAGCCCCTCCGTGTTTGTTACTTGTATTTTTGACAGCAATAGGGCTTTTATACTTAAAAATAAAAAATAATTTTGTCAAGATTTCTCTTCTCTCAAAAAGCAGTTATTATCAACTGCCAATCAAATTGAAATTTTATCAGTAATAAAAAAAGATGCGTACATTTATCGTACACACCTTTTTTAGTGATTGATAGCAAAGCAATCAACATAACTCCAATAAATTTGGAGACTTCTATAAACTATATGAGCGCTACTCTCCGAGCAATATATCCGCCATTGCAATAGGTGAACACTCGTGAACTACCGGTGACAAATTATAAAGCAATTGGATTATACTGTTGCAATCGTAATCTTCTCCCAAATGATAGCCCACGTCTGGCATAAACCGCTTTGCGCTTTTTATTATATTGAGAAGTTTTGAGTCAAGGTCTTCTATCTCCTTGAGCATATCCTGCCTGTACTCGCAATGAATATACAACCACTTGCTTTGGAATTTTCTGTCTTTTACCATTCCGATAAGGTCACTTACGTCAGTACCTAAAATCTTTGCAAGCGCGCGACATCTGGAAGACACATCTGCCGGCGTAATCAAAGAATATTCTTCAATTGACATAATGCTCTTAAAGTATTTTACCAGCGCTATGCCAGCAAGCAACATACTTTCGCCTCTGTCAGACGTAAGATTGACGTGCTCTATGAGTTCTGCCAATATTTCTACAGACGGCCTGCAGGGTTCGTCGTATATCTTGGCATACTCTATCATTCCGTTAAATATACGAGACGTATCGGACATCTGCCCATCTCCTATTAAAGCGTCGAGCAAGTCTTGCTCGAGTTTGAGAGAAGCATATTCTTGAATACCCATCATATAATAAACGTACTTTCTTTCCCAAAGTGAAACTCTGTGCGCCAAAATTGCGCCTACGCATTTTGCATAATCGGCAAAACCATCTTTGCCGTCTTTGTCTATCAAAAGTTTGATTGGCGTCTGTCCGCCCTTTAGAGCATATCCTATCCCATACAAAAACGGCGTGTTTGTCACAAGCGCGTATTGCAAAGGTCTTATCTTGCAAGCCATACGAAGAAGTGACGCTATCTCTCTTCCGCCGACACCCAAAAACAATCGCACATCGTCAGCACAATTTACTATGTCCAGCGAAGTCTCTTCATTGCAGACCACGCCGTCGGGATATTCAACGTAAGTAATTTTGTATTCAAACTCGCTTATCTCTTCAATAGCCTTTTGCGCAAGTTGTTTATCACTGCTCAAATAGCATACGCATATATGCCCCATCGGCATAACGTCAACGACAGTCTTTGCTACGTCTGAAGATATATTCTCGCTTACTTGAGTCAAAAATTTTTCCATACAAAAAAGATACCACTTTTGCAAAGCAGTATCTTTGAATATTCTATACAAAAAAGTCTAGTTTTGTCGAAAGTCTTCTCTACCCAGTCTTTATTTAATCATACGGCTATTCTGTCGGCGCAGGTTCGGTCTTGAGTATGGTTGTCAAAGCCGACACAAGACTTGCCATCTCCTCCGGTGAGCCTACCGTAATGCGAAGATAATTGTCGATTCTTCCCATACTGAAATGTCTTACGAGCACGCCCGCCGTCTTGAGTTGATAATATATTTCGCTTGCAGGACGCTCGTTGTGCTTAACAAACAAGAAGTTAGAACTGGATTGCAACACCTCAAATCCAAGCGCTCTCAACTCGTCGGCAACACTATCTCTCGTGGCAATGATCTTGTCAATACAAGAACTAAAATACTCCGTGTCCTTCAAAGCGTGTATTGCTACGCCTTCGGTAAGCGCATTGACGGTATAACTGTTGAAAGAATCCTTAATAGTCTTAAGTCCGTTGATAAGCGCAGCGTCACCTATAGCGTACCCGCATCTTGCGCCAGCCAATGAATACGACTTGGAGAAAGTGCGCACAATCAACAAATTGGGGTATTTGCTTACGTAGTTTGCCATAGAACAATTACAGAAATCAGCGTATGCTTCGTCTATAATAATAATCTTCTCGGGATTTGCCTCTATGATAGCCATCAAATCAAGTCTGTTGACAATAAGTCCAGTAGGCGCATTGGGATTGCAAATTATCATTCCCTGACATTTTACCTGCTTAAACTTTGATACGTCCAACTTGAAGTCTTCGGAAAGCGGAATTACCACGGAAGGAATCTCATATACCTTTGCCCATACTTTATAAAAAGAATAAGTCACGTCCGCGTACGCCACGCCATCTCCGTCTCTGTCAAAAAACGTCGGAAAACACATCGCAAGCACTTCGTCACTACCATTGCCAATAAAGACGTTTTCCTTTTCCAAACCGTGTTTTTTTGCAATCTCATCCGCAAGCGCGGTATTTTGCGGATCCGGATATAATTTAAGTTTGTCAGTGTCAAAACTTTTTAAAAAATCCTCCACACCCTTGCAAGGCGGATATGGATTTTCGTTGGTATTTAGTTTAACGTAACTCTTATCTTGCGGCTGTTCCCCCGCAATATACGGTTGAGTAGTTCTGCAAATCTTGGATAAATAGTTCATATTATTCTCCAGGGCTTTGGATAAGCCAGCATATAAATAGTGTATGAAGATTTTAGCATATAATGCGCCTGTCAGTCAATAAGTTTTGCGTCATTTCGACCTTATCCGCAAATAAACAGGTGCGTACTAATTTGTACACACCTATTGTTTTATACCTACTTCGCACAACCGCAGAAATTAGTGCGCATTTTGCGCGTGCGGCGGCAACTGAGGGGTGAGCGTACCTGCCGTTAGGGTAAAAGGCGTACTGATATATGCGGTTGTCCTTACTTCTTGCTTCTCATAGCGCGCTGCTCTCTCAACAAATCTTGATAGCGCTCTATTTGGTCGTCTCTCAAGTCCACCATCTTCTTTGCCGTCTCAAAGGCTTGTTTGTCACTTACTACCACTTCTGTCTCTTT
>JAIDUV010000071.1 GCA_029060025.1 Clostridia bacterium | reverse complement strand
TCATAATAAATGATTATTGTCAATTTGACAAGTAGTTAAATAAAATTTATTAAAATTATTATAATATTATAATATAATAATAGACGAAGTCACAAAGAAGACACAAAAAAAAAACGCGCGTCATTTGACGCGCGCCGTTGTTGACATATTTGTTATCTAACGATTTCTCTAAGTCTTGCAGCCTTGCCGAACTTATTACGCAAGTAATAGAGTTTTGCTCTTCTAACTCTACCGTGACGAACAACTTTGATGCTGTCGATTTTTGGTGAATGAAGCGGGAACGTTCTCTCTACGCCGATACCGAAAGATACTCTTCTTACAGTAAAGGTCTCTCTGATGCTGCCGTTTTTGAAAGCAATGATTACGCCCTCAAAAGCCTGTATTCTTTCCTTGTCACCTTCTTTAATCTTAACGTTGACTCTTACGGTGTCACCGATTGCAAGTTCAGGAAGATCTGTGCGCATTCCTTCTTTTTCTACGATGTCTACAATATTCATTTGACTTACCTCCAATTTTGAAACGAAATATTCTTGTGCGGTTTGGGATTTTGTCCGACAGAGGAATATCCGAAGTCATTGACTAGACTATTCTATCATTAAAAAAATCTTTATGCAAGCATTTTTTATTGCTTTTTGCATATTTTTATAAAATATCTGGTGGTTTTCAATGACGTTTACTTTTACGTGCCGCCGCGAGCGTAGTCGAAAGGTCTAAAATTTTGCGCAAATGCGGAGATTGGTGCGAATTTTGTCTTAGCAAGAGCGACCGAGCGGTGAGCGTACTTGCCGTACGTGACCCCGAGCGTCGACTCGAAGATCAGGCAAAAGGCGTGATGATATACGCATTTGCCTACATAGTGAAAGCATTCTTAGTATGCGTCACTTCTCCGCGAAGTATCTCTATCACGTCAAATCTGCAAGGATAGTCGTATTTGCGTTTTGACGACAAATACCATTGAGCCGTCCTAATTATACTCCGCACTTTTTGATTGGTGATGCTCTCTATTGGCTGCCCGAACTTGATGTTTTCTCTAGCCTTGACTTCGACGAATACGATAGTGTCTTTATCTCGAGCAATTATATCTATCTCCCCCACTTTGGTGTTGAAATTGCGTTCCATAATAGCATAGCCTTGCTTTTTGAGATATTCTACTGCGATATTCTCGCCTTCGATACCCGACTTTCTATTGTTCATAACTAATCCTCTTGACCTACGAAATTCCTTATAAAACTTCTGCGGTGTATCGGACAGGCGCCGACACTCTTCAACGCCTCTATGTGCTTTGCCGAGCCGTACCCCTTGTTGGACGCAAAATCATACTCGGGATATTTTTCGCTCATTTGCGCCATATACCTATCCCTTGTGACCTTTGCAACGATAGACGCGCAAGCAATGGAATAACTCTTGGCATCACCCTTAATAATAGGCTCTATAGGATAGTTGCAATGCAAATTCACGGCGTCAATCAGCACGACGTCGGGCGGCAACTCAATACCGTCGATAGCCCGCTGCATACATCTCTTTGTAGCGGCTAAAATATTGATTTCGTCAATTACTTTTTCGTCAGCCCACTCAATTTTGCAAGCAAGCGCCTTTTGCATAATCTTGTCAAAAAGTATCTCTCTGTTTTTCTCGCTGACTTTCTTTGAATCGTTGACGCCTTGAATTATATCCTCGTCGTCGAGAGGCATTATTACGCAAGCAACGACGACAGGTCCTGCCAAAGGTCCTCTGCCGACTTCATCGACACCGGCAATATATTTTTTACCCATATCAAGGTATTTATGCTCATATTCAAGCATAGTAAAAGTGTCGTGTTTTGTCCTTGCCATAATATTTTCCTTTAGTATTTTTATTCTGTTGAGATTTCTCCACTTCGCTTACGCTTCGGTTGTAAGGAGCGAAGCGACGGCATAGCGAGCAAGCAGGTGCGTCTCGTGCGAGCGTCAATGACAAAACTTTATTGCTCAATAAACCGGATAGTCCAACATTATTTTGCCCAACTTCTGACTCTTGAAGTCATTGACAATAGCCTTTGCTGTACGGTCGTAATCATAGCCCTTTTTGCCAAGCAAATAGCCTCTGCTCTTGGCTATATTGTCAAAGACGACTACCATATCTTCGTCGATTTTGTCAATCTTGTATCTTGCGCAAAAAGTTTCGCTACAATGTTCTTTGCAATACTTGATTATCTCTATAGCAAGGTCGTCAAGGTGCATAATATCTTCCTTAATCGAACCAATGAAAGCAAGATGCAACGCCTTTTGCTGATCCTCAAATGCAGGCGGAAGCGCACCGGGAGTGTCAAGCAACTCTATGCCCTCGGCAAGGCTCACCCACTGCTTGCCTCTCGTCACACCGGGACGGTTGCCCACGATAGCACGCTTGTCTTTGCAAAGGCAGTTGATAAGCGTCGACTTGCCTGTATTAGGAACGCCAACAACCATTGCTCTTATACTCTTCTTTGCGCCCTTCTGCGCATACCTCTCAATCATTTCAGCGTTGATTTGGCGCAACTTGTCAATGATTTGATTGCGCTGTCTACCTGTGATATTGTCGGCTACGACAAAGTTTTTGCCTGCTTTGTTAAAATACTCTATCCACAGTTTGGCGTCCTTTTGCTCGACTAAATCACTCTTGGTGAGGACGTACAAAATAGGCTTGTCCTTTATCATTTCGTCAAACTTGGGATTGACACACGACGATATTGCTCTGCAATCAATGACATATATAACGCAATCGACTTGCTTTATAGCCTCTTGCATCATTCGCATTGCCTTGGTCATATGCCCGGGGTACCATTGAATATGCATCAATATCCCCCCTCTTCAAACATCTTGTCGTATAAGTCGAATACCTCAAATATGATATTATAGTCAGTCACTTCGTCGAGTTTTTGACGTTTTTCGTCAACCTCGAAGACAAGTCCCGCATTCTCTATATTGCCGGAGTCGTAGTCCTCTTTGCGTACCAAAATAGCGTACAACTTCTTGTCGTAAGCAATCAAAGCCATTTGTTCAAATGCCTGTATTGACCCATCGACGTCACTTTTGAGATATACAGTCTCGTCGTTTGCCTCGTCAAGCAACTGCTCTATCGCATTTTTGTATCGCATACTACTCTCCCTTTTTGCCCTTTGCTTTTTTATCTTTTTCAAGCGTAGGCAAAATCTTTTGATATAAATCGTCTCTTCTTTGGCGAGTAATCTCTATTTGTTTTTGATACCGCCATTTTGCTATCTCCGCGTGGTTTCCGCCAAGCAAAACTTCAGGCACCGCCATTCCCTCAAATACCGCAGGTCGAGTGTATTGCGGATATTCCAAAAGTCCGCTTGCAAAACTCTCTTCGCTTGTGGATTCGCTGCTGCCAAGCACTCCGTCGACGTATCTGCTGACAGCATTGATAAGCACCATTGCAGGCAATTCTCCGCCTGTCAAAACGTAATCACCAATTGATATCTCCTCGTCGATATCCATCTCGATTATCCGCTCGTCAATCCCCTCATAACTTCCGCATACAAGCAACAATTCCTCTTCTTTTGCAAGCCTTTCGACAATCTCTTGATTGAGCGTAGCGCCCTTGGGAGATAGGTATATCCTCTTGGCTTTATGTTCGCCGTCCAACGCCTTTATTGTATCGTGAAGAGGCTGCGGAGTCATTACCATACCCGCGCCGCCGCCGAAAGGAGCGTCGTCAGTCTTCTTATGCTTGTCCGTGGAAAAATCTCTGATATTGACAACACGCAAATCAAGCAAACCTTTTTGCTTTGCCTTGCCAAGTATGCCTATATCGAGAGTGGAAAACATCTCGGGGAATATTGTCGCAACTTTGATTATCATTATTATATCTGCCTTCATTATGCCATATCGAACGCGCAATTAAATGACGAACATCTTAAGTCACATCAAACGCAGTCAATATATCTTATGGTTGATTAAAACGGATTGAGACTTCTACGCTTCGGTCGAAATGACATAGAATAATTACTATTTAAATAATCTAAACACTATGTGCAAATTATGCAATATACACTTAGTTCGACTAAAAATGAGATAGACAAAAAATAAAATAACAGATTTTTGTCAAGATAGTCTTTGGTGAGCGTCGTTGTACTTGCTGTACGTCGGCGTGAGACAAAGGCTGAATTGGCAGAAAAGACGTATTTTAAATTTGACTGGCTTCAATTTTCGTCGAACATAACAACAAGGTCGTCCCACGCGTCTTTGTCTAGCAAAATTTTCTTATTATCGACGTCGACTTGCTTGATTATTCTATCTATTGCAGGTATCATTGCCTTGCCTTTGGGCGTGGATATTACGTATACGTCTGCAGAGCCGTATTGCAACACGTCGATAAGTTTACCCAACTTTTCGCCGTCTGCAAAAACTTCGCACCCTACGACGTCGACAATAAAATACCTGTCTTTTGGCAAATCTATCGCGTCTTTTCTCTCTATCTGAATTTCTTTGTCTCTCAAAAATTCCGCGGCGTTGCGATCGTCAATACCATCAAAATTCATAAAAATACCATTAGGCAAGATTCTTACGCCTTTGACTGCGTAAGACTTGCCGTCTAAGTATACGCTTTTGAGTTTTTTGAATCTGCTTTCGTCGTCAGTCAAAGGGGATATTTTGACCTCACCTTTGACGCCCTGCGCTTTTGAGATATATCCGATAGTCAGTCTATCCATCACTATTTTTCAATAATTTCGACGGATACTTTGCGACTGTCTTTGCCGCTGCCTGCCTTTACTATCGTACGGATAGCCTTGGCAATTCTGCCCTGCTTGCCGATTATCTTGCCGATTTCTTCTTTCTCCGCATAGATATTGATGACCGTTATACCGTCCTCGACTTGCGACTTGACTTCAAAAGCCTCTTTGTTGTCGACAAGTTCGTTGACGATAAATCTTACCAATTCTTCCATAATGTCCTCTATTACTTAATGATATTTTCTTTCTTCAAAAGACCTCTTACCGTATCAGTGGGTTGAGCGCCTACGCCAAGCCAATAGTTAGCCTTTTCGCTGTCGATCTTGACTTCCGCAGGGTTCTTGGTAGCGTCATAATATCCGATATTGTCAAGATATTGTCCGTCTCTTGCTTTTCTGCTGTCGATTGCCACGATACGATAGAACGGTGTCTTCTTTGAGCCCATTCTTGTAAGTCTGAGTTTTACTGCCATTGTTTTAGTTCTCCTTTTTCTTTTGCATCTTTTGATGCGATTTATATTGTTTTTATTTTTGTATCTATAATTTTATACGGTTGAGATTTCTCCATTACGCTTCGCTTCAGTCGAAATGACAGAAGATTTGTCACTTCATTTATTTTCTATGTCACATCTACCAACCTTTTTATGTCATTTTGAGCGCAGTCGAGAAATCTAATCCGCTTATAAGTACCGACAAAATGGAGCATTGCAATATTTTCGTTTGGCCGGTAGGGTGATATATGCGTTATTTCTAGAATGGGAGTTTCATCCCTCTCATACCTCTCTTCCCCATATTGCTCATCTTTTGCATCATATCCTGCGTCTGCGCAAATTGCTTGAGAAGCGCATTGACGTCCTGCACGTTGGTACCGCTGCCCATTGCAATTCTCTTCTTTTGCGACGACTTGATTATATCCGGGTTGCGTCTTTCCTTGAGGGTCATTGACTGAATAATAGCCTTTGACTTGGCGATCTTGCTCTCGTCTATATCAACGTTCTTACCGTTGAGTTTGCCTGCAAGTCCGGGTATCATAGAGATCATTTGCGACATATCCCCCATACCCTTCATTTTTTCCATCTGCGCAAGATAGTCCTCAAGCGTAAAGGTATTTGTGCGCATCTTCTTTTGCATCTCCAAGGCTTCTTGTTCGCTGAACGCGGACTGAGCCTTTTCGATAAGCGTAAGCACGTCGCCCATACCCAGTATTCTTGACGCCATTCTGTCGGGATAGAATATCTCTATATCGCTGAGTTTTTCGCCTACGCCGCAAAACTTGATTGGCTTGCCTGTGACGGCTCTTATTGAAAGTGCCGCGCCGCCTCTCGTATCACCGTCGAGTTTTGTCAAAACTACGCCTGTGACATCCATAACCTCGTTGAACTTAGCGGCTACGTTGACAGCGTCCTGACCTGTCATTGAATCTACTACGAGAAGTATCTCGTGCGGATTAAAGGATTTCTTAAGTCCGCTTATCTCGTCCATCAACTCTTCGTCGATATGCAATCTGCCCGCCGTATCTACAATAAGCACGTCATTGCCCGAGTGCTCGGCTTGCTTGAGAGCCTCTTTGACTATCTTTTGAGGATTGATTTGCCCCTTTTCAAACACAGGTACGTTAGCATTCTTGCCTACTATCTGCAACTGCTTGATTGCCGCAGGTCTGTATATATCGCACGCAACTAACATAGGATTCTTGCCTTGCTTGCGAAGCATTACGGCAAGTTTTCCGCACATAGTCGTCTTACCGCTACCTTGAAGTCCGCACATAAGAATAATTGTTGGCGGTTTGTCGGCTATGTTTATCTTGCTGTGATTGGTACCCATTATAGCAATGAGTTCTTCATTGACGACTTTAATTACCTGTTGGGTCGGATTGAGCCCTTTTAGTATTTCATCACCCACAGCCTTTTCGCTGACGTTGTTGATAAACTGCTTGACTACTGAAAGATTAACGTCCGCCTCCAAAAGAGCAATTCGTACTTCCCTCATTGCTTGCTTTACTTCAAGTTCAGTAAGTTTGCCCTTGTCCTTCATTTTGGAAAATATATGCGACAGTCTTTCGCTTAGTCCGCTAAATGCTCCCATTATTCCTCCCTTTGGCGTCTCAATCTTTGAGAATATCTATTGCCTTTTTTAATTTTTCTTGTCCTTTTTCGCCACAGTCGCTTACCGCGTCTTGTAATAATTCTATCACACTTTGCGACTTCTTGACAAGACCCAACTTTTCTTCAAAACCCTCCAACTGCTTTTCCGCTCTTTTCAAAGCGTCTCTCACGCCTTGCGGCGAAATGCCGTGCTCTTCGGCAAGTTCGCTGAGTGACATATCGAGATTGTAATACTCGTCGACTATCTGTCTTTGATACTCCGTCAGCAGAGCGCCGTAATAGTCATTGTATATACTTATAAATAGCCTGTCTTTCTTTTCCATATCTCTAAAGCAGTTTTACTTTATAAAGGTTTTTGCCTTTATATCTTAGCACTTAAATTATTGGCTGTCAAGAAATATTTAATAATATATTTAACTTATCAGTATAAATATTTTTTCATACATCAAAATTATATATAAAAATATTTTGCGATTTACTCAAGGAAAGTATAAAATTTCAAATAAAAACTGTGTAATTGAACAATGTTCAACTACACAGTTAAAGTGATTTTTCCATAATTTAATTATAATTGAACGCTTTGCAAGAACTTAAAAGCGTGATTATATAAAAATTTTGAAGAAAATACGTTGCGATACCAACCATAATTAAAGATAGAATATCTATAATACTTCTCCACTTCCTGTATCAAAGCAAGGTATGCCTCCATTACGTAATATCTGACTTTAATTTTATCGGTAATGACTAAAGGCGTCTTAGCAACTGCATTATAAGCATCTATTGCAATCTTCTTGTCTTCTATATTTTTGCCAAACTCCAAAGCCACAAAATCAGCAACGTAATCTCCCCAAAAAGTGCGCTCTGGGTCTATCCACGCATAAGTATATTCGCCATTTACGCCCTTATCGCATAATACATTGGGCGTCCATAAGTCAAAATTGACCATACAGCAAGGCGCTTCTTCAAGTATACCCTTAAATTTATCTATGTATTTTAACAGTTTATGCCCGCGCTTGCTCCTACGTCCCATTAACTCGGCATCTTTGATTAAACTCTCAGTCATTGACCTAATTGCAAGATACCAATTATCATATAAAGTATTTTGTTCATACCCATACTTATCGTAGGTAATCTTGTGAATTTGCGACGCCATCTGAGCAAGCCTACCCGTCGAATTTATCTTAATTTTATCTAATTGAACACCGTTCAGTTTTTCCATTATAAAGTATGGGGCGTCAATTATTTCTCTTGAAAAGTCGCTAAAGTATATCTTTGGGACCTTTATATCAGTATTATTAGCAATTTTATCATACCACTTAAGTTCGACCTCAAGCATATCTTTTTCATACGTCAATACACTTTGACCGTCACGAGGAGCAACTTTTAGTACATATTCTATTTCTGAGCCTTGAATCTTTATACAATATACAGAGTTAAATTCGCCCGCGCCAAGCGGATAATAATTTTCCACTTGCCCCAAGGTTGCTTTGTTGAAGATTTTGACAATCTGGTCGTTTGTCAAAAAATATTTAGTTTTGCTTTTCATAAAATTCCCTTATCATTATATTTTGAAAGCCAGTGTTGAACAGTGTTCAATACTGGCTTTCTTTGAAATTACCTACAACTAAAACATCTCATCTATAAAGAACTTCGCGTCAAATTCCAATAGATCATCTATACCCTCGCCCACGCCAATAAAGCATACCGGCAATTCTTTCTCAACTGATATAGCAAAGACAACTCCGCCTTTTGCAGTACCGTCAAGTTTGTTGAGAATAATGCCGTCCATATCTATTATTTCGTCAAATGCCTCGACTTGCGACAATGCGTTTTGTCCGGTGGTGGCATCTATCACTATATAAGTGCGATAATCGGCATTGGGATATTCTCTCTCGACGACTTTGTTAATCTTGCCAAGTTCGTTCATAAGATTTTTCTTATTTTGAAGTCTACCTGCCGTATCTATCAACACTACGTCTGTGCCCTTTGCTTTTGCCGACTTGATAGCGTCGAAAACGACTGCGCCCGGGTCACTGCCCTCGTCGTGCTTGATTATACGCACCTTGGCTCTGTCTGCCCATACTTCGAGTTGCTCGCCTGCAGCGGCTCTGAAAGTATCTGCAGCGGCAAGGACTACGCTCTTACCTTTATTTCGAAAATACTTGGCAAGTTTACCAAGCGCAGTAGTCTTGCCAACTCCGTTGACACCTGCGACCAAAATTACAAGCGGATAACTATATTCCTCTATATCATAATTTATTGCGTCGACCATTATGCTTTTAAGTAAATCTTTAGCATCGTCAGTCTTTTTGATCTTTTTCTTAAAGCACGCGTCTTTAAACTCTTCAATTATCTGCTCGGTAGCCTCTACTCCAAGGTCAGACGATATAAGAGTATTTTCTAACTCCTCATAAAACTCGTCGTTGAGTTCTCTTCCCGAAAAAAGTTGGTATATCTTTTTAGAGAAAGCCTCTTTAGTACGCTTTAAACCTTTTATAAGTTTATCAAAAAATCCCATAAAGCCTCCTTTGCCTATAAGCAAAATTAAATTATACTGTGGAGATTTCTCCACTTCGGTCGCAATGACAATGCACTAGATTTGCCATTTCGCTTCATTCGTAAGGAACAAAGTGACGGTATAGCAAGCAGATGCGTCTTGTGAGAGCGTCAATGACATCTAGTCATACTCAACATTATGCCTCGTCACCTCGAGCGAAGTCGAGAGGTCTAATCTGTAGAGATTTCTCCATTACGCTTCGCTTCAGTCGAAATGACATTGTAATTGCGAGCGTCAATGACCTATACTTAAACTAATACTTTGTTTGTCTTGAGCGTGGAGATTAGTTGTATTTTACTCTATCAACATCAATTAGTTCGGCGAGAAGAGAGATAGGCAAAATATAAAATTGTAGATTTTTCGTCAAGATAGTCTTTGACGAGCGTCGTCGTACTTGCTGTACGTCGGCGGGAGCCCAAAGGCTGTATTGGCGGAAAAGATACATTTTAGACTTGCCTAGCCTATCTTTAAGCCGAACATACCATTAAGCATTAGGGTCGGCTTGCTTTACAGCGTCGGCAAGATTGACCGCAACGACCTTAGATACGCCTTTTTCTTGCATCGTAACACCGTAAAGTCTATCTGCAAGTTCCATTGTAGGTTTACGGTGAGTGATGACGATAAATTGCGTCTCGTCGCTAAATCTCTTGAGGTATTGCGCAAACACGCCTACGTTAGCGTCGTCAAGCGCCGCCTCTATCTCGTCGAGAATACAGAAAGGCATTGCTTTGAGTCGCAATATCGCAAAGAGAATTGCCATTGCCGTAAGCGCCGTCTCACCACCGCTCAAAAGCGTAATAGACTGCAACTTCTTACCAGGCGGCTCTGCCATTATCTCTATACCTGCGTCCAGTTCTGACTGTCCCTCATCGGGCGGTAGTATGACAAGTTTTCCGTTGCCGCCGCCAAAGAGTTCTTTGAATATGATTTCGAAGTTCTTGCTTATCTTGGCAAATTCGGTATTGAACTGATCAAGAATTTGCTTTGACAACTGCGCAATAATCTTAGTCAAGTCATTATAAGTATTCTCAAGGTCAGTGATTTGAGACACGTACATTTGATAAGTCTCGTCAACTGTCTTAAAGTCCTCGATAGACTCAAGGTTGACGCTTCCCAAATCTTTTCTCGCCTTGGTCAACTGACGGATTTCCTGTCTGCAAGTATTTATATCAAACTCTTCAAAACGCAAAGGCAATGCCGATTCATAGTCGAGATCGTATTCTTCTCTCATCTTGGCTTGCATAGCGTTCATAGATTCTTCTATTCTAGAAAGGTCGTTTTCACATTTGACCTTACGCTCATTGATAGCCATAAGATCTTTACCGGACTCGTCTTTTTTGAAAATGAGTTCTTGCAACAACTCATTAAGTTTGTCCTTATACGCCGCCGCATCATTGATTTGTTCGGTCAACTCGTCGTACTGTCTTTGATATTTCTCTGGCAACTCAACGGTCTTATTGTTGGTCAAATCGGCTATAATATTCTGCAAATTGCCGAGATTTTCGCGTTGAGAAGTTCTCTCTTGCGAAAGCGCTTCTATCTCATTAGTAAGTCTCGCAATATTCTCTTGGTCATTGTCGATAGTCGTCTGCAAAGTTCCGCAACGCACTCTCAACAGCGCAAGTTTTTCGCTCAACTCGTCTCTCAAGCGAGTCTTAGCCTCGTATTCTTCTCTCGTCTTCGACGCAAGCGAATCGACGTTCAACTTGACTTCGCTGAAGTCCTTGCCTTTTTCTCCGAGAATTTGCAACGCATTGTCTATGCTCGTCAATCTGTCTTCAAACTCTTTTCTTGAAGTCATTCTCTCATTCAATGCGTCCAGATTGATTTGGATATTGGCCTCGACCTTATCGAGTTTTCCGTTTTCTGTCGCAACCAAGACTTGAGCGTTTTTGATGTCCTCGGTATATCCTTCCAACTGCTCTTCGTAATCGGCGAGATCGTCGTCGGAAGAAGAAAGTTTTTTCTCAATCTTGTTCTTTTCGTCGATAAGTTTTTGCAACAACTTCTCGTTTTCTTCAATAATACGCTCGTAAGACAGCGCTTTTGTCGTATTACCTCTTCTTGAACCGCCGGTAATCGAACCGCCGGTGCTCAACAAGTCACCTTGAAGAGTAACGATTTTGACTGCATATCTATACTTTCTGGCTATTGCGGTAGCGTTGTCCAAACTATCTACGATTATAGTTCCGCCAAGCAAGTTGGAGAATACGTTGCTGTATCTTTTGTCATAGCCTACCAATTGGTCGGCAAGTCCTATACAGCCTCTTTCTCTCAATATGCCAGAAAGTTCTCTTGGCAAATCTCTTCTCTTTACGCTTGTGAGCGGCAAGAAAGTCAATCTACCGTACTGTCTTTCTCTAATATAATTTATTATGTATTTAGCGTCCTCTTCGTTTTCAACTACGATATTTTGAAGACCGCCGCCTATTGCAACTTCTATTGCCGTCTCGTATTCTTTAGGCACCTTGACAAGGTCTACGACAACGCCCTCGATTCTCTGTTGAAGTTGCTCGTTATGCTCTCTATCACCCATCAAAAGTTTGACGGCATTGCCAAAAGCGCCGTATTCTTTCTTGAAGTTCTTATAAGTCTCAATCTGCTGTTTGCAAGCCGAAATACTTACATTGATTTCGCCATAACGACTTCTCGCAACGTCTAATTCTTCTTTTAGCCCTCTTATCTCGCTTAAGACTTCATTACGGCTTATGCCAAGCCTGTTGAGGTCGTTTTTCTTGCTGACAAGCACCTTTTCGTGCTCTCTCTTGAGCGCCTCAAGGTCTTTTATCTGTCTGTCGTATTCGGCAATCTCTGCGTTGAGTTCTGCAATACGGTTGAGAATAAACTCTTTTTGCGTAGTCAACTTACCGATATCTACTTTTGTCTCGCCCTCTTGCGTAACGGCATTGATAAGTTCTTGATTGGCGTCTTTTATCTTTTTATCTCTATCAACCAACTCTTCGACGAGCGTAACATACTCTTTGTTGCAAGCAGCAAATTCTCTATCAGACTCGCGTTTATCCTCCATCGCCATATTGCAATGCTCTTGCGCCGTCTTGAGTTCTGCATTCTTATCCTCAAGAGACTTTTCGCTCTGCACAAGTCTTTGCAGGCAGTCTTGCTTTTGAGTATTGAGAGAATTGAGCCTCTCTTGCAAGTTCATACCCTGTCCTTTGACAGACTCAGTCTTGACGGCTATCTCCGTACGCTTGTCCTTCATCTTGTCAATCTTTACGTCTACGTTGTGCAATTCAATCTGTCTTTTGTTGTATTCTTCGCCGTAATTGACATTTTCAAGATACTTTTGATTATACTCTTCGATACAACCTTGCAACCTAGTCTCTATCTTATTCTTGTTACTCTCGTGATTTTCAAATTGATATATATATTCGTTAGCCTCCAACGCTCTCAGCCTGTCTCTAATATTGAGATAGTTTCGCGCGTCGTTGCTTTGGCGCTCCAAAGTATTTCGCTGACCTTCCAACGTATCCTTTGCAATCTTGATTTGATCGAGATTTGTTTGAGTTTCGGCAAGTCTTTTTTCTGCTTCTTTTTTGTTTTTCTTAAAACCAAGTACGCCTGCGGCGTCTTCGAATATGGCTCTTCTGTTTTCCGGCTTAGCATTGATAATCTCATTTATTCTGCCCTGTCCGACAATGCTGTAACCTTCTTTTCCAAGGCCTGTGTTGCGAATAACATTCTGAATATCAATACGTCTGCTTTGCGCGCCGTTGATAAAATACTCGCTGTCACCTGAGCGGTACAACTTTCTTGACAATATCAACTCGTCTACGTCATAGTCGAATACGCGCGACGTGTTGTCAAACGTCAAAGACACTTCGCAAAAAGACAGTTCTTTACGAATTGCAGTGCCTTTGAAAATGACGTCTTGCATATTCTTACCGCGCAACGTCTTGGCACTCTGTTCTCCAAGTACCCATCTTATTGCGTCGACGACGTTAGATTTTCCGCAACCGTTTGGACCTACGATAGCCGTAATACCCTCGTTGAGCGGTACGTCGATTTTGTCTGCAAACGATTTAAAACCGAATGCTTCCATTCTTTTGAATATCATAAAACCTCTCTTATGCCAAATGGCAACAATTTTACTGATATATTATAACACAACTGATATACTTTCGCAATAAAAATAATAAAATAAATAATTCGCGCAAGCAAAAATAAAATTATAAAATGGCAAGACAGTATCTGAAAAAGTCAAATATATCCTCGTCGTCGATTTGCCCTGCGCCGTCGTCAAAGAAATCACCGTCAATCGCATAAGTCTGAGCAAAAGCCTTTACTTCGCGCTTTTTGACTATCTCTTTGTCGTAACGAACTTGCTCATTACTGAAATATGAAATGAGTACGCCGAATACGGCAAGCGGAGTTATTTGAGAATAATCTCCGGTTGCTTTAGAGGAAATCTTATTGAGAATATCGCACTCTTTTTTAAGCGCGTCGTTTTCTATACCTTCAAGAATTGACAGCGCGATATATATTGCAATGCCATACGCAAAAGACGCCTTGTCTCCTTTAAGGTCAAATTTAAATCTTTTGACAAAAGGATTTTCGTAGATATTCTTGCCTATTATGAATTTCTTTTGATTGCTGTACATCATAAAGTTGGCAAGACATATTGCGCGAATAAATATATTGTAATCACTGTCGACAACGACTTTCTTTATAAGTTCGCACACTGGCGTATAATTCATTTTGTATATCCTGTTGACGATATCAACCAAGTCGGATACCTTTGCAGATACGCCGGAAAGCATATTGTCGACTTCTAAAATATTGTCGTCAAAGTTCTTGACAAAATCATCTTTGCTCAAGCACTTCTTGAGTTTTGAAAGAAGTTTTTTATCAATAAAAGTATATATTTCGTCGAGGCTTGCAGTATACAACTCGCAAGGCATATTGTCTGCAATGGGATTTTTCTTGATTTTCTTTTGGAAACACTCAAGATAGTATCTAAACAAACCAGCCTTGCCAAAACGACCGTAGATTGCCGTTGCTTGGCTGAATAACCTTTCCGCCAATTGGTATTCTTGCCTATTGAACGCAAGTATGCCTTTGAAAAGATAGGTCTCTTCGCTTATATCGGAAGGGTCTATTGGATTGCCTTCATATATCCTTCTCCAAAAGTCCTCGTCGTCAATATCTCTGGCAAGCGAGTGCATATCCCCAAGTTGAATACTTCCGAAATTCTTATAGTTGACAAGAAATTCCCTCATTTGTTCAAAATGCGGTGATTTCTCTTTGTAAAGATAGACGAATATATCCGTCATTTCGGGAATATATATACCGCTATCCATAAGCAAGACGCTGTAGTCATAGGCTTCCTTGTATTGCTCCAACATACAGTACGCCCGCACGAACGTTTGGTGGCAAAACATTTTTATATCAGGTTTGAGTTTTTCAAGTTTTAACGTCAAAAGAAGTTCGAGCGCGCTCTCCGGCTGATTTTCCGACAAAAAGAATCTCGCAGCCGAGTCTTTGACAAACGCCTCGTAATTCTTGTCCTCGACGGAAAAAACCAATTTGCCGTTTTGATAATACTCCGCCATTCCGCCATTGTAGACTATTTGACCTTTGCCGGTGTTTTTGTTTTCTTCAAACGCCATAAGCAATTCGTCACCGTCTACGTCGTCAAAGAAACTAAGCGGCGGCTTGCCGTGATAGAGATTGTCCATCAACTTGACAAGTCGGGCAAAAGTCTCGATATCTCTGTCTTCGATACATATTTTCTTTATAAGCGCCACTGCGTCGTCGACAAACTTGTTTTCAAGCAAAAAGCCTTTTGCAAGCGTCGCAGCAAGTCTATAGTCACCTATTTCGCAGTAAAAATGCGCCAAATACATCTTGCGCAAATCAAGTTCTTCCTTGTCTTCGATTTTATGCAAATCAACGAGTATGCGCCTTGCAATACTCTCGTCTACTCCTTGACGCCACAACTTGCCGTCGGTATATTCACTTATAGTAGTTGGAAATTTTATCATTTGAACATCCTTTGCACGTCGTCTTTGGTAAAAACGTACTTACTGTTGCAAAATTCGCAACCGACTTGTATTTGTCCTTGCGTCTCGACGATTTCGAGCGCTTCTTTTTTGCCTAGCGTGAGAAGCATCTCTTCAATTCTATTGCGCGAACAACTGCACTTGTATTCTTCGTAAATATCAGGCAGGTGCGAAATCTCAAAGTGAGAGAAATAAAAATCCATAATCTCCTCTGCGCTTTTTTCGCACAAGAGCGACGCAACGTCTGTAAAATTGGAAACTATGTCTTGCAAAATAAAAATCTCTTCTTCCGAACAGTTTGGCATAGGCTGAACGATTATTCCGCCCGCTTTAACGCAATTGCCGTCTTGCATTTTTACGCCCAAAGCCACTGCCGACGGAAGTTGTTCCGACGCGGTAAAGTAATAGGCAAAATCTTCGTCAATATTGCCGTTGACGATTTGAGAAAGTCCGTTATAGGGCTCTTTAAGTCCAAAATCTTTGATTACGTTGAGCGAACCGTTTTTACCCACGACGTCGGACACGCTTACCTGCTGTCCCTCGCAAGCCTTGGGATTTTCAATATACCCTCTGACCTTTGCGCCAAAGTCTCCGCACAGCACCATCTTGCCGCCCTCGCCGTCTCCGTCGATAATAAGCGTCAGTTTGTTGCCTACGCCCTTAAAGCCTGCGCTCATAAACGCCGCCACGGTCAACGCCTTACCCATCGCAATTGCAACAGGCGTGGAAAATCCGTGTATTTTTGCAGCCTCCCTCACTGTGGAAGTCGTGTCCAAAATGCTTACAATGGCTTTTCCGCCAAATAAAATTGCTCTTTTTATCATAAGTCCCTCTATAAATCTTTTGTCATTCTCCGATTGAGCGTCTTTTGTAATAATGCAATTATATATTTGTTAAATAATACATTATACCATATTTTTAAAAATGTCAATATTTAAATGAATTTCTTCTTTTGTAAACCGTGACTGCAATTACGCCTATTATTATAATAGGTCTAACATTTAGTCGCAGTAAAAATAACTCTCTTAGATTCTTCCGTAGCCTTGCCGTAAGTCTCGCCGTCAAAAATCTCGACGCGCCATTGCTTAAGACAAGTTTTGATTGTGCCGACTTCGTGAATATATTGTCTATGGCTCTCTTCTATTCTTCTGTAAGTATCTCCCTCGATCTTTTCAAAAAAGTCGATGTCCATATCAACGTAGCCGTCTCCCAACGAATTAGACCATATATAAGTCACGTCGTCGTAGTCCTCGCAAAAAAGATTGTCACCCAGTATTTCCTCAAGTTTGTACCGTGAAGAAATATCAAAAACAAACTTCCCGCCTTCTTTGAGACAATTATATACCCTGTCAAAAAACTTTTGCAAGTCTTTTTGCGATACGTAATTTACGCCGTCGCATACGCAAGTGACAAAATCAACGCTATGATTTAACTCCAAATCAAGCATATCAAGATTGACCCACTTGACGTCAAGCCCAGACTTCTTTGCCTTTTGGGTGGCAACATTGAGCATTTCTCCGCTCAAGTCTACGCCAATCAATTTGTTGCCTGCCTTTGCAAGTCTGACTGTCATTTCTCCAGAGCCGCAAGCCAAGTCTACGCCCTCGCCGGCAGTCTTGTCCTTTATGAACTCAAAATATCCGTCGTAGTCAAAGTCACCCATAAGCGTGTCGTAATACTTTGCCAATATGCTGTATGCGCCCATAACGTATTATCTCTTTTTTTTCTTACCTTGATAATTGTTCTTTTGAGCCTGTTTCTTTTTCTCTTTGTTGCGTTGTTTTGCCTGCTTTTCTTGTTCCTTAAGTATTGCTTTTTGCTCTTCCTCATACAAGTACGCTATAAAACTGTCGGTAGCGTATTGAGAGAATGCAAGGCTGAATATAGCAAAAGCCGAAAAACCAATCATTACCATTACGACGAGTATAAACATTCCTATTATGCTAACAAAACTCAAAGCCATTACGCCTGAGAAAAACAGCGTGACGATGAGCGCAGGCAATATCATAAGAAGCGTAAGACAGCAAGTATTGACGATATACTCTTTCATCTTGAACTTGTACGTCACGTACATACCCTGTCCAACCATCATATACAAAGCGCTCAACAATGCCAATATGCCAATGAATATCATAAGTACCCACCAACCTGCATTGGCGCCGCCATTCAAAGCAGTCTCTTTGAGTGTCATAATAAGCGAGCAGGCAAAGCCGGTAGCCAACGCACCGAGCCAAGCAAATGAAAGCATAAACTTGTACCAATTATTTTTAATACCTCTAAAGAAGTGCTTGAATACTTTGACTTTGGTCTGCCAAAGCATATTACGGCAACAATAGTACAATCCGGACGCAAACAAGCCCACGAGCAAACAAGTCGGGAATATTGCAAGTCCGTATCCCATAAGCCTTATATCGTATATCCTCTCTATGGCAAGCATAGTATCGTCACTTACGCCAAAGCCTACGCCTATGCCAGTGCTGAAATTCAAGCCCGCTACAGCGGCAGCCTCTTGGGATCTCATAACAAAATAAGTCGCAATAAGCGGCGCGCACGCCACAACCATAAGCAAGTTGAGCAATACCAACTTGGTCATATTTGCGGATATTGCCGCCATTGCTTGACGAATACGCCCCTTGTAATTAGTTATTCTGCCCTCTGGGGATAGGTCCCTCTTAAGAACAAGTTTTTTTGCTAAATTATTTACTGCGCTCATATTATCTCCGTAATTTTTTGAGTATTTAACTCATACAGTATACACTCTTTTTTTAATTTAAGCAAATATTATTGCCTATAAATTATATTGAGCAATGTAAAAGTAAAATATATAGTGAGAATTTCTGTCGAAAAAAAGTTAAATTGCGCAGGTAAACCTTCCTACATTTTAAAGTTATTTGCATTATACGAAGTCAAAAATCTAAGGTCTATATCACAAATGCAAACTAATTATATCTAATAGATATTATTAAAGATTTATTATGCGTTTAATGCTATCATACTTTTAGAGGTATAAAATGAAAAAAACAGAGATTACAACTAAAATTTGCAAACACAATCAAGAGTTTTCTTGGAACTATGCATTTTTTATGCTAGAAGATTTGTATGAAAAATGGTATATCAACGACGAAAAATATAATAATTTGTTGAATAACCTATTGACTTACGTCGAAACAAAAATCACTCCTCCCAACGACGCAGGAGACATAATCAAAAGGTACGTCGTAGTAGAATACGAAGAGATTAACAAAAATTAAAGTCGTAAACGCGAAAAGTAACGTTTGCAATTATTACATCATAGTTTTTGGTTTAGTAATTACCGAAATTTAACTTACTATCACTAAAATATATGGAAGTAATATTGCAAATTCACTTGAGCCATTCTACTCCCCATTTGTTCACTTCCCCATTATTTAAACAATCGGATTAGACCTCTCGGCTACGCTCGAGGTGACAAATAAATGCACCATTCCGTACATACCGAAACACTTTCCACTCAATGGAACGATTTAATTAAGTATATTGTCAATATCTCGTCCACCATAAAAAATATGCATAATTACAACTTCATTAGCACTTTCATTGACATAATAAAATGCTATGTAATTATCAATAACAAATTTTCTCAATCCTAAACTTCTCCACGGTTCTTTATCGTATAAAGGATTGCGAAAAGGCATTTCGTCCAATGTCGAGATTGCCTTCATTATTCTTTTTACTTGTTCTGTCGATATTTTTGGCGCAAGTAATTTTTCAGAAATATATTTATATATAGAATCCAACTCATTATACGCAGTCTTAGCATATAATACTTTCCATTTATTCATAGACCGTATTTCCTATTCATTTCCCTTTCGACTTCTTCGGCAGAAATAGTTTCGCCATTTTTATATTCTGCAAATGATTGTTCCATAAGAGAATTGAACTGTCCGTCGGTAATTGCCCCATAAGCAATTGGCTTATCATTGCTCAACGCTATTTCGAATGGAATTTTTCTTTGCATTGCTATTTGGCGCAAATACATTTCCATTGCTGTTGCCATAGATATGCCAAGTTGGTTAAGCACGTTTTCCGCTTGCTCTTTTACCACAGGGTCTACTCTTGTAAATACGCTTGCATTTTTTGCCATAATAATACCTCCAATATCTAGTTTTGTTTGTTTTCAATATTATTATACTAATTATGCTTGCATAATGCAAGCGTTCTGCAAATATTTTACAATCAATTACAATGCTATTGAGATTTCTCCACTCTACTTCGCTCAAGCGTAAGGAGCGTAGTGCCGACATAGCGAAAGCAGGTACGTCTTGTGTGAGCGTTAATGACAAGATAAACGGATTAGACCTCTCGGCTACGCTCGAGGTGACAAAATAACTATGGGGCGAAATGACATAAAAGTACGTCATAGTCCCCACAATATTGCCGTGACATAAATTTCCAAAATGTTTTGATTGCAAATTGCTTTACATATTAAAAATAATATGATAATATACTCTTAAGTTTACAGAGGCGCAGAATATAAGAGTATTGGGAAATATGCGACAAGACGCACCCAAGAAAGGATATTTTGCCGAAATCGTATATCTATCTTGTGCGGTATGCGGTTGGTTGCTACGGTGAACAACCCTGCAACTGTCACCTAGAAATCAGGTGAAGCGCTTAAACTGACAATATTAAAAATCAATTGTCAATTTTAATGCTTTGCCTATTGTATGGCAAAGCGTTTTTTATTTTGTAGACTTGAATAAGAAAATACTTTTATCTTTAAGGAGATATTTATGAAAAAATACAACGTAGCCGTAGTAGGCGCAACTGGTATGGTTGGCAACAAATTCTTGAAAGTACTTACCGAAAAGCAACTGCCTGTCGAAAATTATTATCTTTTTGCTTCTGCAAAGAGCGCAGGCAAAGTAATTGACTTTATGGGTAAACCTCACACCGTCATTGAATTGACGGAAGAAAACGTCAAGGCGCACAAAGTAGACATTGCGCTCTTCTCTGCAGGCGGCTCGACAAGCGCAAAATTCGCGCCGGTATTCGCAGATTGCGGCGCAGTCGTAATCGACAACTCCAGCCAATGGAGAATGGACCCGACGGTACCGCTCGTAGTACCAGAAGTCAATCCCCAAGATATAGATTGGAATCACGGTATTATTGCCAATCCAAACTGCTCTACTATACAAGCAATGGTAGCGCTCAAGCCGCTCCACGACAAGTACGGCATCAAGAGAGTTGTATACAGCACTTACCAAGCAGTAAGCGGCGCAGGCGTTGCGGGATATAACGACCTTCTTGAAGGTCTCAAGGCTTTTGTCAACGGACAAGAGTACGCAACGAAGAAATTCCCCTATCAGATAGCAAACAACTGCTTGCCTCATATCGACGTATTCCTCGACAACGGATATACCAAGGAAGAGGAAAAGATGATGAAAGAGACAAAGAAAATACTTGGAGATCAATCTATCAAAGTTACTGCAACTACGGTAAGAGTGCCGGTACTCAACTCGCACTCCGAGTCTATCAACCTCGAGTTCAACAAGCCTTGCACGAAAGAAGGTATCATTGAGGCTCTCAAAGGTCAAAAAGGTATCGTAATCGTCGACGACGTGGCTAACAACAAATACCCAATGCCTATCGACGCTACAGGTCACGACGAAGTTTACGTAGGTCGTATCCGTCTCGACGACACTATCGAAAGCGGTTGCAATCTCTGGGTTGTATCTGACAATATCCGCAAAGGCGCTGCAAGCAACGCAGTGCAAATTGCCGAGTATATGATAGCCAACGGCAAAATATAATATAAATACAATAGAAATCAAGGGCGTAGATTTGACTTAACGTCGAGATACGCCCTAAAAAGGAATAATATGTTTGAAGGCACTTTTACTGCGATAATTACCCCATTTGGCAAGTCGGGCGTAGACTTCAGCAGTTTTGAAAAACTTATTGAATATCAAATCGACGGCGGTATCGACGGTATCGTCTTTATCGGCACTACCGGCGAACCTGCTACTATGACGTCTGCCGAAAAGAAAACACTCCGCGACTTTGCAATTAAGAAAGTCAACGGACGCGTACCTATCATATTCGGTACAGGATCCAATTGTACGGCTACCGCTGTGGAAAATTCTATCGTAGCAAAGGATGAGGGCGCGGACGGTATATTGGTCGTAAGTCCATACTATAATAAGTGTACGCAAGAAGGACTGTATTTGCACTATGAGGCTATTGCCAATAAGTGCGACTTGCCTATGATAATCTATAACGTACCGGGCAGAACCGGCGTCAATATCCTCCCCGAGACGGCAGGAAGATTGGCTCATTCTATTCCCTCTATCGTGGGTATCAAAGAGGCTTGCGGCAACTTGGAACAAATCGCAAAAACTGCCGAGGCTGTCAAAGGTACAGGACTGCAACTTATGAGCGGAGACGACAAACTTGCCGTGGATATTGCAAGACTTGGCGGAACTACTCTAATATCCGTCGCAAGCAACGCTTTGCCAAAAGAATTTACTCAAATAATGGCATACGCCAACGCAAAGAATTTTGACAAAGCAGATCAACTGCTCAATAAGTACGACAAATTTATAGACTTGCTCTTCAGCGAAGTCAATCCAATTCCAATTAAGTACGCCTGCTCTCTGCTCGGACTTTGCCAAAACGAATTGAGACTTCCGCTCACTCCGATGAGCGATTGCAAGGCAAAGGCGCTTAAAGAAGAAATGCAAAGACTCAATATAATTTAAAGGTGTGATATGACAAAGATTTTAATTTGGGGTATTGGCGGTAAAATGGGAAAAAACATTCTCGAATGTCTCTCCTCATTTGAAAACGCGCAGTGCGTAGGCGGAGTGGACAAATTTGCAGATCCGTCGCAATTTTCCGTACCGGTATTCAAATGCGGAAAAGATATCAACGTCGACGCAGACGTGATAATAGACTTCTCTCGCCCCGACGCATTAGACGAAATACTTGAATATGCTATTGCTCGCAAAGTCGGCATAATGCTGGCAACTACAGGATATACCGCAGAGCAACAGGCAAAAATAGACAATGCAAGCAAGAGCATTGCCGTATTCCAATCAAGCAATATGTCACTGGGCGTAAATCTTATGATAGAGTTATGTCGCAAAGCGGCAAACTTCCTCGGCAATAACTTTGAAGTCGAGATAATAGAACAGCATCACAATCAAAAGGTCGACGCGCCGTCGGGCACTGCCCTGTCTATTGCAAACGCTATCAACGAAGAGTTTGACAATTCCAAAGAATTTATCTACGGCAGACAAGGCAAAAACAGCAAACGCCAAAACAACGAGATTGGTATTCACGCCGTAAGAGGCGGAACTATCGTAGGCAAGCACGACGTGCTCTTCATAGGCAAAGACGAAGTAATTACAATAAAGCACGAAGCACAGTCAAGAATGGTTTTTGCGCAAGGCGCAATACGCGCAGGTCTTTTCCTCGCAACGAAAAAAAGCGGCAAATATTCAATGAAAGATTTGGTTGCGCAGTTTATGGATTAAATATCAATTGATATTTTGCTAATATTATGAAAATAAGCGTATGAAAAATCGTACGCTTATTTTTTACTTTTAATGCCGATATATGCGGTTGTCAAATAATCTCTCTTGCCATCAACACGCCCATCACCGAAGCCATCATAAGCCCCCTAGTCCAACCCGACGAATCACCGAGGCAATGGAGATTTTTTACGCTTGTGTTGAAGTGCGCATCCATTTTAATTTTGTTGCTATAAAATTTGAGTTCGGGAGAATAAAGCAAAGTTTCGCTGCTGGCAAATCCCGGAACGACTTCGTCCATCTGTCTGATAAAGTTGAGAATACTAATCATTGATCTATAAGGCAAAGCCGAAGTTATATCCCCTGCGACTGCGTCTTTTAAGGTCGGTTTGACGTTGGAGTTTTCTAATTCTTTTTGCCAAGTACGCTTGCCGCTGAGAATATCTCCGTATCTTTGCACCAATATTCTGCCTGCACCAAGCATATTAGTCAATTCACCAACCTTTTTTGCGTACTCGATAGGTTGATTAAAAGGCTCGCGGAAGTTGTGCGAACAAAGTATCGCAAGATTAGTATTCTCCGACTTCTTGTCCTTAAATGAATGACCGTTGACCACTGCAAGACCGTTGTCGTAATTTTCCTGCGCAACGTAACCGCCGGGATTTTGGCAAAATGTGCGTACTTTGTTCTTAAATGGCTCGGGATAACCTATCAACTTGGATTCATACAACGCCTCGTTGACCTCTTCCATTATCTCGTTGCGCACTTCAACGCGCACGCCTACGTCAACCGTGCCCGGTTGATGCTCGATATTGTGCGACTTGCACGCGCTCTCAAGCCAATCCGCTCCTCGTCTGCCTGTGGCTACGACCACTCTGTCGGCAAAAAGCGAAACTTCTTCCTTTGCCTTTTTAACAATAGCGCCTTTGCATACGTTGTTTTCTATAATAAGATCGACGCAAGGCGTGTCAAAAAGTATTTGTACTCCGTTGTCTATGAGATACTTCTCTATAGAATAATAGATATCGCGAGCCTTCTCCGTGCCCATATGCCTAATAGGACAGTCGACAAGTTTAAGCCCAGCCTTGATTGCTTTCTTGCGTATCTCCTTGACCTTTTGAGGATTGGAAAGTCCTTCAATATGCGTATCTGCGCCAAACTCAAGATATATCTTATCAGTATAATCTATGGTCTGCTCCGCCAATTCTCTACCTATAAGGTCAGGCAGGTCTCCGCCAACGTCGGGACTCAATGACAACTTACCGTCAGAAAACGCTCCAGCGCCCGAAAAGCCCGTCGTGATTGCGCAATTCTTGCAATTCATACATTTGCCGGTCTCATTCTTTGGACAGCGGCGGCGTTCTATGGACGCGCCCTTTTCTACTATAGTAATACTTTTATGCGAATTTTGCTTGACAAGTTCCAATGCCGTAAATATTCCCGCAGGTCCTGCGCCTATAATCAATACGTCAATCCCCATTATTCTACCTCTTAGCCAAAAATAGCCCTATATATTATAATCACCGCTATAAATACTGTCAATACACAAAATTTTCTATTTATGTAAAATCTGAGTAAATACGCAATCTCTAAATAACCCATTGACTTATCACCGCTAGACTTGATATAATACTGATATAAATATATTAGAGGTGATTTATGACTGAGAGAGAAAAAATGGTGGCAGGTCAACTTTATAACCCCACCGATCCCGAACTTACCGCATTGAGAAGAAAGGTACGCCAAGCGTGCGTGGAATTCAACAACTCAAACGAGGACGAAAAACAAAAGAGATACGACCTACTTCACAGCGTACTCAAAAGCCATAAAAAAGATTTTTATTTTGAGCCCACTGTAAGATTTGATTACGGTTGCAACACCTCTATTGGCGAAAACTTCTACGCTAATTACAACAGCGTTATTCTCGACGTCGCGCCGGTGACTATCGGTGACAACGTTATGTTCGGTCCCAACGTCACTATTGCAACTCCCGTGCACCCATTGGTCGCAGACGAAAGGGCTATTCAGCAATACCCCGACGGCGTATACGACCTTGAGTATGCCAAGCCAATCACCATTTGCGACGGCGTATGGCTCGCAAGCGGAGTTATCGTCAACGGCGGAGTTACGATAGGCAAGAACTCTGTCATAGGCAGCGGCAGCGTCGTCACAAAGGATATTCCCGAGGGAGTGATAGCCGTGGGCAATCCTTGCCGAGTTTTGAGAAAAATCACAGACAACGACAGAATGTTTAATAAAAAGGCGAAATAATGGAGATAATTGCAAAAAAATCTAAATCAATGTTTTTTGTTTATTTTTTTATGCTAATCATAGGCATAATTACTCTACCGTTAGGAATTTACGGCTTATTTTTTGTTGAAAGTTCTAGCCCGTCCATTTATAGCGCTTGGCTTCTTTCTGTGCCACTTGCGCTGATTGGCGTGGGAGGTAACAGTTTAGCAAAGCACCTGAAATTCTCCTTCACGTTTGATCTTATCAAACTCAACGACGACACGTTGATTATAGGAAAAAACAAATATTTAATAAACATATGCGATTTGCAAAAAGTCGAAGCGGAAAAAGAGTTTGGAAAGATTGGCAAACTGACTTTGTTTACAAAATATGAAAAAATCCAATTGGTAAGCGTAGCGCAATATCAAATTGCCTACGCCCGATTGCTTGAATTAAAGACTTTATATGACATACCGTCAAAATCTTAGTATCACTGCCCTTTTGACAAATCAACTATTCCCAGAACTGCTTTCCGCCGTACATCATAAAATATTGAGATAACTTTGCCATTTCTTCAGGCGTCTCCACGAAACCGTCAAAAATCCACTTCTCCAACAGCGCTTTGATACCTGCGACGAGGTAAACGCTGTAATAATCGCAATTGCGCGAGTCGTCGTCTTTGGCGCGCACTATCCAACTGTCAAAACAAAACTTCTCAAGCGATCTCTCCAAATGTCTTCCAAATCCGCTGTCGCAGTTGGGCGAAAAGAGAATGTAAGCAATATCGTAATTTTCTTTGACATATTTATATAGATTGACAAAACTCTTTGCGGGATTAAAACTTTCGTTGTCCTTGATGAGTATCGTCTTCATATTGTCAATAAATTCATTGCCAAGTTGCTCAAGCATATCGTAAGGGTCTCTGTAATGAAGATAAAAAGTTGCTCTGTTGACGTCGGCAAGTTCTGCAAGTTCTCTTACGGAGATATTTATAATACTTTTGGTATTTATCAATTCTTTCAATGCCAGCAACAATTGTTGTTGAGTGCGCTTAAATCTTCTGTCTTTTTTTGTCTTGTCCATTATTTTCTCCCATTATTTTTGCTTGACAAATATAAACTTTTTTGCCATATTTTAGTATCGTTAAGACTTTGTTAACTTAATGTTAACGCAATATTAACTGATTATTAAGTAGCAACAATTTGTCAAAAATGTGGTATAATAATCGACATATTTATAGTATACTGTCAATTATTATACATTTCAAAGCCAAATGGCATACTTTTTTAGGTTGATATTTTTCACCGTTTGACCTATAATTAGAATAGTAAAATAATAGATAAAAGTCAATTACTTTTACACAATTTGTTAGCAGAGGACAAAGATATGGCAAAGATTACTCAAAAAGAATACGATCAAATGCACGCGCAATACGCAAGAATGGAAGCGTACGATCAATGGTCTACGCCCTATACTGTCGACGACGCAATCACCGTCGACAAGGATTATCAATTCCGTCCAAAAACAGCAAGTTTTAAGATAGGAAGCGCAATAGTTAAATTTCTTTTGCGCACTATGCTCCCCCTTGCAAATAAATTGTTGTTTGACCTCAAAATCGAAGGCAAAGATAACCTCAAACAAGTAGACAACGCAATAAGGGTGTCAAATCACGTAATGTTGCTTGACGCAATGGTCAACTTCCAAGTTGCTTTCGGTCACAAACACTATATGACCGGCGCAGAATTTCAACTCAAAAAAGGTGTTGGCGGAAAATTCTTGAGGGCAGGTAGATTTTTGCCACTTGCAAGTTCTATCAAAGCAATGAGCAATCTCGATAAAGAGATATCTACAATTTTTGAAGAAGGCAACTCCGTAGTCACTTTCTACGCCGAGCAAGTAATGTGGGAAAAATACGAAAATTCTCGTCCGCTCAAAAAAGGTGCTTTCCACTATGCTGTAAAGAACAACGTACCAGTTGTAATGACCGTAATACTTTTCCGTAAGCCTAATTGGATAAGACGCAAGTTGGGCGTCAAGAAAGACTGTACGGTAAAAATATGCCCCGCTATCTATCCTAAGAAAGATTTGTCGGCAAAAGAGAATATCGAATATTTGCAAAAGGCTACTCAAGAGATGTATGACCGCACAGTATGCGAATTCTACGGTTACGACTACGAGCAATACGATATGAGATTGACTCCCCTTGAAAACAAATTTGTTGCGCAAGGACTTATAGACAAAGAAGAAACTCTATTGACAAAGCCAAACGATGATGCTTTGCGTCAAAACGTAATGCTCAAGATGGCTCAAAATCAAATTACCCCAAGACAAGTCGTTGTTGAAGACGAATTGGTTGACGACGACTTGATTGAATATTGCAATTTTGACGACGGAAATGAAGACGAGTCTTTTGCAGAAAATAGGGTATAATAAATTTGCTTTTTTCACATAATTTTTTCACTTCCACATATCGGTTTGACCGAGCAAAAGCCGCCTGCCAAGGTGGCTTTTGTGTTGCGCACATACTCCACAAGCAAATGACGTAATTAGCAATCTCAACAGTATTATAAAAAGGATTAGACCTCTCGACTTCGCTCGAGGTGACATTATAATAACTGGTGCGAGCAACAATGACAAAAGGTGGGAACAATTCCCACCTTTGCCTTTATGCGGTTGCAATTACTTTTTGCTTCTAATAGCGCGCTGCTCTTTGAGTAATTCTTGATAACGCTCTATTTGGTCGTCTCTCAAGTCCACCATCTTCTTCGCCGTCTCAAAGGCTTGCTTATCGCTTACTATTACTTCTGTCTCTTTGACTTTTACCTTTGTGCCGTCTCCTGTCGCGTCTCTTCTGATGTCTTTCATATACTCGTCTTCCATCTTGAGTAACGCTACCGTTGTATCTTTCTTTATCGTCAACTTCAACAACGGATTTGTACTTGTCAGTCCGTAGACTACAAAGTATGTCGACTTCTTCTCTTTGCACTTATACTTTGTGAGTGCGTAGTCTCTCAATCCGTCAAAGTATTTCTTTTGCTCTTTGCTTAGCAATGCGTATGCTTCGTCAAGTGTAAGTCTAGGTGCTTTTTCTACCTTTGGCTTTGAAGGTGCGGTTACTTTTACTTGTTTTTCCACTACCTTCTCGACCACCTTTTCTACAGGTACTTCGACTTTTACCTCTTTCTCTACGATTTTTTCGACTTCGACTGGCACTTCGACTATTTTCTCAACTGGCACTTCGACGACTTTTTCCACTATCTTTTCGACAGGTACTTCTTTCTCGATTATCTGCGCTTGCGGTTGAGTTGCCGACAATTCCAAGATCTTTTCCATAAGTTTCTCTTGGTTTTGCATCATCTGCTTTATAGTCTCGTCATTTGCAATTGTTGCAACAACTTCTTTTTCAATAACTTTTTCGGAAGGTTGGTCGACAAGTTTTTGCATTACTTTACGCATTGCCTTTTGTTCTTCTACAAGGCTCTTAATCACTTCGTCATTCGTCGACGCTTGTTGCGGCAACATCTGTTGAACACCTGGTAAAAGCGCTGTGACAGTCTCGGATATAAGTCCTCTCATTTCTTCGACGCTAATACCCGATTGCGGATATACAAATCCACCCTGCGGTTGCGCGCCTCCGCCGTTCATAGTTCCTCCGCCAAACATACGCATAAACATCATTTGCATATCTTCGTCGCGACGTCTTGCTTCTTCGTCTCGGCGCGAGTATTCTGCTTCTCTCTTGCGCTCGTCCATATCTCTTTGGTTACGATTGTACTCTTCAAGGCAATCTTCGTAATTCTCTTCTGCCTTGTTGCATCTGTTCTTGGCTATTATCATTATCACTAGACTTGCCACTGCCAAGCCCATCAACGTACACGCTATTGCCGTCCAAGCAGTCATTGCCAAGCCAAACAAACCTGTCGTTGCCACTGCATAGACGTTACTCTCCAGTTTCTCTGCCTTCTTGCTATACTTCTTGCGCTTGCTCTCATAGCCCGCTGTCTTGGATAAGAATATTATTATCAATATTATAGATATTACGCTTGCTATGACTTGCCACCACTGCTTTATAAACTCCTCTATATTGCCAAAGTTTAACGTTCCGCCGCCGTTGTTACCGCTGCCAGGGTCGTTGCCACTTGGTCGGTTAGGATCGGTTGGGTCATAGTCCGGCGCGTTGCCATTCTCGTCTACTATCTTAAACGTACATACTGCTCCTGAACGGATAAAGTAATTCTCTGTATCACTTACCGTTACTTTAACGGTATACGTACCTTTCTCCGTCTTTGTCTTGTATCCATCCGTAAACTTCAACTGCGACAGGATATCATTATCCGTCACTTCGTCTCCGTTTCTGTCCTTTACTACGTACGTCGGATAATGCACCTCACCGTCATATAGGAATTGCGTATCTCCCCATTCTATCGTCAAGATACTCATTCCCGACTTTGGTACGACTACGAAGTACCATTCTCTGCTCACTTCGTCCAACTTGTAGTTGGCTCCCAAGTCTCCGTTTATCGTGGCTACTATTCTATACGAGCCTACTTCGGACACTTGACTTGCGCCTATCTCGTTGCCTTCTTCGTCATATATCTTGTACGTAAAGTCATTAGCGTAGTCTATCTCGTCTCCGCTTGCAAGTCCGTCTGCCATTCCGGTTATTACAGGCGCGTAGCCGCTCTCTCCGTCCGTAACAAACTCCCAATTATCCCAGTTGGGTATCAAAGTGGACTTGTCTATCGTCCAAGTGATTGTCACGTTGTCTGTCGTGCCGTCTGCCCAACTTCCTTCCTTTAACTTCACGTATACAGTGTATCTTCCTGCATCGGTTGCAGTTGCTCCCTCGCCGACTATCTCCATAAAGTCGCTGTCAAAGCCGTCTAAGTAATCCTCGACTCTCTTCTCTGTTCCGTCGTATACCGCTCCGCCCTTGAATACCGGTTTCTCTAACTCCGTCGGTCTTACTATCTTCAGCGTTGCCGTCATTGGCTCGGCGTAGAAGTCCGCAGACCTCATTGTGAACACTGCCTTGACTATATACTCGCCTATTCCCTTGACGTCTTCTTCGGGTATCTCTACTCCGTCCAGCATATATACGTACGCTACGCTCTTTATCTGACTTGGCAACGTGCCCTTGATTGGGTCTATTGTCTCATTCTTATCTTCGTCCGTGCATATTACTACCTTATCTGCAAACGTGAGTTTATCCGTACTAATAGTGATTGGCAATACGTTTATCTTTACACTTGCTTCTTTTGGATCTCCAGAGCCGAATTGGTAACTTACCGTCACTTCATATCCGCCGTCAGTTACGTGCAACAATTCGTCAGTGGTAGAATACTTCACCTTAAACTGACTCCAATTAAGCACTACGTCTTGCTTCACCGTTATGCCATCCAATACTCCGCTGTAGTACGCTGTCACTACCAAGTCGTCCTCGCCTATCTTGGTCTGCGCTGTAAATCTCTTTGACGAGTCTACTTCTACCTTTATGGAATCCAAAGTGTCTGCCTTAAGCCACTTTGCCGTCAACGTCAAAGGTCTTGTCACTCTGTCTTGAGGAGTATCTCCCACCGAGTTAAATCTCCACGCTCTTGTCGTCTTTACTTCGTTTCCACTCGCGTCTATGCTTATTTCGTCAAAGTACCAACCTACAAACAACTTATCTCCATTTGTCGGGTCTGGCGTAGGTTTCTTCAAGAACTGTCCGTAGCCGTACGTCTCTTTAGTCGGTGCGCTTGCTCCGTTATTGTCCGGATTGAATATTACTTCATAAGCCGCGTCTTTGAACGTGACTTCTATTGTCTCTATCTTGTCAATTCCGTTGAACTCTTCGTCAAACTTGCCTGCATTGGCATCTCCGTCTACAGTTGCTTTGCCGTTTAGGTACGGAGCCATACTCTTTACGTCGTTGACGATATCGCTGTCCCATTTGTTTGTCAAAGCATCTAGGTACGCTTGCTCAAACAGATAGATTATCTCCGCCGCTCCGTAATTCTGTCCATACTCTACTTCTACCTCTAACCTTTGGCTTATCTGGCTTAAGTTGAACACCATTACCAATATTTCCGCTTCAAATGTTACGTCAAATGCGTATTCTTTTTCGTAATTGTCCGTGTCTGCTGGATATACTACTATCTTCTTGGTGTTGCTCCCCTTTGTGTCTACTTTGCCTATTGAAGATTGCCACTTAGACGGTAAGTCTGAATTTAACTCTACTTCTTTGTTTGCCTTATTCAACATCTTGACGCTAAAGTCTATTTCACTCAACTTCTTGCCAAAATACGGCGCGGTGTCCGGCGAGATCTTGAAATCTTTTAGTGTCATACTAGTCAGTTTGCCTTTCTCTATCTCTATACTCTTTCCTGTTGTATGCTCACCGTCATAATACCACAATGGCTCTAAGCCGTCTGAAAGTCTGTACTTAAAGGTATATTCTCCGCTATCCTTGACTGTCTTTACCTCCAGTACGCCGCTATTCTTTACGCTAGCGGTGGTAGTCTTCTCTGTTCCGTCTTGTATAAAGTAGTATGTTGAATTAGGATTTGTCATACTTCCGCTTGATGGCGGTGTATGAGTAACCAATGCAGTGAGTGTAATACTCTCCACGCTGTCGTATTCTATCTTGTCTTTGTCTAAAGTAAAGTTCGTCTTTATATTTGCTTTTACATAACTGTCCGGCAAGCCCCAGACTGCGTATAGAGTTACGTCCCCATATAATCCGCTTGGCAATTCTGTAAACGGCTCGCTATTTCCTGTCTTGTCATCCGTCCAACCTAAGAATACGTGGTTAGCGTTTGCTTTTGTATTTAAGTAGGTGGTAAAGGCAGTAACGTCACTCGTCTTATCTGGCAACTTGTCTCCTACGACATATCCTTCTCCATCATCAAGACCTACTTTCTCTTCGCTATTACCGCCATTGTTTAAGTTACGGAAGTTGATAAACGCCATAAGGTAATTGCGTACTGGTGAATTGTCTGGGTCATAAGAGCCACCAATTTTATCTGTATCCCAAATCTGCGAATAATTATTTCCAAAGAATGTCTTTGCTTCTGTGAGCATTATATTTAAATTGCTATGTAAATTACACAAAACACCAGTAGATCCAGCTGTTAATGCTGCATATCCATTTGAACTTTCTACACTGTTGACATTCTTTAACAAATCAGATGAAAGCGCAGCCGATCTAACTATTGGATAAAGTGTTTGCTTTGTGCCGCTTCCTACAGCAAAAGTACCATCAACATAGCAATTCTTTATATTTAAGTTTGCGTTTGGTGCTTGTAAAGTAAATAATGATCCGCCGATACCAGCAGATTTTACTGCTACAGCATCTACCGTACCAGTAAAGTTTTCCAACTGAACAACTGCAGCATTCACGCTATATATACTTGAAAAAGCCGCCCCTGTATAAGCATTTACTAAGTTAGTAATATTATTTACTACGTTTGCAACACAATCAAAAATTCTTGTTTGACCATACCACGAACGCCCCATTATACCGCCAATATAAATATCTCGAGGAGCCCCTCCACTTACATCGACTTCAACAGAACAACGATATACAAGCAGATTTGAGTTCGTATCATATTGCATACTTACTATTCCGCAACAAAAAGGATAGCCAGAAGTGCTATAAATTATTTCTCCATTAGTATGACAGTTTAATATTGCAACATTTCCAAAAACTATTCCTGTAACACCTCCAATATAAGGACCGTGATTTGCTAAAAATGTTTGACTTACGGGTGGATTTTGATAACTATAATTATCTATTATCAAATCCGTAATAGTTGCATCTGTTATCTTGCAAAATAATCCATATCCCTCACTTGTATATCCTGTAGTACCTATATCAACAAAATTACTTCCGTTCCAATATTGCCAAGAAGTACAGGTAATATTATTAAGAGAATGTCCCATTCCATAAAACGTTCCATTAAATATAGTAACTGGATGAAAATCAATATTATTAAAATCTAAATCATTGGCTAATACAAAAAATTTATCTTTACCATTATTTGTGTCAGTAGCAACAAACTTTACAAATGTATCCCAATCAGCAACTGTAGCAATAACATACGGATTCTTTTGCGTACCTCTTGCTTGCGAAGTATCTACTTTTACGATAGATATATCATAAGGTGTATTTGCGTCACCTGCTCTATACTTATCTATCAAATTTTTATCTGTATATGCGTAAGAATAGCCATTGCTAAACTCACCTAAGCCGTCTGTTGCATTTGTAGTAATATTCATTGCGGTATCATTTATTGCACCTTCTTCCAACTTGTCTGGTATAGATATATTAAAAGGTAAACAAGCCGCTAATGCTCCCAATATAAAGCATATTGATATAACAAGTATTGCACACTTTAGATACTTCGTTTTTGCTAATTTCATTGTTCTTCCTCTCTTAAGTACAATTTAATCGGAATAGATTTCTCCACTACGGTCGAAATGACGATAGCAAGTTTGAGATTTCTCCATATCGCTTCGCTTTAGTCGTAAGGAATAGCGAGCAAGCAGGTGCGTCTCGTGCGAGCGTCAATGACGTACATAAGTCTATTTCTCACAGTAAATTATACTTTCACATTATCCCTTTCGCAGTAGTTATAGAATTTTCTATACCCAAGGTTCTTCTATACCAAAATTTGTATGTTTTTATGTATTTTACAAACTTTGATTTATAGTCGAAATTCCAAAAAAGGTATACTTTTACTGACCCAAATTATTGCAAAATTATTGCGCGCGAAGTATAATGTAATTGAAAAAATACGCCTTTTCGCAGGCAGTCAGTAAAAGTATACTTTTTTTGGAATTGTGAAAAATCTTAATTAAATTAGAATTTTAATTGGATAAATTCAAAAACACGCAAAGTTACTTGCGTGTTATTTTAATCGGTTTGAGATTTCTCGACTTCGCTCGAAATGACATTACACGAAATTTCTCCATTTCGCTTTGCTCCAGTCGAAATGACATTGAGAGTAAAAACCACGCCGTGAGCGAGAAAGGCGTGACGCGTCTCGTGCGAGCGTCAACGAGTAATAAAAGTGATTTAAACAAAAACTCCCCTCTCGTCTTATGAGAAGGGAGCATTGAAATTTTCAAACAAAATATTTATTTGCCGTTGTCAAAATCTTCAAGCGTTTTGACAGTGACCTTGTAGCAATCGGATAGACATTGCTTATCCATATTGTCGTAAGTGTCGTATCTAGTGTGGTAGTAATTGCGCAACTTATGGTCTAGCGCAGTGATACCAACCGCTTGGTAGCCGCCTTTATTAAATGCTGCCGAGTCAGTTGCGCCAAGAGGTACTGATCCGTAAGAACAAGCAACATCTATGCTCTTTGCCGCATTGTAGAAGAGTTCGCTTGCGTGCTTGTCTGCCTTGACGGTGTTGTTGAGGTCTTTTTTATTTACGCAAAGGAACTTGCCTTCTCTCAACGTGTCATAAGCATATATTATAGTCTCTACGTCTTTGTAATCTCCGCTTGCTCCGTGTCTCTTAGCCCACGCTCTTGCGCCTCTGATACCTGCCTCTTCGCTGCCGGTCAAGAGCACTCCGACTTCGGTATTTTCAAGTTCTATACCCTCGTCGTGCAAAGCCTTCATTACCGCAATACCCATATAGCAACCTGTGAGATTGTCATTTGCGCCGTCTACTATTACGCTGGTATTCCACATTCTGTACATTGCTATCCAGAACGGAACAAATATCAAGCACACCAAGCCCATAATCATAGGCGTGCCAGTCGGTATTCCAACTGTTACTCCGCCCTGCAATACCATTGCCGCGATGGATATACCTACCAATGCCATAATGCCAACCATTGATATGATAAAGTGCGCAACAAATGCGTCTCCGCTGATAAGATAACTCATAGTCCACTCGTGAGCAACGTCAGGGTGTCCGTTGAAAAGTATTCTTCTCTTGACTTCGCCCTTTGGATGCTTGACAGCCATAAGATTGTGCGAAGTGCGTTTTGGATATATCCAGTCTACTATCTCAAGATAAAGCACGAATTGCAAAAGCATCAAAAGCATTGCGACGCCTACCAAAATTATCGCAAGAAGAGGTATGAAGAAATAACTCACCATTGCCATAAGAATTATGGTAACCATAATATGTATCCAATTGAAAAACGCCTTGGGGTGCATTTCAAAAGGCTCAATCTTGACTTCGTCACTGTATTCTTTCAAAGTGTTTGCCATATAATCGACGGCGTTTTTTTCGCCCTCGCTACCCGGCAAGCGCTTGCCGCAAGTCTTGATTATGGTGGTGATTTCCTCCATCATATAATCTGCTTGGGCGTCACTGTTATCTCTCAATTTCTGAAGATCCATAAAATACTCCGCTAAAGTACAAACTTTTCTCTAATTAAATATATTGTAACATATAATAGACATATAATAAAGCATTTTGCAAAAATTTATCGGATTTTTTATTTTTTTAACCATAAATTAAATCTGAGAATTTGACGCGTCACAAATTAGTCAAATTTGCGTAAATAACAAGCAACGCTTCTCAAGATGGCAAATTTGCCTGACGTATTGATTGACTTTTTGACAAAATTAGTTTAAAATACTTACATTATATACTAAACTAAAAGTCGAGAGGATTTTGCAATGTCATCAAAAAAAGATTTGGATTTGGGGAGAAAAATATCAAACTTAGCGGACAAGTGTATGGGCAACGGAGTTATTGACCCCGAACTTTTTGTTCAGCACAAAGTCAACAAAGGACTTCGCGACCCCAAAGGAAAAGGCGTATTGACAGGTCTTACCAACATCAGCGACGTAATTGCAAAAAAAGTAATCAACGGCGAGGAAATTCCCTGCGAAGGTCAATTGTTTTACAGAGGTTATAACATCAATTCTCTGTGCGAGGACTTTTTGACAAGCGACAGATACGGATTTGAGGAAGTGACCTACTTGCTCTTATTCGGCGAACTGCCCAACAAAGCAGAACTTGAAGAGTTCAAAAATATCCTTGCAAAATATCGCAAATCACTGCCAAACACTTTTGTAAGAGACATCATTATGAAAGCGCCAAGCAACGATATGATGAATTCCCTTGCAAGAAGCGTGCTGACGCTGTATTCTTACGATCCAAAGGCAAACGACACTTCGCTCAGCAACGTACTCAGCCAGTGCTTACAGTTGATAGCGCTCTTCCCTCTTTTGTCAGTATACAGTTATCAAGCGTATGAATACTACATAAAAGAAAATAATTCTTTCTTTATACACGCGCCTAAAGACGATTTGTCGACGGCGGAAAACATACTGCATATGTTGAGAATTGACAGCAAATACAGCAAGTTGGAGGCAAAAGTCCTCGACCTTGCTCTTGTATTGCACGCAGAACACGGCGGCGGTAACAACTCTACTTTTACCGCAAGAGCCGTAACATCTTCTGGCACTGATACATATTCTGCTATTGCAGCGGCAATAGGCTCGCTCAAAGGACCAAAGCACGGCGGCGCAAATATCAAAGTTTCGCAGATGTTCAACGATATAAAAAAGAACGTCGCAGATTGGGACGACGACGAGGAGATCGAGAACTATCTCAACAAGATCCTCAACAAAGAAAGTTTTGACAAGAGCGGTCTTATCTACGGTATCGGTCACGCAGTCTACTCCCTGTCAGACCCAAGAGCGCTGCTTTTGAAAAAATCAACAAAGTCTTTGAGCGAAGAAAAAGGACTTATGAGAGACTTTAATCTATACTCAAAGGTCGAAGAAATCGCTATTAAACTCATATCCAATCAAAGACGCATCTATAAGGGCGTGAGCGCAAACATAGATTTCTACAGCGGATTTATTTATGATATGCTGGGACTTCCGCAAGAGTTGTATACCCCGATATTTGCAATTGCAAGAATATCAGGTTGGTCGGCGCACAGAATGGAAGAACTTATCAATTCGTCAAGAATTATGCGTCCTGCTTACAACTGTACTCAACCTGCGCTTGAATACGTGCCAATGAAAGAAAGAAAATAACAACGAATAAAAATATAAATACAAGAAGGTACTGCACAAAAATGCAGTACCTTTTGTTTTGATTAAGTTTGACTCGAAATTATCTCAATCTGCGAGAGCCATACTGTCTTTTGAAAGCAGGCTGATTGATTACTTCGCCATAGACGATTGCCTTTTGAAGAGCCGTGAGTTCCAACTCATTGTCGTCGTCTTCGTCAAGTTTGACGTATCTGACGTTGTAGTGGTCTTGACATCCCTCCGTAGACTTCCCGCCTATACTGTTCATCGTCGGCACATACTCCACTCTGTATTTATCGCGGTTGTCTTTATGAGATACGTCGCAGTGGCTATCGTGGTGCGAAGACGTAACGACATTTTTTGAATTGCTCGCTTCGCGCTCCGCCTGTCTGCGTTTTAACTCCTCAAGACGCTGTTGAAGTTGAGCCGTCATTTGCTGCCTTGCAGGCTGAGGAGATCTATACGCAGTCGGTTGAGGTTGAGCGGGACGTTGAGGCTGAGCCGTCGCAGACTGTTGAGGTCTCTGTTGAGCGCGGCTCGCCGACTCGGAGGAGTCGTAATCCAAGAATTTCTTGAACTCCTCCTTGTTGTCAAGCAAACTCATTGCCTTTTCCGCATCCTTTTTTTTCTTAGTCTCGGCGCTTTGTTTTGCGACCGAAACTATTACCCCAATTATAACAAACGCTATAATTGCAATAGGAATAAAAGCAAACATTATTTCTTATCCTTCTTTTTGATGTCACTGGATTCTTCTACTCCGCCGATAGCGTTACGCATATTGGTATCTGCCATCACGTTTTGCATATTGTAGTAATCCATTACGCCCAACTTGCCCTTTTGCAAAGCCTCTGCCATTGCCTTGGGGACTTGAGATTCCGCCTCGATAACGAGCGCTCTCATCTCTTGGGTCTTTGCCTTCATTTCTTGCTCCAACGCAACTGCCATAGCGCGTCTTTCTTCGGCTTTTGCCTCTGCAATTCTCTTGTCTGCCTCTGCTTGATCCATCTGGAGTTGAGCGCCAATGTTTCTGCCAACGTCGATGTCTGCAATGTCTATAGACAAAATCTCATACGCTGTGCCGCTGTCAAGTCCTTTGCTGAGCACCGTCTTGGAAATCGCATCGGGATTTTCGAGTACGTCTTTGTGAGACTCGGAAGAACCTACTGTCGTGACGATACCTTCGCCTATACGAGCAATAATAGTATCTTCGCCTGCGCCACCGATAAGTCTGGTAATATTGGCTCTCACCGTCACTCTTGCTTTGACTCTCAATTCAATACCGTCTTTTGCAATTGCCGATATGGCTGGAGTCTCAATCACTTTTGGATTGACGGAAACTTTGACTGCGTTGAGCACGTCTCTACCTGCAAGGTCGATTGCTCTAGCCGTCTCTGCGGTCAACTCCATATTTGCCGAGTGAGCGGATATTAAAGCGTTGACAACTTTTATTACGTCACCTCTTGCAAGCACGTGACTTTCCAATTCATCAATGGATATGTCAAGTCCCGCTTTCTTTGCTGAAATGTAAGCGTCAACAAGTGGAATTACTTTGATACCTCTCCACTTCATACCGATGAGCCTAGTCATTGAAATCTTCACGCCAGATACGAGCGCTCTGAACCAAATTCTAATAGGCAAAACACTGAAAATAATTGCAAGCAATACAAGTAATACTACTGCAACAATGATTGCCGCAATGCTGCCGGCGCTAAGCGCCAATGTCATCATAACCATTTTTTACTCCTTATAATATATATTTTGTTTTTTTACAACTTTATTATTATATCGAATTTTTTGCCGAGACGTACTCTTGAACAGTGATCTTGACGCCTTCAACTGCAATAACTTCGATATCTTTGCCGCTTTCAATAAGCGCGGACTGCGATACTACGCTGTACAACTTGCCGTCTATCATAGCGTTTCCGCCCGGTCTCAATACCGACTCAGCCTTGCCGACCTTGCCGACCAATTGAGAAAAATCCTCCGTTCCGCTAGTAATACCTTCAGGTACTGCAACAGCCTTTTGTACAAGTCCAGTGCGCGATAGTTTACCTTTTTTAAGTGAATGTAACATTATAACAAGCGCTATGCTCACGACAACAGTCACGCATAAAAGCATTACAAAAAACTGTACGAAAAGAGAGCCTCTCTTGCTCATAAACAGTCTTACAGCCATACCTGCTAAAACGAGAAGCAAACCTGCGACTCCAAAAAAGCCGAAACCGGGTTGGAATATCTCGACGATTATAAATATCGTTCCTAAAATAAGAAGTATGGCAGGTATAATGCCGATGTCGCTGAATGCAATTTGAATCTCTTGCCAAAACGTTAATCCATTGCTTGCTAACAACATATTCTCACCTCCTTGTCTATAGTATATACGACTTTTAGAGATAAAGCAATACCGTAACTTATTTTAATTTGCATAAAACCTGTAGATTTTACATAAATTTATCCTGTTTTCCGTCAATATAATATTTCTCGACTACGCTTGAAATGACAATGAAGATTGATTGAACTTTTGCTTAGGTCTTAATATCAATCAATGATAAAATGCACCTCATTCATATAAACTAATGAGATGCATTTATAAAGTTTTGTAATTTTATTTATTTTTTATCTGTCACACCTGCGACGTGCCTCAAGACGATAAGTCCTTGATGGAACAATTCTTCGTCGGTTTTATACGGCAATTCTGCTGTGTAATCAATGCTCGTTCTCTCGCCCTGCTCTGCGCCCAAATTCTTGAGCATTTCGTCAATAAGTTGTTTTGCAAAACGTGAACGGCGCTCATTTGCAATTCTGTAAAGCACTGGCGTATCTTCAACTGCCTTGACGCTCGACGCATCTTCGACCATATACTTGCCGTCCTTATACTTACCGTAATCAAGCGCCAAATAAAGTCTCAAGGTCTTGCTTCTCAACGACATCTTTGCGACTACTACTTTGCCAAAGCGGAAGACTTCTCTCTTCTTGGTCATTCTAGCATTGACTTTGCCGTAAGATAACAAATGATTTTTGAGTTGAGAGTAGAACTGCTTTACCGATACGTCGGATTGCATAAGTTTTGCAGTAAAACTACGCTCATAGGTATCTGCAATATCACTGTCTTCGTCGGAAATAGGATCCGAGTCAACGCTTACGTGCGTATCACTTTCGTCGTCGGTAGGCGTAAGCACGTCAACGACTTTGGAGTCAAAGAGCGAAGTGCCTTTGGCAAGTTTTTTGACAATCAATCCCTTGTCGACAAGTTCGTCAGTTGATTCAAATGGCATCTTTTCTACGTAATCGACTTCTTCAAACTTATCGTCGGCTATAGCGTCTATCTTTATCATTAAATCTTCAATCAATTCAATAGCATACTCGCATCTGCGCTCATTGGTAATCTTGATAAGCAGCGGAGTGTCTGCATAAGTTGCTATTTCAGATACGTCTTCAATCTTGTATCTACCGTCTGCGTAATTCAACGGATCCAAATCGAGATACAATCTCAAAGTTTTACCTCTGACAGCCAAACGCGCAATCGTCGCTCTGCCATAGCGGAAAGATTCTCTTGGCTTGCTCATTCTCGCGCTGACTTTCTTGAAAGATAAAAATGCATTCTTGATATGAGAATAATATTCTTTGACGTGTTTCTTTGCCTGAATAATTCTTGCTGTAAAGGTCCTCTCAAGAATTATAAAGTAACCGCCGTCGTCTGTCTCAACGAAAATTCGATTTTCTTCTTCCTCTTCTTTTTCGTCGTCTTCATCATCGTCATCGTCGTCTTCGTCAGTAGTTGCCACTACTTCTACAGGTTCTTCGACAACTTGTTCGACTAATTCAACTACTGGTTCCGGCTCGGGCTGCGGTTCAGGCTCTGGCTCGACAACTTCTTCGACAGGCTCGTGAACAGGCTCTTCAACAACTTCCTCGACAGGTTGAGGCTCTTCTGCTTGAGGTTCTTCAACAGGCTCGGGGGCCGGCTCATTGACAGGTTCTTGCGCCGGCTCTATGACTGGCTCCTCCTTTATCTTGGATATTTGCAAAGCAAATACAACAGCCAAAGCAACTGCGCCTACTGCGGCTATCATACAAATTATTGCAAAAGCATAAACCGCTCCTCTCAAAGAGGAAACGCCTGAAGCCGCCGATAACAAAGCAAACGGAGCGGCAAATGCAAACATCTGCTGATCATTCTGCTTCTTATCCTCTTGAGCGTCTTGAGCAGGTTGCTCCGCCGGAGCGTCAGTTGGTTCCTGCGCGGATTGTTCGTTGACAGACGGCATAGGTTGAGCCTCTTCTGTAATGACGCTTTCTTGCGTGGTCTGCGACTGCTCTACTTGAGACTCGCCAGTCTGCTCCGTCGGAGCAGACTCATTACGTGTCTCTTGATCAGACGTAACTGTCTGTTGAGCAGTTGTACTATTTGCAGACTGTTTTTTGGGTTGCAAAGCCTTTTTTCTCCACATAAACAGTCCGACGAAAGCAAACGCTTCCAATGCCAAAATCAACAATAGGAAGATAAGGCAAACTGTAAGTTGAGTAGCAGTAGTAGCGCTAAGCAAAATATTCATTATACGTTACCTCCCTTTCTCTTTTTGTTGACTACGAGTATTATTGTGAGCACTGCGCCAAGCAATACTATAGATATGACTATAGCGCTTACTGCAAGTCCAATGTTCATACCGTTGTCTATCGTAAACATTAACGGATTCGAAACAAGTTCGTTATAGTTGTCTGTACCTGCAACATATGCCACTGCCCAATAAGTTCCGTCCTTGATCTTATTGACGTCTACCTCTTTGGTGCAAGCCTCGTCTTCATAATACTTAATTATTACTTCTCCGCCAAATTTATTTGTCGGCTTGTCTTCTCCAGTCCACGGAACTCCGACGATATCACTGTTGCTATCGCCCTTGCCAAACAATCCGTTAAACTCATTGTTGACCTTTTCAATTGTGAACTGCATTTCTTTTACTGTATTAGGAGCCAATACGTAGTTGCCGTTGGTTACGCCGATAGCAGTCGCAGTATAAGTACCTACGTCCTTCTTACCGCCGCTTATCTCTACGGAAACGCTGTCTCCGGATATGATATCTCCGATATTTACACTTGCATTAGGAGTAATCTCCTCGCCGGTATAATCCAACTGAGTATCAGTCCAGTGTATAGTAACTACTTTCTTTTCAATTACAAACGTCTTGGTTGCGCCTACTACAATATAGTTAGGATTGTCAAGCCCGGTCACTGTTGCAGTATACGTACCTGCATTCTTTTGAGCGCCGCCGACCCTGATATCCTCTACTTTATCGTTTTCGCAAAGTTCGCCGTCCCTGATAGTTGCCGTTGGAGCGTGAAGTTGACCGTCATAAACGAAGGTATCATTGCTCCAATCAATTTGGATTTGCTTTGGCTTGATAGTGAAAGCCTGCGTTGCGTTGGCAATCTTATAGTTGGAACTCGTTGCGGTAGCAAGAGCCTCATAATTGCCTGCGTCAATTTCGCCGCCGCTAACATTTAAGCCGCAAGACGTACCAAGCAATACCTCGTCTGCATTGATTTGCGCAGTAGGAATCTTGTATGTGCCGTCGTAAGTATAATCACCAACCGTCCACGTTACGCCAATAAGTCTAGGTTTGATAGTCCATTCAAAAGAGCAATTTTCCGGCATAGCGTAGTTGCCATTTTTGCCGATGCTTATCAATCTTGCAGTATAAGTCTTTGCTTGATCTTTTTGGCTGGTCTCTTCAAATCTTGGCTCAATTGTATCTCCGTCCAAAACGTTGTCTACATCAAAGATTATCTTGTGAGGCTTGCCGTCGAAGACATAACCTTCGCCGTCGAAAGCAGAATCGTCTTCGTCCATAGCCCATATTATCTTAACTACTCTAGGCTTGATCTCATACTTGCCATAGTTGTCTACAAGATTTACGACAAAGTTGTTTGCCTCGTCACCTACGTAATTAAAATCTATATTATACTTGCCTGCATTTACGGCATTGCCGTCTACGAAAAGCGTAATGATATCTTCGATTGCTATTCTAATAGGATCAGAGCCGTCAGCAAGCGTTACGTTAGCATTTGCAAAAATTCCTTCGGAATCCAACAACTCGTCGCCGTAATCACTGGAAACCTCGTTGAGACTTACATTGACAATTGCCTTCTGTACGTCAATTTCAAATACGCTTGTGAAGTCTTGGTAGTTGTCAAAAGACAACGTATACGTCACTCTCACAATTCCTGCGCCTGTGAATACAGGTTTGTCTACCGTCGTTCCGTTTTGTTGATAAGTTATCTTGGCGTTTTCCCAAGCGCTTTCCCAATCGTCTCCGGAGACGAACGCGTCTTTGTTGACAGGAAGAATAGACTTGAAGTCAAGCGTAAACTCTACGCCGAGATATTTTGCGTCTCTATATGTGGTCGTAGTTAGGCTAAATACTGCTTTATTTACCGTAAGCCAACCGTAATCTCCGCCGTCTTTTCCGACAAACGTAACTTCGTAGTTATCGTTGTGACAGATACCGCTTATTTTATACGATCCTGCCGGCAACAACTTATCCGCGCCCAAGCCGACGTTTTCAAGAACAAGTTCTATTGGATTGCCCTGCAACGTGTCTATATTTGCATCTGCCTTAATATCGTATATACTAAATTCGCCTTGAGAAACTTCAATTCCACCGTTTACCGAGCCGTAAACGCCCTTGTATTGGTCGTCGATAGTAACTCTAATAGGTCTCTTGACAATACTGTATTCATAGGTATCATCTTTGAGTGTATAGTTATTTGCATATTGGTTGCTCTCCCAATTGCTGTGTACAACTTTTGCTGTATAATGACCGCCGTCAGCGTTGACGTTGACATTTTCCATACCGTCAATTTGCAAACGCACTGATGGTTGCTCACCGCTCTCGTCTGCAAGCGCATAGAACATTGCAACAAGTCCCGGAGTGTGACCGGTGTAATAATACTGAGTATGATTGGTATTCCAATCTGCTTTGTCAGTCACATCCCAACTTACGTTGACAGGTCTCGGAATTATCTTATAAGCGTGAGCATTACACTTAGAAGACACGCCCGGTTCTTGATAATACTCTACAATATAGTTGCTTGCCAAAGCCCCGCTCGCCATTCTGTGATATACTCGATACTCGCCGACATTGTTTTGATATGATCCAGGCTGCAATTCGCCGCCGCCGTCTCCAGAAACATTGTTAGGATCTACTACGTAGAACTCAAAATCTTGAAGTGCATATTCGGTGATATCCCATTGAGGTCTGTTGCCGCCGCCAAAGTCGCGATACATTTCGATAGTAATTCCGCACTTAACTTTCAACCAATCGGAGAGCGTCGCGATATCTTTGATACCCTCATTTTGCGCTTTTGAAATCATATCTGCAAGCGTATCACCGTAAGTTTTCTCTGCTTGGCTCATATTGATTATGACATTGGCAGGTGTGACGTTGAGGTTGACGTCAGTAATATAAGTCTCGTGATTGTCAGCCTCTATTTGTACGCTGATAACGTATCTTCCCGAATCTCTGACGGTATATTCACCCTCGGGAGTATATTCGGTAGTGGTCGTATCTCTATAATCTTCTCTAGATATGAATTTATAACTTACCGCCGCATTTTCTCTTATGACATCAGCGTCACCCGAGAGTACCAACCAATCTCTATCAATTTTGACAACTTGATCACTTGCATTGAAGTAAAGCGTAGTCAATTGCTTGACGCTAAGACCTGCGCTTGCCTTATCTATCTTCAATTTACCGGTGTTTCTGACTGTCACTTGATAGTTGACGGACACCGTGGTAAACACTTGTCTTGCGTTGATAACGTATTCACCTGCAGGCAAATAATTGAGTCCGTCGGCAATACTTCCGTCAAAATAAATCTCAAATATGCTGTCACGCTTATCACTGCCTACAAACGGCGACTTGGAAACAACGTCGTAATTAGGCGTCTGCGAATATACGTTGAGCGTTTCGTTGATCTTGTCAATACGAGTATTCTCCACACCGTAGACAAAAGTCCTGTCGTGAAGATCTATCTCAATTTCCTTAGGTTTGATAACAAATGTCGTCGTGAGATTTTTATCATCAGGATCAATCGTATAGTTGGGATTGCTTACGCCAACTACTTGAGCAACATAATAACCTGCCGCAAAAGCGTGTCCGCCTTCAAATCGAGCGGTATTACGCTCAACTTCCATATCAATAGAATACGTCAATTCAAATCTGACGAGATCTTCTTCGCCAGACACGACGCCTACAATAGTGTATCCGGTATGGCTGTTGCCGTGGTCTCCGTATTCTTCGTCCATTCCGTCCCAAGTAACCGTGATAGTTCTAGGTCCAACGTGATATGCGTTGATGTTAGAAGTATCACTTTCGCCTTCGCGTGGGAGGAAACGGAAGTTTTCATATTCTCCTGTCTTGATCACTCTCATATAGATGGAATAATCGCCTACGCTTGCGTTTTTCTCCATCTCTGTCTTGAGATCGCCCAAACCTACGTACAATTGCACGTATTGTTTAAGCAAATTCTTTGCCTCGTCTTGATTGGTATTCCACAACTGTTCGCCGCTTTCAGTCATAAAACCGGCTATGCTAACAATATCCAATTTATCAAAGATTTTTTCAGAAGGGAACACCGTATAGCCATACTCCGCGTCGGTAACTCCCTTGCCTATAATGACAGATACCCAATTTGAAAGAATATTGAGTTCCACCTTTGCGACAAACGGATTGAAATTACCCTGCGGATGAGTTACTTTCAACAATACGTAATATTTTGCGCAATCTATATCTTTTGTGACTGCAGTAGTTGCATCTACCCACGTTGCATTATTTTCATTTATAGAAGTGTCTGTCTGCAAAAATCTTTCGCTCATCAAGACCGTAAACTGACTTGCATCTACGCCTCTGTCTTCCAAGCCTGTGCTAATTCTGTCAATAAGCGTATTTTTAGTAAGTACGGTATCTTCCTTTAGATCATAAGCAATATTATACTGTCTACCAGTAAAGTGTATATCTGCCGGAGTAATGTGGAACGTGCCGCTCTTACCTTCCTCGGTCGTAACTACCGTAACCTTGTAATTGTCACGAATAGTACCGTCCATACCGTCCTTGGTATTTGCAGTGATTCCAATAGGATACTCGCCCACGTCTACCAAAGCAGATCCGTCTGTAGAATGAGCCTGAGATATAAACTTATAGTTGCTGTAATGGTTGGAGAAGAATCTTGCTTCGCTACCTTGAGCATAGTCCCAAATTGCGCCTACGCTGATTGGGTCTATGAGTTCTCCAAGCGGAATTTGTCTTGCTTGACCGTATTTTGCATATTGATCCTTGATGACGATCTTGACTTCAAGCGGATCAATGTAGAACGTATGCGTATCGTCTACGAGAACATAGTTGCGTTGATTACGGTCGGTAGTCAACTTAGTTGTGACAGTATAACCTTCTACATTAACTCTTGAACCTGCAAGTTCTATACCTGCCAAATAAATGCTATCGCCTGTCACGACGTTTTCTTTGCCATCATAACTGTTTGGCGCAGTTGGGAATACCGTAGGTATAATATTGCTGAAGATATAATGGTCCTTGCCTTCGCCGGTCCATCTGTCTCCGCTCTGCTCCCAAACGACTTGCAACGGTTTAGGACTTATGGTATAAGCGTTGACGTTGTCCCTAACTCCGGTGGTCTCGTCAAGATGGTAAATTACATTGAAGTTGTTGATATCTTCGGATACGCCTGCTTTAAGTCTATGCGTAACTGTATAGGAACCTGCATCGGCATTGCGATTTACAACTGCCTGCCCCGTCTTAGGATCCAAAAGATAGAAATCAAATATTACAGAAGGATGAATATCCTTAATATCCTCCGAAGAAATTCCGCCGCCCTCGTCTACCAATTTTTCTGAAACGGTGAAACGATGGTTACAGATAGTCAGAAGTTGGTCAGATGTAGGTATTTCACTGCCGTAATATACCGTATCTTTCTGTCCGTCGAAGTATACCATAATATTGACAGCAGTCATTTCTTCTGTAAAATTGCCTACATAATCGGTATGATTGGGGGCGCTGACCTTATAATACACCGTCTTGGGAGACTCGATTACGTTGGTAATCGTCAAAGGCGTCTCGCTCCAAGAGCCGTCGTGTCCGGTTGCGCTATATTCAATCTTGACACATTCGTCGAAATGCTCAAGTTCATATCCGTAAAGAACGACGTTGCCGTCAGCGCCGGGAGTAAGTTCAAGAATAATATCTTGAGTCTCGGCATTATATACTTTTGGCGGAAGTTGTTGAATTGACACAGTCAAATTCGCCGGCAAAACAGTAAACTTACCGTCTATACCTGTAATCTCGTAATTGCTGTTAAGAGATACAAATTCAAGCGTATGGTCACCTGCGGCATAATAGTTGCCCGCCGTACCGTTAGGCGCAAAAGGCTTGATATTTACCGTAAATACATCATTATAATCATTATGTACGAGAGCGCTTGTTTGACCTGTGAGCGTCGCAATCTCTGTATCAAGTGTCGCAATATAAGCCTCATTATTAGTATTGTTCTTTAATATTACATTATAATATTGCGCACTCTGCGTATCTATATCACCGCTGGCAGCATATACTGTCTGTCTATTCTGTATATCAACGGTTATCTTACGAGGATAGATAGTGAACTCGTGAGTATAATTGGAAATGACAAAGTTAGGATTGGTACTTTCTACTTTTGCCGTATATGTTCCCGCATTAACGGCATTTCTGCTTGCGTCAAGATCTGTACCCTTATCCCCCAATACGTCGACAGAAGTCAATCCTACCATCTGTCCGCAAGTATCCTGTCCTTCCGTAAGTTTTGCGTCGGGTCTATGACCGCGCGCATTGTCGTACCACTTATTTGCTTTATCTGTCCAGGTGACTTCAACTGCTTTGGGAGTAATCTGGTAAGCATTGGAGTTGGACGCGTCGACAAAAGATATATTGTTTATTCTTTTTGCCCACGCTTCATTCTTTACTACGCTTATTGTATAATTACCCGCATTTGGCTTGTCGACAGCAGGATCAAAATAACCGTTGCCGTCATTTTTCAAAATAACAAAGGTCAAAATGTCTTGAAGATAATTTTTGCTCTCCTCAAACGACATTGCATCAAGAATTTTAGGCGTTGAGCCGTCAAGCATCTCTTTAAATATTCCGTCTGAATCTAAGAGATTAGAATTGAAAGTCTGATCAAAATGTTTTATTTTGATGCTGATATCCGCAGGATTTATTTTTACGGTAAATTCACCGTATTTATCCACGTGATTATTTGCCGATATTCTAAAATAAACTTTTTGTGGCGCTTCGGTCACGTCCGGAAATTCCAACGTATCCCCCACTCCATTCCAAGCAAGAACATTTTCTTCAGATCGTTTTATATCGCTCAACTGCACCGTCGCAGTATTCCCAGAGCCTTTGAGCGTGATTTGAGCGCCAGAAGGTAATCCAGTAATTGTATTGGGAGTATTGCCTTTGTACGCCATCTCCACCGAAGTAGCCATATTTGGTGATAATATAATCTCGGCAGGCTTTATCCATAGATAAGCCGTCCTTTCAGTGACAGTTTTGTCCTGCCAAGTAAATTTGACGTTGATATTATATCCTCCGACGGTAATAGTCCGCACATTGGAATCTGGAGCAAAAGTTACAGTATAATAACCTGCCTCTGTGATGTTGTTTTTCTTACCGTTGTCGACAGGAGTTGCACTTCCGTCAAAACCTGTTGCATAATAGTTCATCGTTCCGGAAATGAAACAATTTGACATCAAAGTAGACGTATTTGGAATATTACTGTTATATTCTTTCCAGAAATTATTCAAACCGTAAGCAGCGCCGGTATAATCGACTGTCTGAGGGCTGTTTTCATATCCCAAAGACGGATTTGAAATATATGTATTGAATACGTAAGAGTTGACCTCTGCCACCTTATCAGAAAGTTGGGCTTGTGTGACCTCTCTCTTGTTTAAATAATTTTCTATTATATCTTTTTTAAATGCAGTATATCTATTGTCTTCACCGCCAATTAAAAGACCAGTATTGACGATAGCATTATATTTATTATCCAACGTCTTCATTGCGTTGAGCAATGAAGATTTATCATACAAGTTTATTGTTATCTTTATATCGTCAAGTATTGGAATATCCGCGCTTACGCCCTCAGGTCTCTGACCGTATGCTGCCGCAGTATTTGCGTCTACAGTGCTACTCAATGTCCATTTATAAACTTTGCTACCGCCCATACCTAAGACTCTGTTGCCCCATTCGTGTGTCAAAAAGATCGGAGTATTTGCCAAACGTTGATAATTAAATGTACCAGTAAGGCTTGGCGTACCAAACATTCTACAGTCAGTCCTCATATGAGTAGAAGAATAATAATTACCGCCATTGTAATCCGTAACGGTATAACTTACGTTATCACCGCCAGACTGATTCCAAGTCCAATTCGCGGCTTTATTGTTGCTTCCTTTAACGCCGCCATATACGTCAGGAGAACCCCATTCAAGATCAATATCATTATTTGGATTACTGATAAAAGTATAATTATTAAAATACCTCATCATATTGGCTTCATTCTGCCAAGCCGTAAGGTACTTGCCGTTTTGATTTCCGCTTCCGTCAAGATAATAGCCCATCGTCGAGTGGAACAATGTGTGATAATAGTCGGTATTTGAAGAAGAACCAAAATGAGCGTAAAAATGATAACCGTATTTCAAACTCTGTAAATTCTCTGTGACATCCATATAAATTGTGGAAGGGAAATATATCCAAACGTGATCGTTTTGATCTTGTCTAGCCAATGCCAACGCCATATTACTCTTGTCAAAAGTAATATCTTTCGTCATTCCATAACCGCCTGCGTCATACCCGCTGTAAGGATTATTTGCGGCAGTTTCAATTTGCGTATCACTATTTTTATAGAATTTAGGAGCAAAAATTACGCCCGCAGTAATAATTATTGCCAAACACATTACCGCTACGGTAATAAGCGCGGTAAGTTTGCTTTTCTTAGTCAAATTCATAGACATTTCCCCCAAAGAAAAACTATTTATCAAAGTTATTTTATCACTCAATATATAATATGTCAATGATATATTTAAAAATTATCTTATTGAATACCGTCTTTTTTGTTATATTTTTTACCTCAAAATGCTAATAATTTATTAAAACTTCATTAAATATACCAAAAAATAATATTTATTCGTTAATTTTTTCACAACAAATAGTGCATTTGAATCATTGTTTTTAGACTCTGCGACTTTGTTTCGCTACGCTCAAAACGACTCGTTCAATGCGTAGTTCTCACTCTAAACGAGTCGCCCACAAACCAAAATACCGCCTTTGACAGCGGTATTTCGGTAAAGTTTATAAAAGGTCGTACATTAGAAATAGTCGTATTTGTTGATAGATACAGTTTAGCATTAAAAAATCAAAAATGCAATACCCTTTTTCAAATTATTTATTTTTCCGTTGAATAGTCTCGTCGATGCTTATGCCCAAAAATTGAGCATTGTACAGTTCTGCATAAAATCCGTCTTTAGCAAGCAAATCTTCGTGTCTGCCCTGCTCCACTATATCACCGTCTTTAAGCACCAAGATATTGTCCGCATCCTTGATAGTGGAAAGCCTGTGCGCAATGACAAAACTGGTCCTGCCCTGCATAAGGGTATTCATTGCTTGCTGAATAAGCATTTCGGTACGAGTATCAACAAGGCTCGTAGCCTCGTCCAGTATCATAATTTCGCAATCGGCCAGTATTGCCCTTGCAATCGTCAAGAGTTGTTTTTGTCCCTGAGAGATGTTGCCAGCGTCCGCATTTATGACAAAGTCATAACCTCCCGGTAAGATGTTGATAAAGTGATCTGCGCAAGCAAGTTTTGCCGCCTTTATGACTTCTTCGTCAGTCGCGTCAAGTCTGCCGTAACGAATATTTTCCATTATTGTATCATTGTAGAGCCAAGTGTCTTGCAACACCATACCTATATGCTTTCGCAAGCCTGCTCTGGAAAATTCTCTTATATTCTTACCGTCGACGTATATGTCGCCCGAAGTCACGTCATAGTATCGCATAAGCAACTTGACGAGCGTCGTCTTACCCGCGCCGGTAGGACCTACGATTGCCACTCGCTGACCGCTCTCTACTACGCTGGAAAAATCTTTGATAATAATCTTGTCGGGAGAATATCCAAACTTAACGTGGTCAAAACGTACGTCACCTTTTATATTATCCACGCTCAAGACTCCGCTCTCGCGCTCTTCTTCCTCTTCGAGGAAGGCAAAGACTCTCTCCGCCGCCGCTACGGTCGATTGGAAGGTGTTGGCTACGCTTGCAAGTTGAGTGATGGGCTGGTTAAACTGTCTTACGTACTGAACAAACGCCTGAATATTACCCACGCCCAACGGTCCTCTGACAACCAGATACCCGCCAAGTACGCACACTCCGACAAAACTCAAGTTGCCAATCACTTTTGCGCAAGGTTGCATAAGCCCCGAGAAAAACTGCGAAGTCCAAGCCGAAGAATACAATTCATCATTATATTTCTTAAATTCTTCAATACTCTTCTCCTCGCCGTTGAAGAGTTTGACTACGTTCTGACCGGAAAACATCTCTTCTATCTGTCCGTTGACGTGTCCAAGGTATTGCTGTTGTCTCTTAAAATACTTTTGAGAATTTTTGATTATTATCATTGCTATCACAAGCAATATCGGCACGCTGACTACGGCAATCAACGTCATAAGCGGACTGATCTTGAGCATCATTATCAACACGCCTATCACCGTCGTGACAGAAGTAAGAAGTTGGGACATACTTTGGTTCAATGACGTTGCTATCGTGTCTATATCGTTGGTAATAAGACTCATTACTTCGCCATTCGTAGTCTTGTCGTAGAACTTAAGCGGCAACTTGCCAATCTTTTCGTTGAGGTCTCGCCTAAATCTGTAAGATATCTTCTGCGACACTCCCGACAGCAAAAAGCCCTGCAAATACGCCATAATTCCGCTTGCCACGACGAGTAATACCAACTTCAATGCAATCTTTGCAATAGCGTCAAAGTCTATTTCGGGTTTTTCGTCAAAAGATACTTCCAACACCTCTTGACGGTATGCGTCGGGTACTTTTTCAAGAAAATCAGCCGCCTCAATTCCCAGTTTTTGGAAAAATTCGCCCACCGTATGTGACGAACGGCTTGCCCCTGCAAGCGCGCCAAGACTTATATTGTCTATCCTTCCGTTTTTGGGAAGCGCACTTAGAGATTGCTTCACATCATCAGGAATTTGAGAGACTATTGCACCCATACCCGAATCGTCAGAATTTCCGCTGTCATTTTCTAATATATTACGCACGTCACCTATCGTAGCATAACAGTACGGCGAAGATTCCATCATAGCAATGGTATCGTCGTCAAATTTGAGTTTTGGCACAACGGTGTTGTAGACGGTCTTTTTCATTGCGCCTTCTACTAATATATCCGTTGCTCCGCTCAATACGTCTGGCACTGTTATGGTAGCAACTACTCCGCCAATCGCAAGTATAAATGCAATGATTATTACCAACAAGTCACTGCGCATATAACGCAACAACTTAACTGAAGTTCCCTTGAAGTCCTTAGCCTTTTCGCCTGTCATTCTTCCGCCGCCCATAGGTCCTCCCATTGGCCCGCCGCGAGGTCTTGAATTATTGTCACTCATAATTGCAATTCCTCCTCTGACAGTTGTGATTTTGCTATATCAAGATACGTCTTGCAGGTCTTAAGCAAGTCTTGGTGCTTGCCTTCGCCCACTACTTTTCCGTCGTCAAGGACTATTATCCTGTCGGCATTCTTTATCGTACCCACGCGTTGCGCGACTATAATTACGCAAGCGTCCCCCATCTCATCCGCCAAGGCTTGTCTCAACTTGGCGTCAGTCTTAAAATCAAGAGCAGAAAAGGAATCGTCAAAGACGTATATAGGCGCCTTTTTGCTTATGGCTCTTGCAATAGCAAGACGTTGTTTTTGTCCGCCCGACACGTTGGCTCCGCCTTGCGAAATCTCCTTTTCAAAGCCTTTTTCGCCCGAATTTACAAACTCGCTCGCCTGCGCTATGTCTACAGCCTTTTGCAAGTCTTGCTCGGTTGCATTCTCCAGACCGTAGCCCACGTTGGAGGCTATATCTCCCGAGAAAAGAATATTCTTTTGCGGTACAAATCCTATATTATTGCGCAAATCTTTTATATTGATATCCCTTATGTCTATTCCGTCAACGGTGATTTTTCCGCTCGTCACGTCCATTAACCTTGGCAATAGCGATACTACCGTGGACTTTCCACTACCGGTAGATCCTATCAATGCGGTGACTTGTCCGCTCTTTGCCTCAAACGAAATATTCTCCACTGCAAGAGCGCCGCCGCCATAGCCGTAACTCACTGATTCAAACTTGACGTCGCCTTTAAACCTAACTCCGGTGGGTTCTTCTTTCCCTTCTGCATTTTTGATGGATATTGGAGTGTTGAGCACCTCGCTGATTCTGTTGATAGATACCCTTGCTCTCGGCAATACGAGAAAAATCATTGATATGACCATAAACGACATTATCACTTGCAAAGCGTATTGCATAAACGCAACCATATTGGCAATTTGAGAAAAATCTTCGACATATCCTGCGAATATCCACACTATCGCAAGCATTATCGCATTCATAACTACCGTCATTAGAGGCATAAGCAAAGCCATCATTCTCGACGTAAAGAGCGAAGTGCGCGTCAATTCTGCATTGGCTTTGTCAAACTTCTTCTCTTCATACTCTTGCGTATTGAAGGCTCGGATTACCATCATTCCGTTGAGTTCGTCACCCGCCAACTGATTGACGCGATCAATTTGCTTTTGCATCTTTGCAAATTTGGGCTGAACTATTGTCAATGCAATAACTATCAGTACTATAATTATCAATATTGCCGCTGCAATTACCCACGCAAGCGAGGAAATTCCGCCCGAATACTCAACCGCCATTATACTTCCGCCAACGCCCATTATCGGTGCAAACATAATGATCCTCAAAGTGATTATCGTAAGCATCTGAATTTGAGTAATATCATTAGTGCTTCTGGTGATAAGAGAGGATACGGAAAACTTGTTGTACTCTTCGCCCGCAAAATTCATTACCTGCGAAAATACGTCAAAACGCAAATCTCTGGAAATCTTAGAACCTATTATAGAGGATAAAAAACCTACCGTCACGGCGCAAACGCAAGCCGTCACGCTCAAAAGTATCATCTTCCAGCCGTAACTCCATATAGCCGCCATATCCGACGCGCCGACGCCGTTTTCAAGCAGACCCGACATATAACTTGGAAGTTGCAACTCGCAAATAGCCTCGCCTGCCAAAAAAACAAGCGAAACAATAATCAAATACCAATATTTGCGATAATACTTTAATACGGTTTTCATAATCAATGTATTATATTTTAAAATATTTTGGCGCTTTAGTCAACTTATCAAACTATTATTTAAAGATAATTTATGCGTCTGTAAATATTTAGAATTATCTGCGCCAATACTCAATTTTATGTTTTATTTAGACAATTCTAAGATAAGTTTTTCAAGTTGACGATAATTTTTCACCTCATAATCAGGGCGAATATCCTTGATTTGCTTATTTTCTGCGTTAAACAAAATAGTCTTTATACCGCTATTTATGCCGCCTTGAATATCCGAAGTCAAAGAATCTCCTATAATATAGACGTCCTGCAAATTTACGTTCCCAATATCTGCAAGCACGTATTGAAAAAATTCCTTTGACGGCTTTGCAAGGTTGATTTCTTGCGAAATATACAATTTTTTAAAGTATTTGCCCAATCCGCTCGATTTCATACGCATTTTTTGAGTGCGCGTAATACCGTTGGTCACACAGTATAAGTCGTGACTTTCGGACATACGTCTCAAAAACGCCTTCGCGCCTTTGATAATACGGCGGCTATGCGCCATATTTTCTCTATACGCGTCACCAACCTCTGTGATATTCTTTCCTTCTATGCCGTAAAAAGCAAATAATTCTTCAAATCGAGAATAAAAAATCTCTTCACGAGTGATAAGTCCAAGTTCAAACATATCCCACATTCGCCTGTTGATCTGCTTGAATTTGTCGGCTACTTCTTCTCCGCCGTCAATTGAAAATTGCTCGCATAGCGCAATTATAGCGTCACGCTCGGAATTTTTGAAATCAAGCACAGTATCGTCGGCATCTATGAGCAATGTCAGTCTTTTCATAGATATTATCATAGCATAAAGCAACTCAAGTTTCAACTTATTTGACTTATTATTATTAAAACGTCAAAAAATATCCGTATCGTCCATATTTTTTTGATTTATATTTTAAAAATCTATCATTATATATCCAAACATTTGATTATATATGAGTTTTTTGCTATTATAAAGACACAATAATATTTGGAGGATATTTTAATGAACTTTTTATTAAGCGTCGACATTGAATTTGCGCAATTGCTTACCAATATTGGCAATTGGCTCGTCACCGAAGGACTTAAAATCGTGCTTGCGCTTGTGATATTCGCAATTTACTGCGCCATAATCAAAGCAATATGCAAAAAACTCGACAAAAAACTGCAAAAGAAAAACGTCGATCTAACTTTGAGAAAAGTCTCCATACCCTGGCTAAAAAGAATACTCATTCTATTGGGCTTTGTCTGCGTGCTGACTTATCTCGGCATAGAGACCTCTGCAATTGCCGCAGCAATCACTTCGATAGGTCTCACTATAGGTCTTGCCCTTCAAGGCTCGCTTGCCAATTTTGCAGGAGGCGTGATAATAGTAGTAATGCGTCCTTATAAGATCGGAGACTTTATTGAGTGCGACGGTCAAAGCGGCACAGTCGAAGATATAAAACTCTTCTACACCTATTTGCGTACGAGCGACAACAAAGTCATCGTAATTCCCAACGGTGTCGCAGGCAACTCGGTAGTCACCAATTACAATATCAAGGACACGAGACGAAACGATATTTTGTTTTCAATTTCCTATGACTGCGACTTTGAAAAGGCTAAATCATTGATAAAAGAATGTATGGACAAAAACGAACTTATTTTGCAAGACCCGGCTCCCTTTATCAATATAAAAGAACACGCCGACAATGCTATAGTGATCCTTGCGAGATACTTCACTAAGAGTGACGATTTCTGGGCTGCGCATTGGTATATGATGGAGGCAGTCAAAAAGACCTTTGATGAAAACGGCATCACTATCCCATATCCTCAACTTGACGTGCATATCAAAAAAGACGACGATATAGACGAGGCAGAAATTGCGCAAAAAGTCGCTCAACAGAAAAATAAGCAAAAGAAGAAGGATAAATAATTCAAAGTTATAAAAACTTATATTTTGCACAATAGTATTTTAAAAATGGCAGTATTTTGGAATTATACTGCCATTAAATTTGTTAAATCAAAGTAATTTAGAATACTTAAGTTAAATCGACTTTACAAAAAGCACTCTCAAGATTTACCGCATAGTCTTAAAAAATTAGTAAATCTTGCTAAAAAAGTAATTAAAAACGGTCATTATCAATATATAAAAATGCGTAGAGATTATTCATTCTCTACGCTAATGCAAAAGGATAATTTGCTATAAATATTCAATAGATAATATGGACTTTTACTAAAACGTATGGAAGGCAATCAAATACTCTACTTGTCTGCCAAGTTCTTCCAAAGTCGAATCGTTGACTATAACAAAATCTGCAATATCCTGCATTTTTTCCGCAGACATCTGTCTTGATATTATGGATAATATATAATTCTCTTCAAAGTTGTTTCTTTTCTTTATTCGCTCTACTCTTTGACTTTGCTCGCTCTTAACGTAGACTATTTCGTCAAAGTATTTTATCATACTCTCATCAAAAGCCGACACCTCAATATAAAGATTTCCATCTATCTGACTGTATATCTCTTCTATCTTTTTGAAGACTAGAGGATGCGCCAACTCGTTGAGTTTTTTCAGTTGGTTTTCGTCGGAAAAAACGATTTCACCCAATGCCTTTTTGTCCACTACTCCATCGCGCACTACCCCAAAAAGTTCGCCAACTTGTCTTATATATTCCACATCGCATAATATGTCTTTGTATATCTTATCGCAATCGCAAGTCCTCTCTCCAAGTTGGTCAAGACACTCTATCACACGGCTTTTTCCGCTGCCTATTCCGCCTATTACGGCAATCTTCATTATTTAGCCTCCAACCAACTTTTTCCGCAAGAACACTCCGCAACGAGTTTGACGTCAAAGTCGGGAGTATTGTTTTGCATATTTTCTACCAAGAGTTTTTTGACAGGTTCGACCTCGTCAAGCGGACAGTCGATTATCAATTCGTCGTGCACCTGCATAATAAGTTTTGCCTTAAATCCGCCTTCCCTGAGCGCCTTGTGGACTTTGAGCATTGCGACCTTGATAATATCACTTGCGCTGCCCTGCAACGGCATATTCATTGCCACCCTTTCGCCAAAACTTCTCAAATTATAGTTGGAAGCCTTAATTTCGGGAATATCTCTGCGTCTGTTAAGATAAGTGGTAACGTATCCTTGCTCCTTGGCAATTTCTACGCATTTGTCCATATATTTTTTTACCTTTGGATAAGTCTCGAAATAACTGTTGATAAACTCTTTTGCCATATATACCGACACTCCCAAGTCTTCGGAAAGTCCAAAATCGCTTATGCCGTATATTATACCGAAATTGACGGCTTTAGCCTGTCTCCTCATCTCGTCGGTCACCATTTCAAAAGGTATGCCAAATACCTTACCCGCAGTCGTGCGGTGTATGTCAACGCCTTTGTTGAACGCGTCAATCATAGTTTCGTCTCCGCTGAACTGCGCCATAAGACGAAGTTCGATTTGCGAATAGTCGGCGCAAACCAAGGTATTCCCCTCGCTTGCAACAAACATCTTGCGAATCAACTTGCCGTCACTCTTGCGGATTGGAATATTCTGCAAGTTTGGCTCTGTGGACGAAAGTCTGCCGGTTGCCGTGACGGTTTGCTTAAATACGGTGTGTATCTTGTGTTGGCTGTCAATAAGCGGCAACATTCCGTCCAGATACGTCGACTTGAGTTTGGACAACTCGCGCTGACGAAGTACAAGCGGCACTATGGGATGTTGATTTTTTATAGAATTTAGTACGTCGACGTTGGTAGAATAACCTGTCTTGGTCTTCTTGCCAGTCTTAAGTCCCAAATCTTCAAACAACACGCTCGCAAGTTGCTTAGTTGAATTGACGTTGAAGGGCTTGCCTGCAAGTTGCATAATCTCGCCTAAAATGCTGTCAAGTTCTTGCGAAAACTTTTTGTTCAACTCGTTGAGTATATTCACGTCGACTTTAAATCCCGCTTCTTCCATATCAAAAAGCACGTCAACCAAAGGCAATTCTACTTCTTTGTACAACTTGACAAGGTCTCTCTCCTCAAGTTCTCTGTCAATAATACCGTCAATATAGTAAATAAGCGCAGCCTCTTCGCCATCCGGAAGATTATACGCATTGAACAACTCTTGCTCCGACTTATAATTGCGATTGGCGTCTACAAGATATGCCTTGAGCAACACGTCGCTTTCAACTCCGTTGAGTTTTACTCCGTCGTGCGAAAGTACGCGCATATTATTTTTGAGATCATAACATATCTTGATAATCTTGTCACTTTCAAATACACCCTTCATTGCGTCAATAAAATCGCAATAATTTATGCCGTCGCCTAGAAGATTGTCAGAAATTACTATATTATAACACTCCTCGTCGGTTGCAAAAGTCACTCTCTGCGAAAGCGAAAAGGCAAACTTACCTTGCATAATCAAGTGAGAAATGACATCTCCAAGCCCTTGCAAGTCGTCAATGTCTACAGCCTTGGGAATATTAACCTCATTTTTGCTTTCTTGCTCATCTTTACTGTCTTCGCCGTCAAAATTCATTCTGTCGGCTATCTTAGTAAGTTCTAAAGCCTTGAGAAGTCTCTTGACTTCCTGCGAAAAAACAGGAGTAAATTTTGCGACGTCAATGTCCTTAAAATCTATCGGAGAATTGACGTTGATAGTCGCGAGGTCGTACGACAGATACGCAATATCCTTATTTGCAATGAGTTTTTCCTGCAATTTGCCCTTTATCTCGTCGATATGCTCGTACACTCCGTCCAAAGTGCTGTATTTAGCCAGCAAATCTCTCGCTGTCTTTTCACCCACACCGGCAACTCCGGGAATATTGTCCGAAGAATCTCCCATAAGTGATTTTAGATCTATGATTTGCGACGGAACAAGCCCCTCGCTTGCGAGCATTTCTCTGTCGTAATAAGCAATCTCCGTGATACCTTTTTTGGTAAGTAATACAGTCGTGGTGTCGTCGATGAGTTGCAAAGAGTCCTTATCTCCAGTTACAACAAATGTCTCTACGGAAAATCTCTTTGCCAAAGTGCCTATAATATCGTCGGCTTCATAGCCGTCCATCTCCACAATGGGAATATTCATTGCCAAAAGTATCTCTTTGAGAGGCGCAAGTTGGCTCGCCAATTCTGTGGGCATAGGCTTACGCGTTGCTTTATACCCCTCATACATTGCCTTTCGGAAAGTAGGCGCTTTGCGGTCAAATGTGGCAATAATATGCGTGGGATTGTAAGTAGATACTATCTTCATAAGCATATTCATATACCCAAATATCGCGCCGGTATATTGTCCTGAATGGTTGGAAAGGTTAGGCAAAGCGTAATAGGCTCTGTTTATCAAAGAATTGGAATCCAAAAGTATAAGTCTGTCCATAAATACCTCTGTAATAATTATACCTTATTTGCAAAATAAATTCAATTATATTTGTATATTGAAATTTTATGTAAAGTTTTTTGCAAATTGTAGTCATTTTTTGTCATTGCAGATATTTCTTAAAAAATAATTAAAAATTAGTACTATTTACTGCCAAATAATTTTTAATAATGCAAATTATTGAGTATTTTTGCAAATTTCTGAGATATTTTAGGAATTATTTATGGACAAAACAGCATATAATATTATAAAAAAGTGCAATATTTGTTCTAAAAATACTCGTGTTATACGATGTCGTATAATTTTGAATATCAATATTGGTGCAAAATTATTGCGAGTATGCTATAATATCATTGATATGTTTGAATCAATACTACTTTTGTTGGGCGGTCTAGGCACCTTCCTTATCGGACTTAAAATGATGGGCGACAATCTGCAGAATATTGCAGGCGACCGCCTTAAAAGTCTTTTCAACAAAGTCAGCAATAACAAATTTATGGGTATAGCAACCGGCGCGGGAATTACGGCTGTAATTCAATCGTCGTCCGCCACTACGGTAATGATCGTAGGTTTTGTCAACGCAGGAATGATGACGCTCAAGCAAGCAACAAGCATCATTATGGGCGCGAATATAGGTACGACCATTACTGCGCAAATCACTGCCCTGCAAAGTTTGCCGATTACCCCATTCTTGACGGCATTGGCGTGCGTAGGCGCATTTATGGCGATGTTCGGAAAAGACAAGGTCGCCAAGGCGGGTATGCTTATCAGCGGCATTGGTATCATATTCGTCGGTATGAGATTTATGAGTACCTCTATGAATAATATCAACAACAGCCCTGCCGTAATCAATCTATTATCTTCTGCAACAAATCCATTCTTGCTTATGCTCATAGGTATGGTATTTACCGCCATATTCCAATCTTCGGCGGCTACGACTTCGATATTGATTACACTGTGCTCCGTATCGGTAGAAGGCGGAGGTCAATTAATGACCTTGCAAAGCGCAATATTCGTCACACTTGGTATCAATATAGGCACTTGCGTAACTGCAATGCTTGCCTCTATTGGCGCAAATACCAATGCAAAAAGAGCGTCGGTAATTCACTTACTCTTCAACGTATTCGGTACGGCTATATTCTTGATATTTATCTTCGTAGCGCCACTTATCAGTAAAAAACTCGCCATAGATTATTGGCTCGCAAAAGCATTCCCTAACGTGGTAAGCACTCAAATTGCAATGTTCCACACGATATTCAATATCATATCTACGTTGATACTGCTGCCATTTACAGGCGGACTGACAAAATTGGCTACAGTAATCGTAAGAGAAAAGAAAAAGCCCGAAGGCGAAGAAGCGGAAGATACCAACTACAAATTTGCTTTCATTGACGAAAGAATACTCAAGACTCCGTCCATTGCGCTTATGATGTTGAGAAAAGAATTGGTCGCGATGGCGCACTTGTCAAAAGAAAACTTCGACATTGCGTTTGAATGTCTTAAGACCCTTAATTTCGACAAGCAAAAAGAATTTGAGGACAGAGAAAAAAAGATAGACTTCCTCAACAAAAAACTCACTAAATACGCCGTAAAAATATCTACAAAGGATATATCGTATAAAGAAGAAAAAGAAATCGCGTCTTTCTATCACGCAATCTCTGATATAGAGAGAGTGGGCGACTATGCGGAAAATATTTGCGAATCTGCTCAAGAATTAGTGGATTATAAACTCACCTTCTCTGACAAGGCAATTGAAGAATTGACAATGATGAAGAGCGCAGTCGACAAACTTTACGAAAACGTGATAGCGGCGTTTGAGGCAAAGAGCCTCGCGCTCAAAGACGAAGTCGACGGATATGAAGACTTGGTGGACACATACAACGAAGATCTTGAGAAAAACCATATCGCAAGACTTCACAACAACGAGTGTTCTTCCGAAAGCGGCGGCATATTCCTTTCGATAGTAAGCAATATGGAGAGAATTGCCGACCACTTCCGCAACGTATTTAAAAGTATGACTACTTACGTCTCCCCTGTCAAAATCAAAGCAAATATTAAAGATAATTCCGTTGCTCCTACTGCGGACATCGTCGAAGAAAACGATAATACCAAAGACGAAAGCCAACAACAAGACGCAACGCAAAATCAAGACGATAGCAACAGCGAAAGCGTCGTATCTAAAGTAAGCGAAAATAAGTAAATTTAAAAGTCATTTCAAGTGGGTCAAGGTCAAGATAAAAGACCGTCAAATGTTTCGTCAAAAATATCACACAACTTTGCAAGTAATTCAAAACTCGGTTGACAAACTTGCTTTTCCCAAGCGCTAACAGTTCTTTGGTCAACGTCTAATAATTTAGCAAGTTGCTTTTGAGTCATCCCTGCCGAACTTCTTAAACTCTTCAAATTTTCTGCAAAATGCACTTCTTTCATATTTAGAAGTTTACCAAAAACTATAGTATTTATGTTGACATACCAAATATTTTGGTGTAAAATATAAAAAGTAAATGAAACTTAAATTTGATTTAATTTGCTTAAAATACATTACAAAGGAAATTAAAATATGAAACAATCAGATTCCGCAATACTCAAATTACTAAATACTTTAAATCAAGAAGAATTAGAAAAGACATATTTAAGTGACGAATACTACGAAGCATTAAATAAGTACACTGAAAAAAATCAATTGTTTGAAAATAAAATTAAAAATGATCTTAAATTACTTGAACTCCATAGAGACGTACTAGACACCTTACAATACGAAAACGTAGTCTATGCTAACGATATGTTTAAAGCAGCATTTACTATAGGTCTTGCAATAGGTCAAGAGGTTTTCGGTAAAAAATTCGATTGAGATTTCTCCACTTCGGTCGAAATGACATATCGTGCGAGCGTCAATGACGGGGCGTGCGTCACAACCTAATAATACGCAATTACTTTGATAAACAAAGTAATTGCTAGACATACGGTTGGACTTTGCCCTACCGACCAAACGAAAATGTCGCAATGCTCCATTTTGTCGGTACTTATTAAACGGTTGAGACCTCTCGACTGCGCTCGAGGTGACAGGATAATCTGTGATTAACATTAGCATATATATCAATTTGACAAAAGCGTTTGTGGGGGGGTTGGGGGGAATCGCAACCCCCCAACTCTTTTGTTACTTTTCTTGCCAAGAAAAGTAAATACAACGTCTTTTGTTTCTTTTCTTGGCAAGAAAAGAAAGTATACTGTTACTCTATCAGGTCATTGAGCACTGCTTCTTTATATTTCTTTGTCGGGTCGACGACGTGCTGAGAATCTCTATAATACTTCTTGCCTTTGTAATGATAATAATTGACCATATCGTGGGCTTGCGTAAGCACTGCGCACAGGCTCCATACGATTATTATACCAAAGCCAAACGTACAAATCGTCACGATTATACCCAATATCAACGTCGCAAGATACAATATGAAGTATACACCCAATTGGTCCTTAAAGTGCTTGGTAGCCATCTTGAAATTAAGCGCCAGGCTCTCTTTTATCGTCAAATCTGATACGATATATGCGGGCATCCAGCCTGCAAACAACGCTCTCTGTATAGACAACGTCAATAAAGCCGTAAAATACGCGCCGACTATTCCCAAGAAATTATTTGCCGCGCCCAACATAAAACCTATGCCCAAACTCAAGCCTACGACGATTATCATACACCCGATAGATACTCCGACGTACGCCAAAGAAAATCTGAAGGACTTAGACAAATTGGCAATCATATTTGATAAAAAGCCGTATTCGCTGTCAGATGACATAAACGCGTGCAAAGTGTCAGTAACTGTGTAAAGACACATATGATAAAACACGCTGAAAAGCACAGCCAATACGATTATTGCAATAATGCCGCCCCAAATCGAGCCAACGTGATTTTTGGTAATAACTCCGATATCTTTTACAATATTGACAAGAGATTGATAATATTCGTTTGTGCCGTCTTGCTGTATTCCATTTCCACTGAAAATCGACTTGAGATAGTCTTTGAGCGCGCTGCCTATGCCAAGCCCCTTTAAATCCTTGACGTATCCACTCAAAGTCGGAGCCAATATTGCATATCCTATAATACCAAACAATAGTATTGCTATCAAAAGCACTAGTATTACTTGATATACAAGCGAAAACTTGGACAGCGTAATACTAAACGAATCTTTTACAATCATTATTTCAGATCCTCCCTTTCCAATTCTTCAACGTCAAAGTATACGACGTAAACCAATACTCCTATATAGGAAGCAATCAACCAATAGAACAAGAATGAAAACAGCGCCAACAGATAATTTGCACCCTTGAATGGGAAAATTATCAAAAATACCATTGGCAGACTTGCCAAAAACATTATCCAAAGAATACTGCCGAATACCTTAAATATTCTTGCGCTGAGCGAATATACTGAATGACCGAACGCCTTGAACAGACCAAAGCCCTTCATTGTCATATTGGGTACCGTGAGCAACGACATAGACAAAAATAGCAATTCTATTAACAAAAATACAAACGCTAATATCAAGCACATAGGCAATGCGTTGCGGAACAACTTGATTGTCGTGTATAAGAACGTCGAAAGCAATATCGCAAGTACTTCCAAAGACACAAATAGCAAAAGAAGATACTTGAGCACCGGTATAAAATTGTCGTTGAGGTGGGAGCCTATCATATTCCATTTGCCTCTATTGTCAAGTCCGTAACGCATTTTTTGACGAATTGATCCCGACAACAGCGAAAGAAAAATTATAGAAATTATTATAGAAATTATTATAAACGAAAAGCGCAAAGCGCCGGTATATCCATTGATCTTTCTATATATATCAATAAAAGAATGATAGGTCTCCTCTTTTTTTCCTATGCTGACGATAATCTCAACTACGTTCAACGGATTCAACAAAATGCCAAGCAAAACAGTAGGCACAAGCATAATGCCCATACTCTTAAAGAAGTTGTGTCTAATGTAACTTAAAGTCATCTTTGAATATCTCATAGTCGTTCCTTCAAGATAATTTATTTTAATTGCTTTCTTTTTCAGCAAAATTTTCGTTTACGTATTTAATTACGTCATAGGGAGTCTTTGCGCGATATATCACGTTTTTGTTGTGTATATTCTCGTAATCGCCAAATCCCCATAGGCACAGAATACAGTCCATTCCCAATTCTTCGGCGCCCGCTACGTCGTATATAGTGTCACCCACCATAACGCAGTCTTTTGCTTTCAAGCCCAACTTATCGAGAGCGTATTGCAATACTTCCGCCTTGGTCTCACGCTCGTTGTATACAAGCCCCGAGACAAAATCTATGTCGTCTTTTACTCCAAAGTATTCAAGTAAATGTATTGCCTCTTCGTGCTTCTTGCACGTCGCAACGCCAGTGCTGACGCCCTTCATATTATGGCACTCCGACAGCATTTCTGCCACGCCGTCGTATAATTTGCTCATATAAATTGCCTTTTCGCCGACGTACAGTTGACGGAAATACTGCACCGCTTCATAAGCAATATCCTTGCCGATATATTTGATAAAAGTCTCCGACAGCGGCGGACCTATGAATTTTGAGTAGTTGCTCTCGTCCATATCCACACCGTATTTATCAAATGTCTTTTTGAGTATACGCGCGCAACCTTCATAGGTGTTGCTTATCGTTCCGTCAAAATCAAAAAATACGTATTTCATCTCTTTTGATATTCTCTTTATATTATTTTATATGTATATTATATGCAATTAGGTAGATTTGTCACATTAAGCGCAGTCGAGAGGTCTCATACTTTTGCAGATTTCTCCACTCCGCTTTGCTACTCTCAAAATGACATCTTCAAAGATCTTTATTTAATCCGTCATTTCGAGCAACGTCGAGAAATCTAATATATCAACTGTTTTTGAGATTTTCTATCTCAAGTTGAAGTTTGCGAGCCTTTTCCTGATTGCTTATCAATTTCTCTTTTTCTTTGTCAATGAGCGCTTTTGGAGCCTTTGCTACAAAGCCTTGATTTGAAAGCATCTTCTGACTTCTCTCAACTTCTTTTTGGGTATAAGCAAGTTCTCCGCTCAATCTCTCGATTTCTTTTTGAGCGTCTACCAAGTCTCCGAGCGGTACGGCAATCTCGCCAAAGTCACCAAAAAGCGAAACAATCTTTTCGCTGATTGCGCTCTTGTCTTGCAAAAATTCCGCGTGCTCTACGCCTGCAAGTTTGTAGATATAACTTACGTCCTTTGGATTGATTGTGCTTGCAATAAAATACGCCTTAATCTTTTTGGACGGAGCCACCCCCTTTTCCGCTTTCATATTGCGGATTGCCTTGACGGCTTCCATTGCCTTTGCAAATTCTCCGCTCTCTTTGGTATAGTTGTACTTTTTGTTTACGGCAGGCCAACTTGATATGACAATGCTCTTCTTGGTCGTAGGCAAGTTCTTATAAATCTCCTCCGTAATGAAAGGTACGAAAGGATGCATCAATTTCAATATATTCTCAAGTACGTATACGAGTACCGAAAGCGTGTTGACCTTTTTGTCTTGATTATCGCCGTACAAAGATACCTTTGCAAGTTCTATGTACCAATCGCAGAACTCTGTCCATACGAAATCGTATAACTTCGCCGCAGCGTTGCCCAATTCGTATTTTTCAAGGTTGGCGGTGATGTCTTTGATTGCCTTGTTGAGACGCGACAGTATCCATTTGTCGGCGTTGGTCAATCTAAACGTACCCATTTCCTTTACGCGTACGCCCTTGAGATTGAGAAGCGTAAAACGCGACGCATTCCACAACTTATTCATAAAGTTGCGTGAAAACTCCGTTTTTTGGTCAGTGTATCTAGTATCGTTGCCGGGCGCTAAGCCTTGTACAAGCGAAAATCTCAAACTGTCCGCACCGTAATTATCAATGATTTCAAGCGGGTCAATACCGTTGCCGAGTGACTTACTCATCTTTCTGCCTTGGCTGTCACGTACTATGCCGTGAATAAGCACCTCTGGGAAAGGTATATCTCCCATATGCTCCAAGCCCGAGAAAATCATTCTCGCAACCCAGAAGAATATAATGTCGTACGCGGTGACAAGAAGACTGTTGGGATAGAAATACTTGAGGTCGTCCGTCTTCTCGGGATATCCCAAAGTCGAGAATGGCCATAATGCGCTGGAAAACCAAGTGTCGAGCACGTCTTCGTCCTGTCTGACGTGTTTTCCGCCGCACTTAGGACATACCGCAACTGCCGTCTTTGACACGGTCATCTCGCCGCAATCGTCGCAGTAATATGCAGGTATTCTGTGTCCCCACCAAAGTTGACGCGATATGCACCAATCTTTGATATTTTCCATCCAATTGAAATATATCTTGCTGAATCTGGATGGGATAAACTCCACTTTCTTTTTTCTGACAACGTCTATCGCCGGCTTTGCAAGAGGTTCCATCTTGACAAACCATTGTTTGCTTACGATAGGCTCGACGGTCGCGTGACAACGGTAGCACTCGCCCACGTTGTGCTTGTAATCCTCAATCTTGACCATATACCCCTGCGCTTGCAAGTCTTCGCAGATACGCTTGCGGGCTTCCACTCTGTCAAGTCCGCGATATTTACCGGCAAACTCGTTCATTGAGCCGTCGTCGTTCATAATTCTTATAACTTCAAGATTATGTCTTAAACCAACTTCAAAGTCGTTTGGATCGTGCGCAGGCGTGATCTTGACCGCGCCGCTTCCAAAATCCTTTTCAACGTATTCGTCGGCGACGATAGGTATTTGCTTGTTGACAAGCGGTAAGATAAGCATTTTGCCCACCATATCCGCATACCTCTCGTCCTTGGGATTGACTGCGACTGCCGTATCACCGAGCATCGTCTCGGGACGCGTGGTAGCCACGATTATTTCGCCGCTTCCGTCGGATAGCGGATATCTGATATGCCAAAGGTGCGAGTCTTGCTCTGAATACTCGACTTCTGCGTCGCTGAGAGCCGTCTTACAGCAAGGACACCAATTGATTATTCTGTCACCTTTATAGATAAGTCCCTTGTTGAAAAGATTGACGAAGACTTCATTGACCGCCTTAGAACACTTCTCGTCCATCGTAAAGGTCTCTCTCGACCAATCGCAAGACGCGCCCAACTTCTTGAGTTGTTCGACAATTCGTCCGCCGTATTGCTCTTTCCAAGCCCAGGCGCGCTCCAAAAAACCGTCTCTGCCCACGTCTTGCTTGGTAAGACCTTCTTCCTTCTTCATCTTCTCTACGATTTTTACTTCCGTCGCAATAGACGCGTGATCTGTGCCTGGCAGCCAAAGTGTGCTGTAGCCCTGCATTCTCTTAAATCTGATTATTACGTCTTGGATAGTATCGTTGAGAGCGTGACCGATGTGGAGTTGACCCGTGATGTTCGGCGGCGGTATGACTATGGTAAACGGCTCTTTCTTGCTGTCTACCTTGGCTTTGAAGTAACCCTTGTCTACCCATTCCTTATACAACTTGTTCTCAAACGATTTTGGATCGTAAGTCTTTGACATTTCCATAAAAATTTTTCCTTGTATATTTAACTATTATATTATGTTTAATTCCAATTCAGTGTGT
>JAIDUV010000070.1 GCA_029060025.1 Clostridia bacterium | reverse complement strand
GTAAGAGTCTCTTCGATAGTTCTGTTGGTATAGAATCCTTGATTGATATATCTCTTCTCAAACTCTTCTGCAAAGTATGCGTACTGTCTATCAAGAGGAGTCAATGCAGCAGCGCCAAGTATTGCCGACAGTTCTTTACACTCCTTACCTTTTGCATACGCTGCAAAAAGTTGGTTCATATTGCCAGAGTGGTCTTCTCTCGTCTTACCTGCGCCGATACCCTTTTGTTTTAGACGGCTGAGCGAAGGTAATACGTCGATTGGAGGTGTATAACCTTTTTTGTTGAGTTCTCTCCCGAAGATTATCTGACCTTCGGTTATATAACCTGTCAAATCGGGGATTGGGTGCGTTTTATCATCCTCGGGCATAGTGAGTATTGGAATTTGAGTAATACTGCCTGCTTTGCCCCTTATTCTGCCCGCTCTCTCATACATCGTCGCAAGGTCGGTATAAAGGTAGCCCGGATAACCTCTTCTGCCGGGCACTTCTTTTCTTGCCGCAGATATCTCTCTCAATGCTTCGCAATAATTGGTAATGTCCGTCATTATTACAAGTACGTGCATTCCCTTTTTAAACGCAAGATATTCCGCAGCCGTCAAAGCCATCTTAGGCGTAGAAATTCTCTCAATCGCAGGGTCATTGGCAAGGTTGATAAACATTACGGCTCTCTCTATTGCGCCAGTCTTGCGGAAGTCTTGCATAAAGAACTCCGCTTCTTCATAAGTGATACCCAACGCCGCAAACACAACTGCGAATTTAGAATCATTGTTCAATACCTTTGCTTGGCGGGCAATCTGCGCCGCAAGTTCTGCGTGCGGTAAGCCTGACGCTGAGAATACAGGAAGTTTTTGTCCTCTTACCAAAGTATTAAGTCCGTCGATTGCAGATATACCTGTCTGAATAAATTCGTCGGGATAATCTCTTGCCGCAGGATTTATTGGCTGACCGTTAATATCGAGTTTCATCTCGGGGATTATCGGCGAACCTCCGTCCTTGGGATTACCCATACCGTCAAATACTCTGCCGAGCATATCTTCAGATACGGCAAGTTCTAGGCTTCTGCCTAAAAATCTCGCCTTAGAAGTGGACATCTGCAAGCCTTGCGCGCCCTCGAATAATTGAACAAGCGCTTTGTCTCTGTTGACTTCAAGCACTTTGCCCCTTCTTATACTTCCGTCCTTGCCTTTGATCTCGACAAGTTCGTTGTAAGCCACGCCGTCAACGCCGTCTACCAGCATAAGCGGTCCTACAATTTCTCTAATTGACTTATATTCTTTTAACATACGGCTTCTCCTTAATCCACGTAAGCCAACTTATCAAGTTGCGCTTTCATACTCTCGTAAATCTCGTCCAACTTTGCAATTTCGCTCTCGGGGATAAACTTCATTCTGCCGATTGCTTCTCTTGCAGGTATTGCTATTATATCGTCGAAGTCTGCGCCTTTCTTGAGCGCTTCTTGCGAACATTTATAACACTCTAAGATAAGATTGAGCATCTTATGCTGTTTTGTAAGACTTGCATAGGTATCTACGTCGTCGAAAGCGTCCTGCTGCAAATAGTCTTCTCTTATTGACTTGGCAGTCTCCATCGTAAGTCTATCTTCATAACTCAATGCGTCGACGCCGACAAGACGTACGATTTCGTCAAGATTTGCCTCTTCTTGCAATATTGTCATAGCCTGTTGGCGGTTGTCGTTCCAAGTCCTTTCGGTATTCTTGCCGTACCATTCGCCAAGTCTGTCTACGTATAGAGAATAACTTTGCAACCAATCGATTGCAGGGAAATGTCTTGCGTAAGCAAGTGAAGAACTCAATCCCCAGAATACTTTGACAATTCTCAAAGTTGCTTGCGTAACAGGCTCTGATAAGTCTCCGCCCGGAGGTGATACCGCGCTGATTGCCGTGACAGATCCCACTCTTTCTTCGCTTCCGATGGTATTGACTATACCCGCTCTTTCATAATAACTTGCAAGTCTTGACGCAAGATATGCAGGATATCCTTCGTCACCCGGCATTTCTTCAAGACGGCTCGACATTTCTCTCAAAGCCTCTGCCCAACGAGAAGACGAGTCTGCCATAATAGCCACGTTATATCCCATATCGCGGAAGTATTCCGCAATGGTTATACCTGTATACATTGATGCTTCACGAGCGGCAACAGGCATATCCGAAGTATTTGCGATAAGCACAGTTCTCTTCATAAGCGCTTCGCCTGTCTTGGGGTCAATAAGTTCGGGGAACTCATTGAGAACGTCTGTCATCTCATTGCCTCTTTCGCCGCAACCTACGTATACAATTATATCCGCATCCGACCACTTTGCAAGTTGGTGTTGAACGACGGTCTTACCGCTGCCGAAAGGTCCGGGAATACAAGCCGCGCCGCCTTTCGCCACAGGAAAGAAAGTGTCTATGGTACGCTGACCGGTCACGAGAGGAGCAACTGGATACATTTTACTTTTAAAAGGTCTTCCTATTCTCACAGCCCATTTTTGGCACATTGTAACTTTGACATCACCCTTTGAAGTAGTGATTACGCATATCACGTCGTCTACCGTATGCTCGCCTTCGGATATAGATTTTATCTTACCTTCAACGCCCACAGGAACCATTATTCTATGCTCGACGACCTTTGTCTCTTGCACAACGCCGAGAATATCACCAGCAACGACACTGTCGCCTTTGGATTTCTTGGCTGTGAAATTCCAAAGTTTTTTGTGATCGATCGCAGATATCTCAACGCCTCTGCCAATTCTGTCGCCGGTCATTTCCACGAGTTTTTGAAGAGGTCTTTGAATACCGTCATAGATACCTTCGATAATACCCGGTCCAAGTTCTACGCTGAGCGGAGCGCCTGTGGATATTACCTTTGCGCCTGTACCCAATCCGCTGGTCTCCTCATATACCTGAATTGACGCCTTGTCGTCGCGCAATTCAATGATTTCGCCGATAAGATTTTCTTCGCCGACTCTCACGACGTCAAACATCTTGCAGTTGCGCATACCTTCCGCCACGATAAGCGGTCCGGAAACTTTGATAACTCTTCCTACTTCTTGTTGCATAATCAATCTTCCTTATTAAACAATATGTCAGTACCAATGGCTCTCTCCACGTCTGCCTTAATACCTTGCATGCCATAACCGTTGGACTTGCCTCCGCTGGGTATGGGTATTATTGCCGGATATGCCTTGGTCTTATATTTTGCGAGCAAAGAGTCCATTTGCTCCGCTAGATTTTCCGTAATAAATATAACCGAGTGAGTTTTGGCGAGTTTTTTTACAATAGTTTCGCCCTCCTCCTTGGTATCGGCGCAAAAGACCTCCATACTGATAGCCTTGAATGCCAAAATCAAATCTTTATCTCCAACTACCGCTATCTTGCCTTCACGCATATAATTCCCTCAATCTGTCTCTAATGACGTCTTTGTCCACGTCATTCTTGAGAAGTATACAAATCATTCTCACTATCTTTATCTCTATTTTCTTTGCCACGTAAAACCCTGCTATAGGCGCTACGGAGAAGATATCGTTGCGACCTTCCTTAAAAATATTGATAAGAGTGTTGTCCCAAATTCTCTCAAAAGACACCATATCACCCGCCTTGAGAGATTCTGCTATCTGCGGATAGGGCGAATACGCCAACTTATCCAACACGTTTTGCAATTCGCCGTTAAAGAAAGATATGTCCAACTTACCGCCGTCAATAAAACTCTCTTTAAACAACTCGATATTGCCCGCTTTGCTTGCCCTTGTAAACGAAGAGATATTCATCATATCTATATTCGTCTGCCAATACGCCGTCATAAATTTGTTCTTGGCTTTTTTCAGCATTGCCATTATGTCGGCATAACAAGCCTTGTCAAGCGTCAAATCTATAAATCTAGGACTAGTATTGCCGTCGGCTCTTGCGCTGTCAATTGTCAAAAGAGCCTTTTGCATGCTCTCCGGCAAAGTCGAATAGTCGTCGGCGTAAATCAAGTCTTTGATTTCATTGGGGTCTAAATTGCCCCTTGGAGCAAGCATAAAATCTATATCGTCAAGTCGCATATATTTGCCCTTGACTATTGCTTTTAAGTTGTGGTAATCAGACTTAATGGCAAAGGTCTCCATGCCCTGCCCGTCGGGCATTGCGTCGAAGACGAATTCGCTTACCTTTTTGTCCTCCGCTTGCAAGATCTCGTCATAGTCCTTTGCCTCGACGACTAGACCGCCGCCGTAAGAACTCTCCAAAAGCACTTTGATACCCTCTTCCAATCCATCGCTGTACGCCATACGCACAATCTTCTCATTGGTCAAAAAGGTATTCTCCAACGCCTTAACTCTTGCATTTGAATAGACCAAACTGTTTTTTGCCATCAGTCTTTGCTCCCAAACAAAATCTCATCGATATTGCTCTCAATCTTTTCCTTAATCAAAGAAAGTTCCAACTCCAAAGTGAGATTTTTGTCATAATTTTTGCCAGACAAAATCACTCCGCCTTTGAAGTCGCCGAGTTCGTCGCTCTTCTTCAGAGACTTTTTGCTCTTCTTTGCAAGGTCTGCAATAAGTTTTTTAGTAATGACTTTGTCGTCGTCTTTAGCGACGATTACCTCGTCGCCGTCTTCGCAACAAGACAATATCATACCTTCGACAAGCGCAAGATAAGTCTTTTTGTCCGCCTTGACAGCGTCCAAAGCCTCGTCAAACGCCTGATCGATGATTTGCTTTTTTCGACCCTGCAAAAGTTTTTTAACGTCAAGATTAGCGACGACTTCGCTACGCTCCAACGCCTGCCTATACAACTCGTCAGTCTTGCCCAAGTTACTCTCGGCAAATCTGTCGACCTGTCTCTTTGCCCTTGCCAATATCTGCTCCGCAGTATTGTTAGCCTCTGCGATATTAGCATTGGCTACGGCATTGGCGTCGTCTATTATCTTTTGGATAATTGCCTCTTTGTTGTTCATAATATACCTTTACTATTACTTGATCAAGAACCAAACGCCCAAGAACGATATCAAAAGAGCGAGAAGCGCATAGGTCTCAACCATTACGGTCATCAACAAACCCTTACCGGATGCTTCGGGGCGCTTTGCAACCATTGCGATAGCCGCGGATGCGCACTTGCCTTGATAGATACCTGATACGAGACCAACGATTGCCATAGGAGCGCAAACCGCTACCATGCCCCAGCCTTGAGCCGACGTCCAGTCGCCCAAAGTGCCGCCGATTACTCCCGCTTTCAAAAATACCAAGAATGCAATAATAAGTCCATAGATACCCTGCGTACCGGGAAGAAGTTGCAAAAGCAAAACTTTACCGAACTTGCTGGGATCCTCGCTTGTGACGCCTGCCGCCGCTTGACCTGCAATACCTACGCCGATTGCAGAGCCGCAACCTGCGAACAATGCCGCCAGCGCTGCGCCTATCATTGCTACATAAACTCCGTTCATTATATTAACCTCCTGTGGTTTATATCTTTATTGTATATCTACGCGTATGCGTATTTATCATAATTAATCTGTTGAGATTTCTCGACTACGCTCGTAAGGAGCGAAGCGACGGCATAGCGAGCAAGCAGATGCGTCTCGTGCGAGCGTCAATGACAACAATTATTGCTTTACGCCTTGCTCTTCTTTACTTTAGGCGGCTCTGGCGTGCCTATTGCGTAATACTTCATTTGACTGCCCAGCGGAGCAAACAACTGTCCGCCGCCTGTGTAGAACTTGCCAAAGTATTCAACAAACTGCAATCTTGAATTGTGCACGTATGCGCCCAAAGAGTTGATAGCCACGTTGAACGAATGACCTACTATATATATTACAATGGATACTATCACGCCCAAGAACTTCCAAGGCAACATACCTGATATAATATCGGCAATCTGATTGAATACCATTGCTATAACGCCCGTCGCCAAACCAAGTCCGAAGATACGCGTATAACTCATCAAATCGGAGAAGAAATTAATTATTCCGTACAACGCCGAAAATGCGCCCGATACTTTCTTTGCGCCTTTCTTGCCAAACGTACCCGAAAGCATAAGAAGTACAAGTCCCAATACAAGCAAAACTATTCCCAGTATCTTTGCCCAACTTCCTATCTTGCTTGCCAATGCTATACCGCCCACGCCAAGCGCAAGGAGATACCAACTAAACGCAGACGAAATACCCCATATAGGCTGCCCCTGTCTAATCAAAGCAACCATATTTATTGCCATACCGACAAACATTTGGATAAGACCTACCGCTATACTGATTACCAAGAAAGGCATAGGCTCTTCTATAGGATTAAACAGATACCACATACCCATATCTTTTGCGCTTACGCCAAAGTACGAGCCAAACAAAAATCCCCAGATAATCGTCGATATACCGCCCATAAATATAATCTTGACAAGATTGAGTTGACCTTTAGGCGGTCTTCTTATCGCAAGAATAAGTCCTGCACCCAACGTAAGTAACAATCCGTATCCTGCGTCAGAAAGCATCATTCCAAACATAATGAAGAAGAAAAACGCTACGCCGGGATTTGGATCTATCTCTTTGTAACAAGGCACGGAATACATATTCGTCACGCTCTCGTAAGGCGCAACGACTCCGTTGTTTTCTGCAAGAGTAGGAACTTCTTCGCCCCCAAGCGGATCTCTTATCAAAAAAGCAAGCGACAGCGGACTGTCCGTCAATTCTTTATCCACTCTCTCCGCCTGGCTTTGCGGCAGCCACGCCTCAAGATAATAAGTCGCGTCGGTGACTTGCGTATTGTTGCGGCTCTGCGCCTTTGCGACCTCAAGCGTAAGATAATCGTACAACTTCATCACGTCTTCTCTTATGCTCTCATAAGTCATTATCTTTTCGACAAGTCTGTCGCTTTGTTTGTCTATATTATCAATATTGACGTAGCACTCTTCGATTATCTGACCTGCCGTCTTTGCCTCGTCTATCGGACATACGGCAAAATCGACGTCGGTCAACGTCTCTTGAATATCCTCTCTCTTTTCTTTGGGTATTACTATCGCTACGCCGCTGCTTATCTCGCCGTTGAATACCTCGTATTCTCCGCCTTTTTCTCTTATAGTCTCCAAAAGATGCAGTTTTGCATTCTTGACTTCGCCAAGCAATACGTTGACGGTCTTAGTATCTTTAAAACGCGAAAACTCAACGCCCATATTCTTATACGGCGACATAGACGCAAGCAAATTATTTTGCTTTTGCTTATCTGCTTTGAGTGCAATAATTTCGTCTTTACAGTTTTTGAGTTCTTCTATCTGCGAAAAAATGTCCGCTTGAGTGTCTTGCAATTTTTCAAAACTCTCATACGTAATAATCGGCTTGACGGCAAACATACCTCTGCCTTTTGCGGGAGA
>JAIDUV010000007.1 GCA_029060025.1 Clostridia bacterium | reverse complement strand
ACGTCTCCGCCATTGCCTCCGTCTCCGCCGTCAGGTCCGCCTTGCGCGACGTACTTTTCGGTATGAAAGGATACTATACCGTCTCCGCCGTTGCCGGCTTTTACGAATATTGTTGCGATATCTAAAAACATATTCTTTCCTTATTAACAAGACTTTGTATATCGGCAATAATACCAATCTCCAAAGTCTAACTTACTTACGTTTTTTATTGTTAGAGATTTCTCCACTTCGCTACGCTCAAGCGTAGCGAAGCGACGGCATAGCGAGAAATCAAGTGCGTCTCGTGCGAGCGTCAATGACAGTGATTGACATTTTCATTTGGTCGGTAGAGGAAAACTATACGCGCTCGTTAAGGTTTTCTATTATAGCCTTCGCCGCCTTCCTACCTGCGCCCATTGCAAGTATAACAGTTGCCGCGCCAGTGACCGCGTCACCGCCCGAATAGATATTCTCAATGCTTGTTTGCATAGTCTCTTCGTCGACTACTATCGTTCCCTTTTTGGAGAATTCCATACCTGCGCAAGACTTACGTACAAGCGGATTTGGACTTGTGCCAAGCGCTACGATAACTTGGTCTACGTCTATGACAAATTCGCTTCCCTCAATCGGCTCGGGTCTTCTGCGTCCCGAAGCGTCTGGCTCGCCAAGTTGCATTTTTACGCACTTGATGCCGCATACCTTGCCGTCCTTGCCGAGTATCTCCACAGGATTTGTGAGAAGTACCAACTTGATGCCCTCTTCTTCTGCGTGGTCTATCTCTTCTGCTCTTGCAGGCATCTCTTCTCTGCCTCTGCGATAGATTATGTATACTTCGCCGCCGCCTATTCTCTTCGCAGTACGCGCCGCGTCCATAGCCACGTTGCCTGCGCCAATTACTGCGATAGACTTACCGCAATATATCGGCGTGATAGCGTCTTCTTTATAAGCCTGCATAAGATTGGCTCTCGTCAAAAGTTCGTTGGCGGAAGATACGCCATTGAGATTTTCGCCGGGGATATTCATAAACATAGGCAAGCCCGCGCCGGTGCCTATAAATATCGCATCATACTGTTCTTTGAGTTCTTCAAACGTGATGGCCTTGCCAACAACGGTGTTGAGTCTAAACTCCACTCCAAGCGCTTTGAGTTTGTCAATTTCTTTGGCTACGACGTCGTCTTTGGGAAGTCTGAACTCGGGAATACCGTATACCAATACTCCGCCCGCTTTGTGGAACGCCTCAAATACCGTCACTTTAAAGCCTGCCTGCGCGCAGTCTGCCGCGCACGCAAGTCCTGCCGGTCCGCTGCCTATTACCGCAACGCTCTTGCCGTCGGGAGCAGGCGCTTTCAATGCCGAAGTACCTTTCTTAAGTCCATAGTCTCCCACGTATCTCTCCAATGCGCCAATAGCCACGCTTCCGCCGAGTTTTGCTTTGCGGATACACTTGCCCTCGCACTGATTTTCCTGCGGACATACTCTGCCGCATATTGCAGGCAAAAGCGAAGATTGACTTATGACTTCCAATGCGCCGTCCTTGTCGTTTTGCGTAAGACATTTGATAAACGCAGGTATATTTATACCCACCGGACAGCCTGTACGGCAAGGCGCATTCTTGCAATTGATACATCTCGACGCTTCCTCCAACATAAGCGCGTCGTCAAAGCCTAAATTTACCTCTTTAAAATTATGTATTCTCTCTTGCGCCGATTGGTGCAAGGTCTTGTTTCTCGGTGCGTTGTTCATCTCTCAACCTCTCAAATTACATTTCTGCTCGTGCTCGCGATAGAACTTGGATCTCATCATTGCCTCGTCAAAGTCAACTTTGTGTCCGTCAAATTCAGGACCGTCTACGCAAGCGTATTTCGTCTGTCCGTCAACGGTAAGTCTGCAACCGCCGCACATTCCGGTGCCGTCAACCATAATGGTATTCATAGATACCACTGTGGGTATATTGTACTTTCTCGTAAGTTCGCTGACGTTTTTCATCATAATCATAGGACCTACGACGAGTACGCAATCTATCTTATCACCAGCGTCTATTCTCTCTTGCAAAACGGTTGTTACAAATCCCTTTGTACCCAAAGAACCGTCGTCGGTAGATATATATACGTTGTCACAATTGGCTTTGAACTCGTCGATATCAAAGAGCAGTTCTTTTGTTCTTGCGCCCATTATTACGTCACTCTTCAACCCCTTTTGATGGCGAAGTTTTGCCTGCGGATATATTACCGCGCAGCCTATACCGCCGCCGACAAGTACCAAGTTTTGATATTCGTCCAAATCGGTGGGATTTCCAAGCGGTCCGACCAAAGCGTGCAATTCGTCACCTTCTTTGAGCATAGCCATTCTGTGGGTGGAATACCCTACCTCTTGCACAAGCAAAGTGATAGTCTCTTGCTCTCTGTCATAGTCGCAGATAGTAAACGGAACTCTCTCTCCTCCCTCCTCGACTATTACTATTACGAACTGTCCCGGCAAGCAATGCTTAGATACCACCGGCGTATGTACGACGTATTTCTTTACTCTTGGAGCAACGTCGAAAATTTTTAAAAGTTTGTTCATATTCAACTCCTGTTATATTCTCCACTATTTAAATAGTTATATTTATACTATTGAGACCCATTCGACTTCACTTCGTTTCGCTCAGGGTGACGTCGTAAGGGTTGAGATTTTCCACTCCGCTTTCAACGGACGAAACGACATTTGGGTTTAGCCACCTTAACCAACCTTATTGTCATTTCGAGCGTAGTCGAGAAATCTAAATCCATTTAGATATTTCGACTTCACTTCGTTTCGCTCAATATGACGTCACACTGTTGTTATTTCTCCACTCCGCATTACTACTCATTAAGATAAGTCTTGCAATAGTCGCATATCATACAACTTCCGCACTCGGGTTTTCTCGACGAGCAGGTATATCTGCCGTGATGTATCAGCAAGTGATGAGCGTGAGACCATTTCTCTTTTGGGAGTATCTCCATAAGCGCTTTTTCCACCTTGAGCGGGTCGTCACTGTCGCAAAATCCTATGCGGTTGGCAAGTCGCAATACGTGCGTATCTACGGCTATAGCGTCACCGCCGTAAGCCACGGAATATACTACGTTTGCAGTCTTTTTTCCCACGCCTGCCAAAGTCATAAGTTCTTCTATCGTACTTGGAACCTTGCCGTCGAATTTCTCGACGATGTCGCGGCTCGCAGAGATAATATTGTGCGCTTTGTTGCGATAAAATCCGCAAGAAAAGATATAAGGCGCAAGGTCTTCGTCTTCAAGGCAGGCAAACTGCTCAGGCGTGTTGTACACCTTAAAGAGTTTTTCCGTAACTTGATTGACGCGCTTGTCCGTGCATTGCGCCGAAAGTATTACTGCCACCAGCAGTTCAAACGGCGTGCCGTATTGGAGTTCGCACTCGGCATTGGGGTGCATTTGCTCCAACTTGGCAAGCATATCGTCTATATCTTCTTTTGAAAATTCCTTCATACTGATTTAGATTTCTCCACTTCGGTCGAAATGACATTACATCTATGCAGATTGGCAGTGCCGATAGCGTTAGCCCCCACCGTTCAACGAAAAGTGAGATAGACAAAGAACAAAATAACGGAAAAGACGCATTTTAAATTTGCCTAGCCTCACTTTAAGTCGAACCTCCTATACTTGCAATATTCTCTTGACTGCCTCAAGCGTAGTCTCTCTGTCACCGAAAGCCGTAAGACGGAAGTATCCCTCTCCCATTTCGCCAAAACCTGCGCCCGGAGTGCCGACTACGTTGGCTTTGGTAAGCAAGTGGTCAAAGTATTCCCAACTCGTCATACCCTCAGGACACTTGAGCCATATATACGGAGAATTTATTCCGCCTGTATGCCATATTCCCTTTGCCTCAAGCGCTTCGTGGATAATACGCGCATTTTCTTTATAGTACGCAATATTTGCTTTGATTTGCTTTTGACCTTCTTGGGAGAACACCGCTTCCGCGCCTCTTTGGATTATGTAAGGCACGCCGTTGAATTTGGTGCACTGGCGTCTATTCCAAAGTTTGTTGAGTTGAGTTCCGTCGAATACAAGTTCTTTAGGTACGACGGTATAACCGCATCTAGTACCAGTAAAACCTGCCGTCTTGGAGAAAGAACAAAACTCTATTGCGCAAGTTCTTGCACCCTCAATCTGCAATATGCTGGTTGGCAAACCATCTTCGCCGACAAACGCCTCGTATGCGCTGTCAAATATAATCAAAGCCTTTTGCTTGTTGGCGTAATCTACCCACGCTTTCAACTCCTCACGAGTATATACCGATCCTGTCGGATTGTTGGGAGAACAGATATAAATAATATCAGCCTTATAACTCTCGTCGGGCATCGGCTTAAAGCCATTGGCTTGGTTGCCTTGCGCGGTGTCTATCTTTCTGCCTGCCATTACGTTGGTGTCAACGTATGCCGGATATACCGGATCAGGTATAAGCACCTTGTTGGAAGGATGCAATATATCGAGAATATTGCCAAGGTCACTCTTTGCTCCGTCACTTATAAATACTTCGTCGGAAGATATCTTCACGTCCTTGGTAGCATAGTAATCAACCAATGCATTTCTCAAAAAGTCGTGACCTTGCTCGGGTCCGTATCCTTGGAAAGTCTCCTTTACGCCCATCTCGTCGACGGCTTTATGCATTGCCTCAACCACTGCGGGGACAAGCGGCAACGTAACGTCACCTATACCCAGTCTGTATACTTTTACGCCGGGATTAGCGGCTTGAAATTCCTTGATTTTTTTAGCCACTGTAGAAAACAGATAACTGTCTTTTAAGTCCAAAAAATTGTTGTTGATTTTCATTCTCTATTCCTTTATTTATATATATCAATATAATTACTTTATTTTGCTCTCTTTCATTACGACATATTCTTCTCTCTCTGCGCCTACCGAAACGTAAGTGATGGGACACTCGACAGCCTTTTCAAGATACTCAATGTATGCAAGCGCCTGCTTTGGCAAATCGCTCGGTTTTCTGCATCCCGATACGTCGCATTTCCAACCGTCAAGGTATTCAAATACAGGCGTTGCGATTCTCAAATCTTCTCCGCTTGGGAAAGACTTGGTAATCTTGTCACCCACCTTGTACGCTACGCATACCGGAATCTTGTCAAGATAGGACAGTACGTCAAGTTTGGTAAGAGCAAGTTCTGTCGCGCCTTGCATCTCAACGCCGTACTTAGAAGCAACTACGTCAAAAGCGCCCACTCTTCTAGGTCTGCCGGTTGCCGCGCCGTATTCTCCGCCCGCTTCTCTCAAAGCCTCGGCTTCTTTGCCAAACATTTCTACCGTAAATGGTCCTTCGCCTACGCAGGAACTGTAAGCCTTCATAATACCGAATACGTTGTCAAGTCTGTACTTAGGAATACCTGCGCCGATAGGAGCGTACGCCGCAATGGTGTTGGACGACGAAGTATAAGGATTGATACCAAAATCAATGTCTCTCAATGCGCCCAATTGCGCTTCGAATACAACTTTCTTGCCTGCCTTGAGACTCTCGTCCAAAAACTCGCCTGTGTTGCACACAAAAGGTTTGAGTTTGTTGCCGTACTCTGCGAGCCAATTCATTATCTCGTCGACTTCAATCTTATTGGAGCCGTAAGCCTTTTCGATAAAGAGATTTTTCCACTCAACGATACCTTCGATTCTCTTTCTCAAAGCCTCCGGGTGGAACAAGTCACCCATCATTATTATCTTTTTAAGATATTTATCACCGTATACCGGCGCAATACCTCTTCTCGTAGAACCGTACTTAGCGTCACCAAGTCTATCCTCTTCAAGACAATCCTGTCTTACGTGATACGGCATACAAATTACCGCGCGCGAACTTATCTTGAGATTGTCGGGAGTGATTTTGACACCCTTTTCCGTAAGTCTGCCCATTTCACCGACAAGGTGTTGCATATCAATTACCATACCGTTGCCCATTACGTTGACGACTTCGGGACGCAAAATTCCCGACGGAATAAGGTTGAGAATAAACTTGCCAAGATGATTGATGACCGTATGTCCGGCGTTGTTTCCGCCCTGATATCTCACTACTACGTCGTAGTCACTTGATACCAAGTCAACCATTCTGCCCTTGCCTTCGTCACCCCAGTTAATTCCTACTATTGCTGTTAACATTGTTTTGTATTCTCCTTTTCGCTTGCGCGAATAAACTTTATCAATTTGTTTTATCTTTTTTCACCTCGAGCGCAGTCGAGAGGTCTCTATCCATTTATTATACTGTTTAGATTTCTCCACTTCGGTCGAAATGACGTATTTATTTGAATTAGTTAGTATATAGTCACTAGTCCAGTTTGGCAAGAAGGGAGATAGGTAAAGAATAAAATAACGGATTTTTTGTCAAGATAGTCTTTGGCGAGCGTCGTCGTACTTGCTGTACGTCGGCGTGAGCCAAAGGCTGTATTGGCGGAAAAGACGTATTTTAAATTTACCTAGCCTCACTTTGAGCCAAACACATCATTCCCACTCGATAGTTGCCGGCGGCTTTGACGTAATATCGTAAGCAATTCTATTGATATGCTTTACTTCGTTGACAATTCTCGTGGATATTTTCTCAAGTACGTCGTAAGGTATTCTTGCCCAGTCTGCCGTCATTGCGTCTACGGAAGTAACGCCTCTCAATACCAACGTATAATCGTAAGTACGGCTATCGCCCATTACGCCTACGCTACGCATATCGGTAAGGACTGCAAAATACTGCCAAATCTTGTCGGCAAGTCCGTTGAGTTTGATTTCTTCTCTAAAGATATAATCTGCGTCTCTCAATATCTCCAACTTATCGGTAGTGATGTCTCCTATTATTCTTATAGCAAGTCCAGGACCTGGGAACGGCTGACGCATTACGACGTCGTGTGGAAGTCCCAATTCAAATCCTACTTTGCGAACTTCGTCCTTAAACAAATCTCTAAGCGGCTCGATTATTTCCTTGAAGTTGACAACGTCTGGAAGTCCGCCTACGTTGTGGTGAGATTTGATTACGGCGCTACTGCCAAATCCCGATTCGATTACGTCGGGATAAATTGTACCCTGCACGAGATAATCTACTGCGCCGATCTTATTTGCTTCGACTTCAAAGACGTCGATAAACTCTTTGCCTATTATCTTTCTCTTCCTTTCTGGGTCTTTTACTCCGCTCAACTTCTCCAAAAATCTTTGCGAAGCGTCTGCGAGTATTACGTTCATACCCATATCTTCTTTGAAGACTTGCATTACTTCTTGCGCCTCATTCTTTCTCAAAAGACCGTGATCTACGAAGATACAAGTCAACTGATCTCCCACAGCCTTGTGTATGAGAGTTGCGGCAACTGCCGAATCTACGCCGCCGCTAAAAGCGCAAAGCACTTTCTTATCTCCAATCTTTGCCTTGAGTTCTGCTATAGACTTGCTGACAAAGTTGGACATAGTCCAATCACCCTTTGCCTTTACGATATTGTATAAGAAGTTTTTGAGCATATCCAAGCCTTGGTGCGTGTGCATAACTTCGGGGTGATACTGCATACCGTAAATACCTTTTTGCTTGTTCTCAAAAGCCGCTACCTTGCAAGTATCGGTGCTTGCCGTGACCTTAAATCCCTCTGGAAGCGCGGCAACGTGATCGGTGTGGCTCATCCAACAAATTCCCTTTTTGTCAAGACCTTTGAAGAGCAAACTGTCGGTGTCGTATTTTGCTTCCTGTCTGCCGTATTCTCTCTTTTCAGCGTGTTCTACCTTACCGCCGAGCGTATGCGCTATGAGTTGACAGCCGTAACAAATTCCCAGCACAGGCACGCCCAACTCAAATATCTCTTTGTCTATCTTTGGCGCGCCCTCTTCATAAACGCTGTTTGGACCGCCGGTAAAGATAATACCGATTGGATTAAGCGACTTGATTTTTTCCATTGAAATCGTGTAGGGATACATCTCGCAATACACGTTGTGTTCTCTTACTCTTCTTGCGATAAGTTGGTTGTATTGACCGCCGAAGTCAATCACCAACACTTTTTCATTAGTCATTAACAAAACTCCTTATTATTTTTTATTGTCAAATCTATTGAAAAACTCTTTGACCTTGTTTTTCTCTTTGTTGATAAAGCCTCCGGTCTCCTTGAAAAGCGCCTTGAAAGCCTCTATTTCCACGCGCATAAACGCCATAAGCGGAACTATGCAAATTATAATTATTACAAGTTTGATTATCATATCCGGATAAAGCGTTACCAACGAGAATTTCTCGCTGAAGAAAGGATTGCTTACCACGAATATAAACGCCACAAGCAACAGCGCAAGCATAAATATCTTGTCTTTTGTGTACGGCATACATACCTGCATCAACACTATAAAAGATACCGATGCGGTAATGAATACGCTCATTGTGGATATCTGCGGTGACACGTCGAAACCTATGTCGTTGTACATCCAGCATACCAATATTATAGCAAATGCTACGGTCAGTCCAGCCGGTAAGGCTCGTTTGAATACCTTACTCAAGAAGTTGCCTTTGACTCTTCTGTCGTTGGGCTCAAGCGCCAAGATAAAGGACGGTACACCTACGAACAACGCATTGATGAGCGTGAGTTGTATCGGCTCGAAAGGATACGTTGCAAACTGGAATATGATGAGCAGCAACGAAAGCACCGCGCTGAACGTCGTCTTGACAAGGAAGAGCGAAGATGCTCTCTCAATGTTGTTGATAACTCTTCTGCCCTCGCTGACTACGCTTGGCAATGCCGAAAAGTCGGAATCCAACAAGACGAGTTGCGCCACGTTACGGCTTGCGTCAGATCCGCTCGCCATTGCGATTGAGCAATCGGCTTCTTTGAGCGCCATAACGTCGTTGACGCCGTCGCCGGTCATACCGACTGTGTGACCGTGCGCTTTGAGCGCCGCAACAAGTTCTTTCTTTTGACTTGGCGTAACTCTGCCGAATACCGTATATTTCTCAACGGCTTCGTATATTTTTTCCGTAGTATCTAAATCTACCGACGCGTCGACGTACTTCTCTGCATTCTTCAAGCCTGCTCTTTCTGCTACCTTGGAGACGGTGAGCGGATTGTCACCCGAAATAACTTTGAGTTCGACGCCCTGCTGCTCGAAATAATCAAACGTAGCGGGAGCCGTGCTTCTTATCTTGTCGCTCAAAACTATCAACGCGATTAGGCTCATTTGGTTGGGATCCATCTGCGAGTCTTTGAGTTCTTCAGTCGTGTTGACAAGTACCAAAACTCTGAATCCCTGCATTGCGTATTCGTTGACGTTGCGCTCAACGGTGTCGTATCTCTCTTTGAGTACGAACTCCGGCGCGCCTACGATAAACGTGCCTACGCCGTCAAAACTTGCTCCGCTCCACTTTCTTGCCGAAGAGAACGGCATAAGTTTGGTTACTTTGAAAGTCTCGTTGGACGAAAAATATTCCGCGCACGCCTCAAACGTAGCGTTGTTTGCGCCCAGCGCCTTGACCATATTCGCCATTATATCGTCCGCCGATCCGCACATAGACGAATACACGTGGACGTTCTCGACCTGCATCGTGCCTTCGGTAATAGTACCAGTCTTGTCAAGACAAAGCACATCGACTCTGGCAAGCGCCTCGATAGAATAAAGATCCTGTACGAGCGTACGCTTTTTTGCAAGTCTGATAATACCCAAGGCAAGCGCTATAGAAGTCAGCATTACCAAGCCTTCAGGGATCATACCTATGACGGACGAAACCGTACTCGTTACCGCGCCGGAAATACTCGGAGAATACTTACGGTTGGTAAAAAACATCATAATGCCAAGCGGAAAAATAATTACCGTGGCTATTCTGATTATCCAATTTATAGAGCGCATAAGTTCTGACTTAGATTTTTTGAACTTCTTTGCCTCGCTCATAAGTTTTGACGCATAAGTATCTTCGCCGACAGCGATTACTCTTGCTTTGCAAGTGCCCGCCTGCACGAAACTGCCCGACATAAGTTGATCGCCGAGACCTTTATGTATATCGTCCTGTTCGCCGGTAAGAAGGGATTCGTTTGCCTCGCACTCTCCGCCGACGACTATACAGTCGGTAGGTATCTGACTGCCTTGCTTGAGAATTATTACGTCGTCAATTACGATTTGATCGGTAGAAATACTCACGATTTGTCCATTACGCACGACGTCTATAGACGGAGCGGACACCAACGAGAGTTTGTCAAGAGCGCGCTTGGATCGTATCTCTTGGAAAATACCTATTACGAGATTGACGAGCGCAATACCGGCAAACAACATATTCTTGAGTTGTCCGTTGAAAATTATTATCAGACATACGAGGAAAATATTGACTAAGTTGAAGAGCGTAAATATATTCGACGTAAAAATTTTGAGATATGATTTTGAAATTGAGTTGTCTTGATAATTGGTCAAACCTCTCAACTGTCTCTCTTCTATCTGCTCGTCGTTAAGTCCCTCTTCTGCAGTCGACTCAAAATGTACAAATTCGGTGCTGCTGAATTTCTTAGCCTTTTCTTTTAGTTCTTTCGCCTTGCGTTTTTCTTCTGCCTTTTTTGCAGCCTTCTCTGCCTTGTGATTGACTTTGACAACGCTTGCTTCGTCTTCTACCTCGTGATTTTTATCTTCCGACTGACTATCTTGAGACAAAGTCTCTTTATCTTGCGCCGCCTTGTCTTCCAAGACCTCGTCGGCTTTGTTCTCGGCAGATTTGACGTCTTCTGTCTTATCCGCTACGACTACGCTTGCAATAACCGGATTTTCACTGTCGGCAATTTCTTGGGAAGAGTCTTCAGCAGGTTGCTCTTTGACCGCCGTTTTTTTCTTTTGCGGTTGAGCCTGCGCTGGTTGCGCGTCGTCTACTGCGGGTTGCTGCTTGTCGGCAGACTCCGCCGAAGAAGGCACAACCTTCTTGACGACAACAACCTTTTTGACAGTTTTTCCGGTTTTACCCATAGAATTTGCGGTGTCAGACGCGCTTTGAGGCACTTCAGAAGAAGTTTTGGTCTTGTCAGCCCCTGCCGTTTCACCGTTTGTCGCAACTTTTTTGACAACTTTCTTGACTACGACAGTCTTTTTTGCGCCTTGCGCCGCCCCTTGCTGTGTTGCTGCAGCGTTTGTATTTATATCTTTTTTCGTGGAATTATTGTTTACAGAATTAGTAGTATTCCCCTTCGTCGTTACCTTTTTTACGGTTTTGGTCGAAGAAGACGAGCCTGCGACAGTTGCAGTTTCCTGCTTATCAAACATAGACATCTGTTCTACATTGTTCTTTTTGCTTTTCTCCGCCATTTATATATCCTTGTCTCACTTAATATAATACTTAAAAATAAGTAGCAACTAAATAATATCACATTGAAAAATTTATGTCAAATATAATTCAGAATAATTGCATATAAATATGTGCGCGTTAAAATTATCAAATTACATTTGCTTACATTTGCATTTATGTCAAAAATCACTGTCGATTTCACTTGTCGTTAAGTATGATTAAAGTATTTAAAATACATTTGAACACTGTTCAATACTTGTAATAATTTAAAATAATCGACCTATTTTGTAAAAATTTAACTTATCTTCTATCCGTAAAACCAAAATATTAAAAATAAGCAAAGCAATTATTATGCTTCACTTAAGGTAATTATATTTAATCCAAATATAGTATCATCTCGGCATATTACAATTATTGAACAATATTCAACATCATTTCTTATCATTCTTTTTCTTTTCTAAAGCAAGACGCCTTCCCGAAGATTTGATAAACGCAGATTTCAACTGCTCCGCATCATTGTCTATAAGAGCCTGCTTGATACCGGCAAGTTGAGTCTCAAAACGCGAGATCGTAGAAATAAGATTATCCTTATTCCCTAAAAAGAGTTCGCTCCACAAATCCTCGTTGATATTGGCAATTCTTGTCAAATCGCGGTAACTGTCACCTATGTAACTAGCAGTATCACTGTCTTCGTCGTCACTGTTGATAAGAGACACCGCAATGGCGTGCGGAAGTTGTGACGTATAGGCAATCACTTTGTCGTGCGTCTCCACGTCCGTGATACGTATTCTTCCAAAACCTATATCCGTGACTATCTCGCTCATTCGCTCTATTGCGTTTTGCGTAGTGCCCGGCGTGGACACTATAAGGAAGTTAGCGCCTTGCAATACCCTGTCGTCGGCATACTTAAAGCCTCTTTTTTCTCTGCCCGCCATAGGATGGCAGAAAAGAAATTCGCAACCGTCGGGAACTTTATCGTTGATTTGAGTGACAAAATGACTCTTTATTCCCGCTACGTCACTTATAAGACAGCCTTTTTTGATATACTTGCCGTACTGTTCAAGATAACTTACTATTTGATTGGGATAAAGCGCAATAATTATCACGTCACTTTGAGGAAAAAACTTTTCGGGCATATTTCCGCCGTCCTTGATTGCGCCAACTGCAATGGCGTCTTCTATGCTTTGAGAAGACCTGTTTACGCCGTAGACCGTGTAGCCTTTCTTAGAAAGCGCAATGGCGTACGAGCCGCCTACTACTCCCAAACCAACTATAGTAATTACTTTATCTTGTTTCATAATGCCTCTTGGATTTCCGACATAGCCGGAGTTTTCCGTAATATTTATTTTGAGATATTTCGACTTCGCTTGGTTTCACTCAAGGTGACACACAATGTTTAAGATTTCTCCATTACGCTTCGCTTCAGTCGAAATGACACAAACGCGAGCGTCAATGACGTTTTTGTTACTTAAGCAAAAACTCTACCGCTTCAATATATCCGTCATATTCTTTGCCGCTTATCTGCTTAACACAAGCGGGCGCAGTAACTGACACTTGCCTAAAAGGCTCTCTTGCGTGAATATCAGATATATGCACCTCAACTACGGGAATTGGCGCAATTGCCTTTATAGCATCGTATATTGCGTAACTATAATGTGTGTGCGCGCCGGGATTTATAACTACGCCGTCGTATTGCTCAAAATAACAATTGTGCAAACAATTCACAACTTCTCCCTCTATATTTGATTGAAAAAAGTCAAGTTTGACGTTCAAATCCTTACACTTATCGGTTATATAATCGCACAGTCCATTATAATCTAAAGAGCCGTAGACGCCTTTTTCTCTTATACCCAACATATTAAGATTTACGCCGTTGATAATCATTATCTTTTTCATAATTCACCTATTTTGTCCATATTATAAAAGATGTTATTTGACTATTTTTATAATATCCTTGACAGTCTTATACATATCGTATTCGTGACTTTTGACTATATAGTCGCAAGTCGAATAATATCTATCCTTTCGTTGTTCGTAAATCTGTCGCAACTTTTGCGCGCCGTCCTTGAGTAGCGGTCTTGTATCAGTACGTACTCCGGCAATAATATCTTCGATCTTTCTCTCAATCAATATTATTACTCCGCTAAGGCGCATTGCGCTGACGTTGACGTCTCTCAATATTGCGCCGCCGCCTGTCGCAACAACAAGATTTTTTTTATGAGACAATTCCTCGATTGCCTTGCTCTCCCAATCTCTGAATACGCTTTCGCCCTCGTCAAACAATTGACTTATACTCTTGCCAGATATTTGCACTATATAATCGTCGGCGTCAACAAACTGCCAACCTAGCGCCTTTGCAACTCGCTTGCCTTTGACGGTCTTTCCGCACGACATAATGCCAGTGAGATAAATATTTCCGCCGTTTGCGCTGAAATAGTCTTTCATAAGCGAATTGTAGATATTCTTTGTCAAAGTCTCGTCTGTCAGAGAATTGTTCCAAATCTCCTGCGATTTCATTGCCTGCGCAACAAGCATATACAGTCCGCCGACTGCTTTTTTGCCTAACCTGACGGCACTTTGCAAGAACTTGGTATATACAGGATTGTATACTATATCAACTGCGGTATCAAAATTCTTTATTATCTCGTCTGGCACAGGACAGCCGTCGACGTTGGGAAACATTCCCACAGGCGTGGTATTGACTATCGTATCTCCTCTAAACCCCTGAAGGTCGTCATACGTAATAAAATCACCGACACCTTTTTTACTTTCGTCGCGAGTTGCGATTTTTACGCATTTTGCTCCGCGCTGTTTGAGAATATAACGCACTGATTTACACGCTCCGCCGCTGCCGAGTATGACAAAGGTTTTGCCTTTTATATCTACGTTGTTTGCCTTGAGCATACCCTCAAAGCCGTAAGGATCGGTATTGTATCCGTACAACTTACCCGCAGAATTGACCACGGTATTTACCGCGCCGATATTCTTTGCCTCTTGCGACATACCTGCTAAGTATTTGATTATCTTTTCTTTATAAGGCACGGTTACGTTGAAACCGTCGTATTGCGACAAAGTACCGCTGCAATCGTCAAGCATATCTTGCATAGCAATTTGCTCTATGCCAAAAGCGCAGTCTTTTTTGTAATAATCAAAATACGCCTTATGTATTTGAGGTGACATAGTGTGTGTCAATTTTTCTCCGATTACGCAATACTTTTTCATTTTTTACCTCTATTAAATACGTCTATAATTTTCACCTCGAGCAGTCGCGAAGTCACTATCCAATTATTTTGTCATCTCGACCGCAATGGAGAGATCTCTATCAGTTTTTTACTGCTGAGATATTTCGACTACGCTTCGCTCCGCTCAATATGATGCCAAAGGCTTGAGATTTCTCCACTTCACTGCGTTTCGGTCGAAATGACATCTATACCTTCAGTTGCTACGCTATATCCTTTGCCCTTTCGGATACTCGCCTAATATCTCAAAGAAAGACGATACTTCCGCCACGTACTCCAACGCTTCGTTGAGTTTTGCAGAGTCGCAAGGGTACTCCAAATCTACGTAAAAATAATATCTCTCGGGAGAATTTTCTACCGGTCGGGACTCAATATTTAGCAAGTTGATGCCATTCTTAGCAAAATACTTCAATGCGTTAAAGAGCGCTCCCGGAGTGGAATTCAACGCAAATACAATACTCGTCTTATCACTCTTTTGGCTATCAAGCAAGTTCTTTCCTATTACAATAAAGCGAGTGTAGTTGCAAGACTGCGACTGAATATTCTCCGCAATGACTTCCAGTCCGTAAAGCGCAGCGTTGCGCTTTGACGCTATTGCCGCCTTGCGCTTATCCTTCTGTTCCGCTACGAGTTTTGCAGAAGACGCCGTAGATTTAAATGGGATTAACCTCCACTTTCCTCCAGACAAATAGTTATCGCATTGAGTGATTGCTTGAGGATGAGAATACACCTCCTCAATGTCTTCAAGTTTTGTTCCCTCTACGCCCAAAAGACAATGATTGATACCTTGCCACTGCTCGCCTACAATAAAAAAGTCATACTTGCGAAGCAAGTCGTATACTTCGGTTATTGCGCCGGTGGAAGAATTCTCGATAGGCAATACTCCGTATTGTATTCTGTCTTCTTTCAACGCAATAAATATATCTTCAAATGTGGTAAAACTCTCTCCTACGCCGTCACCGAAAAAATCTATCATAGCCTGCTGGGAATTAGAACCTTTGTCTCCGTAATATCCCTTATTGCCGTCATAATCCAGCGGCTTACGGCAATATCCGCCAAGAAGATTTGATTTTGAGATTTTCTTTCTCTGCAAATCTTTGCTCAAGCCCATAAGTTCTACCATAAGTTGACGCGCAGAATCAGCGTATTCTTTGTTGACAAGATTGTCGACTGCCTTTTGCAAGACTTCGTCTTCTCTTGAAGTTTGCAGCACTCCTGTGTTATGCGTCTTTTTATACTCGGCTACGCCCAATACCAATCCCATTCTCTTTTCAAAGAGTGAAATTATATCCTTGTCTATTAAATCTATCTGTCCTCTCAATCTATCCAATTCGTCCATATAATACCGCCTAAATGATACTCATAACTGCACATATTATAAATCTTCTCTATATCTTAATAGATCGTATATGGCAATTGCCGCAACCGCCTCTATTACCGGCACTGCTCTTACGACTATGCAAGAATCGTGTCTGCCCTTTAAATTGAGTTTGACGTTTTCACCTGTGATTACGTTGATAGTATCTTGTTCTTTAAATATTGACGCAGTCGGCTTGATTGCCGCGTCGAAAATTATTGGCATTCCGGTGGACAGTCCGCCCAATATACCGCCGTTGTTGTTGGTCGCGGTAAATACTCTTCCGCCAAGACATCTGAATGGGTCGTTAGCCTCGCTTCCTTTCATCTTGGTGAGTTCATATCCTTTGCCAAACTCCACCCCTTTGACTGCAGGAACTGAAAAAAGCAGACTTGCAATCTTTGATTCGATACTCTCAAAGAATGGCTCTCCCACGCCTGCCGGCACACCGACTATTGCGCACTCTATCGTACCGCCCACGCTATCACCTTCAGCGCGAGCCTCTTTGATTACGTAATCCATCGCAACAAACTTACCGCTGTCGACGAGAGGAAATACCTGCCTCGTTAAGTTCTCAAGCATATTTCCTTCAACTCTGGCGTCGAATTTTGAATCCTTAATATTGCCGATTGAAGAGATATGCGAACCTACGAACACGTCCTTTTGTCTCAACATTTGTTTGCATACCGCCCCGGCAAATACCAATGGCGCAGTAAGACGTCCGGACGAATGTCCGCCGCCCCTATAGTCGTTGTTGCCGCCGCTCTTGTGATAATATCCAAAGTCACTGTGCCCGGGTCTAACAAGGTCTTTGAGCACGTCATAGTCACTCGACTTGGTATTGGTATTGCGGATAATTCCGCAAAGCGGCGTACCGGTAGTCTTGTCATTGAAATATCCGCTGACGATTTCCACTTCGTCCGCCTCTTTTCTAGGCGTGGAATATTCACCGCCGTTGGGCGCCCTTCTCGCCATTTCGCGTTGAATCTCTGCCATATCCAAAGGTATGCCAGCCGGCAAATTGTCAATTACGACGCCTATTGCCGCACTGTGCGATTCTCCGAATATTGTTATTTTGATATTACTGCCCCATACAGTGCTCATTTGTTCCTCCGTTTTTCTCTTTGAGTCTCGGTTAAGTTTGCGCGGCAACCTTGCTGCCGATTTACGCGCTAAGTTCGCTTGCGCTCACTCAAGCCTCGCCTCTATTTATAATCTAAATATTTTAATAATTATCATTTCCTGTGTTCAGCATTTTTGACGCGCAACCTTATATCGAAAACATATAATTTAGTTACGACGTATTATCTTGCCGCCAAGGCTTACAAAATGGTCAAAGAAGTTGGGGTATGATTTGGATACGCTATGCGCTCCCAAAATCTCAACTTCGCCGTCCGCCACAGTCGACGCAATTGCAAGCATCATTGCCATACGGTGGTCTCCGTGACTGTCGACAACGCCTCCGCGCAACCTTTCCACTCCGTCGATTGACAAGAAGTCCTCGCCTTGAGTGACGTTGGCGCCCAACTTGCCAAGTTCCTGCGCCGTAGCGGCAAGCCTATCACATTCTTTTATCTTCAATCTTGATATATTGACTATATCGGTATGACCTTGCCTTAGACAACACGCCAATGCAAATACCGGTATTATATCAGGGCAATTACTGCCGTCAAAAGTCAATTTTTCTAATTTATCCGCAGACTTGAGTTTGCTTACAAAGTCGACGATTATTTTATCTCCTTGCAAACTATCAAGATTAAGCCCGCGCATATCCACTTGACTGCCTAGATAATTTGCCACTTCATAAAATGCCTCTTGCGAATAGTCGCCCTCTATGCAATAATCGCGCGCACAGTATTGCTGTCCGCCTTTGATATGGAATACTCCGCCGTCGTATACGACTTCTATTCCAAAATCCTTGAGCGCGGACAATGTCAAATGAAGATATCCCACCGACTGCAACTGCCCTTGTATTACAATCTTGCTGTCACCGCAGAGCAACGGCAAGGCAAACAACAGCCCTGTGATAAACTGCGAACTCACTCCGCCGTCGACACAGTATTCGCCGCTCTTCAACTCGCCTTTTACGCTCAAATCTAAAAGATGCTTCTCATTCAAAAGACTATTGTCAACGTACTCGACGCCTTGCTTATTGCAAATATCTTTGTATATCGTCATAGGACGCTCGCCCAACTTACCTCTGCCGACAAAAGCGTTTTTTCCGCAATTCAGCGCCAACGCTATCGGTAGAATAAATCTCAACGTAGACCCCGATTCCTTGCAGTCAAAAGTCAAGTTTGACGAAATCTTTGTCGCATTGCCTTCAATCTCCAATACGCCGTCTTTTATATCTATCTTGGCGCCCAGATTGCGCATACACTCTATCGTCGCGACGATATCGTCACTTAGCGCCACGTTGGACACAGTGCTCTTGCCGCGCGCAAGACAGGCGCAAATTATTGCTCTGTGCGCCAGACTTTTTGACGGTGGAATTACTACGCTTCCTTTGAGTTTTGCAGGTGTGATGATGACGTCCATATTATTTGAGAAAATACTCCTCGCTTGTCGCGTAAGTGCAACTAGTGCCTATTTCTTTAAGCAACACTACGTTGAGGGTCTTGCCTAAATTCTTTTTATCACTCTTGATAGCCGACAGTATGTCTTGCGCCTTTACAGGATCAGACACAGGCAAACCGTATTGACTTAATATCTTTTCTATTCTGCCATACGTACCCTTTGCTGTCTGCCCAAGTCTCTCGGAAATCTCGGTGATATACGCCATACCTATAGCCACGGCTTGTCCGTGCGTATATCCTGTGAAGTTGTAATATTTTTCTATCGCGTGTCCGTAAGTGTGTCCAAAATTGAGCAACATTCTCTCTCCGTTGTCTTTTTCGTCGACTTCGACTACGCGTCTCTTTATGTCGCAACAAGTGTAGACTATGTCTTCCACTTTATCCATAAATTCTTCACGCGACTTAATGCCTTCCAAGACTTCAAAAAGCGCCTTATCTTTTATACATCCGTATTTGATTATCTCCGCCATACCGTCGATATAGAACTTGTCGGGCAAATCGCGCAAAACGTCGGTGTCGATAAATACCAACTTAGGTTGATAAAAACTTCCGACAAGATTTTTGCCTTCGGGCAAATCTACAGCCACTTTGCCGCCAACAGAACTGTCGACTTGCGCAAGCAATGACGTGGGAACTTGCACGAAGTCCACGCCGCGCAAATACGTCGACGCAACAAAACCGCCCAAATCACCTATCACCCCGCCGCCGAGAGTAATCACCAAATCGCGACGAGTGAGATTGAACTCTATCATACTTGAATATATGGGATATATCGACTTGATATTTTTAGTAGGCTCGCCCGCTTCAAGCACCATAAGTTTGCACTCATAGCCCTTTGCGACAAGACTGTCTATCACAACGTTGGCAAATATCGGAGCAACATTGGTATCGCTGAGTATAAAAACCTTTCCGCCTTTGCTCTCGACGTAATTGCCTATGCTTGACAGATGGTCTTTGCCTATGATTATATCATAACTGTTTTCGCCGAGATTTACTCTCAATTTCTTCATATACGCCTCGTTGTCGGACTTTGCCGCATTTATATGATTATGTTCCGCCGCTATTTTGATGTCGTTCACTATTTCCTATGCCATTCACTATTTCTTGACGTCATTTCGACCGTAGCGGAGAAATCTAAATCATTTTTATATACCAAGTATATATTACTATAAAATGCGATACTTCGCAAGTAATATAAAAAAGTTGTATCAAATATCCTCTAATTACTTTCTTCGTCAAGATTTCCTTGAGTTTCTTTTTCTTGAGACTTTGCCAACGGAAGAAGTCTTTTTTTATAGGCAATTATCATACAGACAAAGCAAAAACTGCCGCCTATTATCCAACTGCCTGTCGGCGCCCAAAACATTCCCTCAAGTCCCCAGAAATGCTCAAAAAGATAAGACAGCGCAATTCTGAAAATAATCGACAGCATAGTGGATAGCACAAACGTCTTGAGCATACCTATTGCCTTGAATACCGCCTGCGACTGCACGATTATGCACATAAGCATATACCCCCAGCCTATTGCCACGAGGTAGCCTGCGCCTGCGTTAATAACCTCGATATTATCGTCAAACAGTCCCACAAGCCATCTGCCAGTCAAGACTGTGAAAAGTGTGGAAAATACTCCGAAAAACGCCACTGCTACCCAACTTGCCTTGTATCCTTGCACAACTCGCTTATACTCATTTGCTCCGTAATTTTGCGCGACGAAAGTCGTCAAAGCGTTGGTATATCCTCGCATCGGAGTCTGCAAAAGCGCGTCTAGACGAGTGCCGGAGTTGACACCCGCGACTATATTCTCGGGATAGGTATTGACAAGTCCTTGAATTGCAAGCCTTGCGACGTATACGAATACTTGTTGCAAAGACATAGACAACGAATAGGACGTGATCTCAAAGACTATCTTCTTGCTTATCTTCAAATCGTCTCTTTTCAGGCGCAACAATGAGAATTTTTTGTGAGTATAGATTATGCAAAGCGCAGCCGACAGCATTTGCGCAAATACAGTAGCCATTGCCGTGCCCTCTATGCCCCATTTGAATACTACGACGAAAAGCACGTCTAATATCGCATTGAACGCAACTGATACGAATAAGAATATCAGCGGCGTAAAACTGTCTCCAATCGAGCGTACAGCAAAACAATAGAAATTGTAAAGATAGGTGAATATTGCGCCGGCAAATACTATCTTGAGATAGTTGCCCGCGCCTTGCAACAGAGTATCGTTTGTATTAAGCAACTTCAAAAATTGTCTCGATATACCTATGCTCACGGCGCTAAGCGCAAGCGTAAAAATTACTCCTATCACAAGAGCGTTGCCCATCACCTTTTTAAGCGCGTCGTAATCTTTATTGCCAAAGTGCCTCGACATAATGACGCTGCCGCCCATTGCAAATCCGATAAGCAAGAATATGATTATATTCATCACTGGGCTTGCTACGCCCAATTCCGCCAAAGCCTTGGTGCCGATAAATCTGCCTGCGACAATAGAGTCAACGACATTGTAGAGTTGTTGACAAAAATCACCTATGATAAGAGGCAATGAGAATTTTAAAATCACCTTCGCCGGACTTTGGGTCAAAAGCGGAGTTTTATTAAGCGCGAAGTCCATCGTATCATTAAACCTTATATATACAATATACGCCGTTTTGAAAATTTTGTTAAATGAATTGGTGTAATATTGACGGCGAAAATATAAACCTCTTGAACTTAACACACTTTTTTGGTATAATAATCAAGGAGGAAAACAATATGAGTCTTACTATCAATATTTATTACAGCGGTCAAAATGGCAATGCCGTGAAGTTTGCGGAAGAAATGGTATCAAGCGGAATAGTCAACGCCGTGCGGAATGAAAAAGGAAATTTAAAATACGAGTATTATTTCCCAATGGACGACAAAGAGACGGTTTTGCTCATTGACCGCTGGGAAAATCAAGAAGCACTCGATATCCATCACAAATCACCTATGATGGATGAAATTGCTCAACTAAGAAAAAAATATAAATTAAAAATGAAAGTCGAAAGATTTGAAAATAATTGATTTGCTTAATCAGTATTTAATCAAAAAGGTACGTACAAAGTATTGCGCGTACCTTTTAATTAACTTATCGCAAATCAATCCATATTACTTCCATAGATTGATTAACTATTGCAAAATGATAATCCTATATGCTTATTAACGTCTGTTGAGCGCCGAAACCAACGCCCTTACGCTCGCTTCAATGATGTCGTTGTGAATACCCACGCCCCAAACAAGTTGATGCGTCTCCTCGATTTCTATACAGACGTAAGCCACCGCTTGCGACCTTGAAGTCTTTGTGCGCGCGTGCTCTTGATACTCGACTATATGATATGTATCACCAATGACGTTTTTGATTGCATTGCTTACTGCGTCAAGTCTGCCGTTGCCGCTTGCGCAAGACGTAATGGGGCTTTCTCCGTCAATATCCATAGTGACGGTGGTCTCAATGCCGTCGACTTGCTTGTAGTGGTGCTCCAGTATCTTGATGGGCTTCTCCACGTTGACGTAATTATCTTCAAAGACTTTGTATACCTCGTCGGGTTGAAGTTCTTTGTGCGCGTGATCCGATACGCTCTTGACAGCGTAACCGAAGTTTTCTCGCATCTTGGGAGGCATCACGATGCCAAAGCGTTCTTCCATAAGGAAACCTATGCCGCCCTTGCCAGACTGCGAATTGATACGTATCACGTCTCCTTCGTATTCTCTGCCAACGTCCTTTGGGTCGATAGGAAGATACGGTACGCTCCAATGGTCGGGATGCTTGTCTTCCCTCCACTTCATACCCTTGGCAATAGCGTCTTGGTGCGATCCCGAGAATGCCGCAAATACGAGTTTTCCTGCGTATGGATGTCTGTCGTGAACTTTGAGATCGGTCACCTTTTCGTACTCTGCGACTATCGGCATAATATTGCTGAAATCCAAATGCGGGTCTACGCCGTGCGTATACATATTGAGAGCAAGCGTAATTATATCCACATTGCCGGTGCGTTCGCCGTTGCCGAACAACGTACCCTCAATTCTGTCTCCTCCTGCCAACAAGCCGAGTTCGCTATCTGCAACCGCGCAACCTCTGTCATTGTGAGGATGCAACGAAATAATTATATTCTCTCTGTCGATAAGAGACTTGCACATAAACTCAACTTGGCTTGCATACACGTGCGGCAAAGACATAGACACCGTCACAGGCAAATTGATTATGACTTTTCTTTGAGGAGTGGGCTTCCATATCTTGATAACTTCGTTGCAAATATCCCTTGCAAATTCCATCTCCGTGCCGGTAAACGACTCGGGGGAATACTCGAATATAAACTCGCCGTCCATCTTAGACGCGTACTCGTTGAAAAGCCTTGCTCCGCTCTTTGCAATCTCAATTATCTCCTCTTCAGACTTCTTGAATACCTGTTGTCTTTGAGCAACTGAAGTCGAGTTGTAAAGATGCACAATAGCCCTCTTTACTCCCTTCAACGCTTCAAACGTCTTGGCAATGATATGTTCTCTTGACTGCGTGAGCACCTGAATAGTCACGTCGTCGGGAATGAGATGTCTGTCAATCAAAGCGCGCAAAAATTCATACTCTGTCTCGCTCGCCGCAGGAAATCCCACTTCGATTTCTTTAAATCCCAATTTGCATAGCAACGTAAAAAACTCCAGTTTCTGCTCAAGACTCATAGGCACAACCAATGCTTGGTTGCCGTCGCGCAAATCGACGCTACACCATATCGGCGCTTTGTCGACGTACTCCTTTTTTACCCAATCGTTGCACTCAAAGGGGGGCATAAAATAACCTCTTTGATACTTTTCTACGTTTTTCATACTATGCTCCTTTTTTTACTGCTCCTAAATAATATTTTTTAATAAGTTTAATCCTTGCTCAAAGCGCTTCGCTCTTTATTAAAATATATTATACAGTCGCATTTATTTTTTGTTTGTTTATCTCAATTTTTAGCGGTTGAGATTTCTCCACTTCGCTCTGCTTCGGTCGAAATGACAAATTTGCTCCTCATATACGCTTACGTTGGGATAGAAAATAGTGGCGCAAGATTTTCACGAGTAAGAATGTTTTCTATACGATGAAAACGAGTGCAGACGTACTTGCTGTACGTCAAGTGAGTTTGAAGACGTATGGGAAGCAATATTGCCGTGCAAAATTGCGACACCTATTCTCTCCCAACGCTACAAAAAAACGCCTCTTGCTTTATTGCAAGAGGCGAACACGTCCGCTGTACCACTCTTTTTCATATCCACGGCAATCACCGATTTACGATACCTCAACGCTATAACGGGCTTACCCGACACTCTTTTACTATGTTTCAAAGAGGCGACTCAAAGGCGAGTTGGCTTTCTTTATCTTACTGTCTCACACCGACCGACAGTTCTCTGCAAAGACTCAAAAGTTAATATTCCTTGTCATTGTCTTTAATATTAAGATATGGATATAGTTTAGTATATATTTATTATGTTGTCAAGTGTTTTGTGAAAATTTTGCAGCATAACAAATTTTGTCAACGTCAAGTGAGTTTGAATATGTAGAGGAAGCATTATTGCCGTGTAAAATTGCAACGCTTCTCTTTGAGTCAAACTACCTACTTGCTGAAAAATCCGCCTTTCTTGCACTTCTTGAGTTGAGGATATTGAGAATCCGAAAGGCTGTCTTCAAATGCTTTGAGAAGTTTGAGTTGCTTAGAACTCAAGCCCTTTGGCGTCTCAACTTTGACTACTACGTACAAATCTCCATAAGCGTCTTTTTGCAAGACTTTCATACCGTAGCCCTTGAGTCTTATCTTGGTACCGGCCTGCGTGGCCTCCGGTATCTTGCACTTTGCTTCGCCCTTCATAGTGTCTATGTTGATTTCGCAGCCGCACGCCACGTCGTAAAAGCCTATCGGCAAATCCATATAGAGGTCGTTGCCTACTCTCTTAAACTTGTCGCTTGGCATTACGCCTACCGCGATTACGAGATTGCCCTTTGCTCCGCCGTTCTGTCCATTGTGTCCCTCGCCTCTCAAGGTCATAGACACGCCATTGTCAACACCTGCGGGCACATTGACTTTAACGTTGGCTTCTTTACGAGTATAGCCATTGCCGCGACAGGTGACGCATTTTTCGCTTATAATTCTACCTTTGCCGCCGCAATTGGTACACATTGTCTGCACGACCTGCTGACCGAAGAGCGTCTGTTGGTTTTTGCGAACGGTACCCGTACCCTTACAGTATGGACACACTCTTATTGACGAAGCGTCCTTTGCGCCTGTGCCTTTACAGGTTGCGCAAGGCTCGTCTCTGTTGAGTCTGATAGTCTTGGTTACGCCGTTGTAAGCCTCTTCAAAAGTCAAATTGATTTTGACGTGAATATCTTCGCCTTGCTTAGGCTCATTAGGATTACGCCTACCAAAACCTCCGCTTCCGTTGAAGATAGAAGAAAGAATATCTTCAAAGCCGCCGAAGCCGCCCTCAAAACCGCCTGCGCCGCCAAAGCCTTGCGAGCCGTCTTCAGTGCCGTACTTGTCGTAATTTGCTCTCTTTTCTTTATCTCCAAGCACTTCATAAGCCTTGTTGATTTCTTTAAACTTCTCTTCTGCGTCCTTCTTTTCTTTGTCAGTTGCATTCGCAAATCTGTCCGGGTGCAAAGTTATAGCAAGTTTTCGATAAGCCTTCTTTATCTCATCGTCACTTGCCGTCTTGGATACGCCTAATATTTCGTATAAGTCTTTTGCCATATTTTCCTTTTTCGCAACTATGCCACTGACCCCGCGAGGTCGGTGGCATAATCATATATTTTAATTGATAATTAGTTGTCGATAATAATATCGTCCGGGTCTACTGCGCCGTCACCGTTAGGATCGGAGTTTTTGGTTGCCTCTTCTTGAGCCATTTGATAAAGTCTCGTGAAGATAGGAGCGTTTGACTTGGTCATTTCGTCAGTGATATTTCTTACGGTCTCCGCGTCATTTGCATCTGCAAGGTCTTTCTTTGCCTTTTCTACGGCTTCTTTCAAAGTCGTCTTTTCTTCTTCGGTCAACTTGTCAGCGCTCTCTTCCAAAGCCTTTTCAGTAGCGTAAATCATTTGGTCTGCGTCATTCTTTGCGTCTACGAGGTCTTTGCGCTTCTTGTCTTCTTCAGCATACTTCTCTGCCTCTTTTACAGCGGCGTCGATTTGGTCTTCAGAAAGATTGGTGGAAGAAGTGATAGTGACTGATTGCTTCTTGCCGGTGCCCTTGTCTACCGCCGTAACATTAACGATACCGTTGGCGTCGATATCAAAGGTAACTTCGATTTGCGGAATACCTCTCGGTGCCGGCGGAATGCCGTCGAGTTGGAATCTTCCGAGTTCTTTATTGTCGTTTGCCATAGATCTCTCGCCTTGGAGAACTCTGATGTCAACTGCAGTCTGATTGTTGGCTGCCGTCGAGAATACCTGCGATTTGGAAGTAGGTATCGTGGTGTTACGCTCGATGAGTTTTGTAAATACGCCGCCCATTGTCTCGATACCGAGCGAAAGCGGAGTTACGTCCAAAAGCACTACGTCCTTTACGTCGCCTGCAAGTACGCCGCCTTGAATTGCCGCGCCAAGCGCTACGCACTCGTCAGGGTTGATACCCTTAAACGGCTCTTTGCCGGTAACTTTGCGAACTGCGTCTACTACTGCCGGTATTCTTGTAGAACCGCCTACGAGAATTATCTTTGCAAGGTCTTTTGCCGTCAATCCTGCGTCCGAAAGAGCCTTCTTGAGCGGAATAAGAGTTCTGTCTACGAGGTCGCTCGTCAAGGAATCGAATTTTGCCTTGGTGAGTTCCATATCCACGTGCTTAGGCACACCGTCTACCATAGTGATATAAGGAATATTGATAGCAGTCTTGGTCATACCGGAAAGTTCAATCTTTGCCTTTTCTGCCGCTTCCTTAATTCTGTGCATAGTTGCGGCGTCCTTGGTGAGATCAATACCCTCTTTAGCCTTGAAATCGCTTGTGATATAATCCATAATCTTCTTGTCGAAGTCGTCGCCGCCGAGCATATTGTCGCCGCTTGTTGCAAGTACTTCAAATACGCCGCCGTCGATCTCAAGGATAGATACGTCGAAAGTACCGCCGCCAAGGTCGTAAATCAATACTTTTTGTCCCTTGCTGTCGCCCTTGTCAAGACCGTAAGCAAGCGCAGCCGCCGTAGGCTCGTTGATAATTCTCAAGACTTCAAGTCCTGCGATCTTACCGGCGTCCTTAGTAGCCTGTCTTTGAGAATCTGTGAAGTATGCCGGTACGGTAATGACCGCCTGCGTAACCTTTTCTCCAATATATGCTTCTGCGTCCTGCTTGAGTTTGGTCAAGACCATTGCGCTTATCTCTTGAGGGCTGTATGACTTATCGTCAATTTTTACTCTATAGTCGCTACCCATATGTCTCTTGATTGAAGAAACAGTTCTGTTTGCATTGGCAACTGCCTGTCTTTTTGCAGTTTGACCGACGAGACGCTCTCCGTCTTTTGTAAAGCCTACTACCGACGGCGTAGTTCTCGCGCCTTCCGGATTTGGAATAACTACTGCCTCGCCGCCTTCCATAATGGCCACGCAAGAGTTGGTAGTACCGAGGTCAATACCGATAATCTTACTCATAATAATTTATATCTCCTTAAAAAAGTTTTTCTTTATAATGTCAAGCCTGTGGCTTGAGTTTTGCTATTTTACTCCGCAACGACTACCATTGCGTGTCTCAATATCTTGTCTTCTTTTGCATAGCCCTTCTTGACTATGTCAACAATCTTACCTGCGTTTTGTTCGTCTTGCACCTTGAATACCGCTTCGTGCATATTTGGGTCAAACACTTCGCCAACCGCGCCCATTTCTTTGACGCCTCTCTTTGTGATGACGTCCATAAAAGCATTCTTGACAAGTTCGATACCCTTGCGCTGTTCTTCGTCCTTTTGCGCTTCTATAGCCATATCCAAATAATCTATGACAGGCAATACCTCAACTAGCATATCATTGATACCGCTTGCGTACATCACGCTTGCCGTAGAGGAGTTACGCTTTCTGAAATTATCAAAGTCGGCCTGCAACCTGACATATTGCGCGTAAAGTTCGTCATATTTTGTATCTCCGCTTGAGACTTGCTCTTGTTGCGCTTCGTCCGACGGTAAGTTGGGGTTGAACTCCAATACCTCTTCTTCGTTGACTGCTTCGCTAAATTCTTCGCCGTTTTCAGGTTGACCCTTTTTGAATTTCAATGTTCTCTCCTCCTCTTAATCGTCTAATTTATCTATAAGTTTGCCCAAGTGTTTCAACACCGTAAGCACTCTTTTATAGTCCATTCTCTCGGGACCTATTACGCCCAGTTGTCCCACTTCTTTACCTTTGACGTGGTATTTTGCGCTGACAAGCGCCATATTATCCAAGCCTTCGCCTTCTTCTGCGCCTATCTTTATAGAAAACTCTATGTTTCCGTCTGCGCTCATTAGTTCTTTGAGTTTGTCTTTCTTGCCAACTATTGTCATAAAATTTTTGACGTTGTCATAGTTCTTTGCCTCGGGATACTCAAATATCTTATTGGCGCCCTCAACGTAAAGTTGACCGTCTCTGCTCTTTTTGTACTCGCCGAGCAAGTCTATCACGTCTTCAAATATCTGCTTGAACGCATTGAGTTCGCTATCCAAATCCACGTGTGTGGAAAGTATCTGCGAAAGCGTCTTGCCTGCAAAGCATTTGCCAAGCAGACTGTTGGCAGATTCTATATAGTTGTCTTCCGACGATGGGAGTTGAATCTCTTTGTCTTTGATAACTCCGCTGTCCGTAATGATAAGCACGAGCGCCGTACCGTCGTACATATCTACCAACTTGACGTCCTTTATCGTCAAAGTGTCGCTGTTGGAAATCATAAGCAAAGAAGTATAATTTGTGACGTCACTAACTATCTTTGCTCCATTCTTGACTATCTCCGCAACGCTGTCGTATTTGTGAGCCAAATATTCCTTCATTGCGTCTAAGTCTATATCGTCGTCGATTATAAAATTGTCAACATAATACCTATATGCCTTTGAGGACGGCACTCTTCCTGCGCTGACGTGCGGCTGAATAAGATAACCCATCTCCTCAAGGTGCGACAATTCGCTCCTTATAGTGGCAGTGGACACCTCCGGCAAATATCTCTTTTGAATATCCGAAGAAGAGATTGGCTCTACCGAAGTGATATAACTGTCTACCAATGCTTGCAAAACTTTTTTCTTTCTATCGGTAAGTTTGTCGTTCATTTTCCACCTGTTTGGCAGTCGGCTTAAAAGTCTGTTAGCACTCTCCCGCCTCGACTGCTAATTTAATTATACTACAATTATATGGAATGTCAATAGTTTTGATACAAAATATTTTAAATTTTTGCTATATAATATTGATATATAATAATTATATAGATAATAATGAATAAATAATATTAAAAGCAAAGTCAATATATCTCTATAAGTTTATTTTAAAAATAGAAAAAAATAATATATTTATTGCTTGACTTCAAGTCATAACCTTGGTTATAATGTTTATAGACAAAAAATGGAGGATGAAATATGAACACTACAAACTCAGCAATATTGCAAATGGTCAGAGGCGAACGTGGTAATATCGATAATATCGAATTTAGCGAAGAATACAAAGAAGCCAAAAAGGTATCAATGAAAGCGCAATCGGAGTTTATTCAAAAACTCGACAAATATCCCCAACTGAAGACCCTCTATTTTGAAATGGAGAAAGCAATGGGAATAGAATATGCGTTGCACATAGAAGAAGTGTACAAAGAGGCATTTTCCTTCGGCTTATCATTAGGCAAGGAAGCAAAATAATAACTAATCAATCAAGTCCCTTCCCCTACCTAATGATATAACAAAATCATTTTACTTAATTTACAAAAGAAAAAATTTATTTTAAAACTCACCACTCTGACAAATATGGCAGCAAAATTTGGTCTGCCACTGAAAAAGTTTATTGCTTGCACAACACTCAAGCACAGCGTTGTATTCTCTAAAATCATAAAGTCAATATAAACAAATACGGCTATCCTTTGATGGGTAGCCGTATTTGTTTAGTAGATAATATTGCACTTCAATTTGATTTATTGAGACTCCTCTGCTCACACGCGATTTACTCTTATCATTTATGCGTTGAGCCAAATCTATCTTTATTGCGTTTTTTCTTCACTCTGTAATCGGCAATTGCCGCGCCTATCAAAGCGATTATTATCACGCCAGGAAGAATAAATACCGCGTACAAAAATCCCGAGTACTCCCTGATCTCTTCCTTTTCTATCGCAAGATAAGTGATATAGTCTATATTGATAATATCTTCGTCGCTTGCCGGCATAACCTTGACGGTATGCTCTGCCCAAAGGTCAAAGTCAATCGCGAAAAGCAACTGATCCGTCATAGTTGTTTCGCTATTGAGGTCGACAGTCTCGACTTTTGAGCCGTCTACGTAAATATCCATTTTTCCGTATCCGCTATCCTTGACGCCATATATACAAATTTGTCTCGCAAGCGCGGTAAAAGACATAACGGAATTTTGATTTACACTTTGGCTGACGCTTCCGTTGATGCAGACGTATTCGCCTATGTCGGACCAGCCTCCCATATACGCAATGCTAGAAGAGGTGTTTGGGACGATTTGACTTGCGTCAAAATGCTGTCCCATCTTGAGGTCGGTAAATGAACATTCAAAATTCTCGTCTGCGTAAAAAGTAATCTTGAGATACTTGTCCTTGACGGCGTCGAACATAAAGGTATTTAAGCCCGCCGTAATTTGACTTTCTTTGAGTTCTATCTCCCTTGCATCAGAAAATTCAGCGTTGTTGGCTACAGAAATCTTGACGCGCGCGCCCACCATAGAACTGACGTTACGCACGAAGAACTGCACGTATTCCAACCTCTTCTCGCCGTCCAAATTCAATATAAAATCATATTCCGATTTTCTTTCAAAAGCCGTGTAATAAGAACTGTTGAGTTCGTCAAAGACAAATTCGATTTCGCTCGACGCATTAAGAGCCTCGGGATATGAAATCACGTTGTCTTCCGTCAAAACGTACGGCTGATAGAACTCGTCCTTAAAGCCGTAACCGGTCGGATAAATCACAGGCGGCTCAAACTTGACTACCTTGTCATCGGATAAACCGTTGTAAACCAAATAATCAGAATCTACTATGTCCGCTATGATACCAAAGTCTTGCTCGTCGTCTACGTTTTCGCCCTCGATATATCTTATGCCCAACGCGGCGTCGCAACCGCCCTTTGTGGAGAGCAAGTAGAGATTGAAATAATAGTTAGTGCCAGCGTCAAGGTCTATGTCGTATGAATGTCCTCTCGTAAACTCCGAGAAAGGTATAGATATGTCAAACATATTAAACATATACTTAGGCACGCCAAACTCTACTCTGCAACGACCGTTGTTGCGTAGATAAAAACGGTACTTTCCGCTTTGCGGAACGCGAATACAACCGCTTGTGACTGTCAATACGTAAATACTGGTATCTACTTCCGCGCGACGGCGTACTCCTGCAAAATCTATGCTGCCGACGTAATCGGGCGAACGCTTTTCGTAAGAGTCAATAGCCTCGGCAAGCGCGGTCGAAGGATTGTCAAACTTCCATCCCTCGTAAATCTTGTAAGTGGCAACTGTAATAAGCACGTTGATTTTGCCGTAAAGCGTGACTGTGTAATCTCCGTTGGAAAGCGTAACGTAAAACTCGTCAATCAGCGAGTCCTGGCTGGGAGTATAATAATACACGCCTTGTCTTTCCTTGTCTTTACTCCAAAGATGCGAGTGCTTGCCCTCTACCTTCTCTACCTTCCAACCTTCAACAACTGATACTATGTTTTCCTCAAAGTCAAAGACCGCTTTCTCGCCCATTGCCACGGTGTAGCCAAGGTTGTAACTATTGGCTTCGCTTCCCACGGTAAACAATGTCTGCACCGGCACATAAAGTTGGTTGCCCGACATCTTGTTCTTCGTCTCCTGCGTAAGCGGCAGTTGGAAAGTGTCAAAATACATACTCATATCGGCTCTCAAAACCGAACTTATCAAAAGCGCGTAGCCGTCAATGTCAAGAGGCTCAGTCTCTTTGCGATACTCGGATATTATCTCTATCGTCTTATCAAGTCCAAAACTGTGCAATATGTTGATAAAAAACGCCATTGCCAAATCTTCTTGGTGATTTTGCATTATCTCCGCGCTTGGAAGACGAAGAATTTCCAACGTACCCATCAAGCAAGAATAAGAATCGTGAAGCCAGTTGATACCGTTGTGAGACTCTTCGCTCGGATTGGTCATTACGACGTGGTCTACTGCGCACAGTATATTTATAAGCGATTCTTGCGAAATAATACCGCCTACTTCTCCTCCTGCAACTCTTGTCTTGTAGTCGCAAATATTAAACAAAAGATCCCACGCTTCGCCTTCTAGCAAATTACTGTAAAACAAAGTCTTGGAAAAATATGAAATAGGCGCATACGTTACGCGCACCGTCGAATCGTAAGAAATTGACGAATAATCTCCAAATACTATACTCGACGTATAGTCTCTTGAACTGCTGGCAATGCCAAGCGTCTCATTTATGAAAGATACGGCAGACTGCCACCACAATAGCACGTTGTAAAGATCGTCAATCTTGCTTTTTTTGTCTTCGTCATAAAGCGCCGAAGTTGGGACGTAAAATCTAGTATTTACGCAGTCAAGTACGGCGTAAGCGCCGTCTCCTTGCTCTATCTGCGTCAAAGAATCTCTGCCGAGTCTATAATAAGGAATGACGATACCGCCTTCAATAGTCATATTGAAAGAAGCGTTGGCAGACTCGCTCGTCAAGTCGTCACTCGCCGGCACGAATATCTCTACTATTCCTCCGGTAGGCGAAGTCAACTCTGTAGTCACGTTGGAGATATATTTTGATACCCTTCTCTCAGTAGAATATGTGTCTACAAATACCGAATAATAATTTAGCCTTACGGTGTTGGGCACGGTGATAGTCAACGACTCGCCCGCAGGCAAATACAATCCCGTGATATGGTAACCGCTCATTCTTGCATCGACATTGACTTTGGCAGTGACGCGCTGTACGTCCTTGTATTCTTGAGCCGTCCTGGGAGCAAGATTGGTAGAAAGCACCGCAAAGCCGTCGCCAAAACGCGATACTACGTTGTCTTGAATCTTGATATTGTTGGTTAAAGTAGAACACGCCCCAAGCCCTGCGAGCAATGCGACGATTACTATAATCAATGCAATAATCAAAGATTTTTTTCTCATATTGTCCTCTATCAGTAATACTTCTCCATTATTTTTCAAAATAAGTTTACTACAAAATTTCCAAAAAGACAATAAAATAAATATAATTATTTAAATATATTATGCGTAGTCTTAATAGTACACGCTTGTATGACGCAGCATAGTGTCTTCGGTTGAGAAAATAGAGAATTAAAAGATAATAGATAAAAGATAAAAGTAATATAAATGATAATTATCCGCAACTTCACTATTCTATTTTCACTTCTTTATTATCTTGTTATTTCGACCGTAGTGGAGAAATCTCAACAGATTAGACCTCTCGACTTCGCTCTAGGTGACAAAGCATTATCGAGGTGACATTAAATATCGAGGTACGTAAAAACTCCCCTCTCGTCAAGCGAGAAGGGAGCGAATTAAGAATATTTAACTTTACTATGCGTCGACTTCTATACAGCCTAAGTTGCCGGCTTTTCTCTTATACAGCACGTTGACTTTGCCGGTCGTGTTGTTGAGGAAGATATAGAAATCGTGATCGACAAGTTCCATATCCTCGACTGCTTCTTCAAGGTCGATCTTCTTGAGAGCCATTGACTTGGTACGAATGACTTCCATCTTTACTTGCTCTGCTTGAGGGTACATCGTCTCGCCTTCCAAAGCGCTCTTTTTGAGTTTGCCGAGTTTTGTGCGATGCTTTCTTATCTGTCCTTCTATCTTCGGCAATGCCAAATCTATATTCTTATACATATTGTCCGACGATACTTCGCTTCTAACCATATTGTTGCCGAAGAAAATCGTCACTTCCATTACGTATCTTTCTTTGCCTGTTTCTTTGAGGAAAATCTTTGCGTTGGCGTCGTCTTCAAAGTATCTTGAAAACTTCTCCATCTTCTTGTTGATGATTTCCTCCAAATTGTCGGTAAGTTTGTAGTTTCTCGCAATTATTTCAATTCTCATATAATTGCCCTCCTTATTTTTTTAAGAGTCTCTGCTCAAGTCCGCGATCTTGTATCATAATGCGCTCGCTTAATCAGCACCTCTCTTGTTGTTGATTAAATTATAGCACATAATTTCAATGAATAAAAGGGGGGTTTGGAAAATTTTGTGAAAAAATTTAATAAAATTTACGGTAGAAAAATTTCAAACTTTGCGCGTCTACTGAGCAAAGAGTGGCGAAGTCGAGAAATCTCCAACAATTAGAAACCTCTCGACAGCGCTCTATGCCATATAATCAACATAGTATGGTTAACTAAATTAAGGAACAAACAACTGCCCTATAATTTTTAGACTTTTGCCGGTATCTTTCAACTTATAAAAACAAGCGTGTTCTACTCTTTCGCTCTTGTCGTTGACAAAGCCCGGGGAATGAAAACCTAGTACAAGATTGCCCTGCATATCTTCAAATACGACTGGATGACCGCCGTCCTCTGCATACTTAGTATTCTTAGAATACAGCGGCGTAGCCTGATGTCTCCACTCGCCGTCTACCTTGCCGTCCTTTGAATACGCTATACCCACGGCGTAATTGTCCAGCAAATCGCTGTTGGACCAAAGCATAAGCAATCTGCCGTCTTTTGTCTTATAAAAATACGGAGCGTCCGTAACTTTGTTATTTGACCAAAGCGGGTCTTTGGCATAAAATACAGTCTTGACTTCGCCTACTATATGAGTGAGGTCGTCAGAAAGTTTTGCCACACACATTGAGCCTTCGCCCTCGTCCACCCACTCGTGAACAAATGCCGTCCAAGGCTGTCCGTCTTCGTCAATATATAAGGTCGCGTCAATACAATTCCATTCGTGAGGCGTAATATGTCCGTCTGATATGAGTTGAAATTCTCCCAAAGGACTGTCAGACACAAATACGCCTGTCCCTCTATTGCCTGTGGTCGGAGAAAGATAGGTGCCAAACAGATAAAATTTGCCATTATACTTATGGACTTCGGGCGCCCAAAAACAACTCGTGCCTTCAAAATTCTTGTCCCAATCTGCCAAGAACACGTCGTGCGGAGTCTCTTCCCAATATTGCAAATCCTCGCTTACGTAACAAGCGTATCCGCCGTCTTCTACCGAGCAAGGGTACATACCGTACATATAATATTTGCCGTCGTCTATGACTACGGAGATGTCCCTTATGCGTATATCTGCCGTACGCAAATATCCTTCTTTGACAGGTATATTATCGTCATATTTTTTTGCGCAACCGACAAATGCGAATAAACAAATATTCATCAGCACAATGGCTAATAATAGTGATATTGATTTATATGTCTTTTTCATTTTCTCCCCTTTGCAAATTAGATACTTACCAAAAAGTCCTTTTACGCATTGTCTTGCTTCTTAAACGTAAGTTTCTCTCCGTCAGCGTCAATATCAATATGGTCTCCGATTGCAAATTCGCCTTTGAGAATACGCTCGCTAAGTTCGTCCTCAATCATTCTCTGCAACGCTCTGCGAAGCGGTCTTGCGCCGTATTCTTTATTTGCGCCCTTTGCGACGATAAGTTTCATTGCCTCGTCGCTGACCTCGATATTGATGTCCTTATCTGCAAGACGCTTTTTGAGCGAAGCCGTCATTACGGAAATTATCTTTGACATATCCTCGTCCTGCAGCGGTCTGAAAATGATAATATCGTCGATACGGTTGATAAACTCCGGCTTCAACGTCTTTTTGAGAGCCTGCATTTGAGCCTGACGCATATTCTCGTAATCGTCGCTTGCTTCTTTTGCGCCAAAGCCTAGTCTTGCCGTAGCCTTGATTTCGCTTGCGCCTATGTTGGACGTCATAATGATTATCGTATTCTTGAAGTCGACCTTTCTGCCGTGAGAGTCCGTCAATACGCCGTCGTCAAGGATTTGCAACAGGATATTGAACACTTCGGGGTGAGCCTTTTCTATCTCGTCAAAGAGCACTACGGAATAGGGCTTTCTCCTTACTTTTTCCGTCAACTGTCCGCCCTCTTCAAAGCCGACGTAACCGGGCGCCGAGCCAATGAGTTTGGACACGCTGACTTTGTCCATATACTCCGACATATCCACTCTTATCATAAGATTTTCGTCACCGAAGATTGCTTCTGCAAGCGCCTTGGTCAACTCCGTTTTGCCTACGCCGGTTGGTCCGAAGAATATAAACGAGCCTATCGGTCTCTTAGGGTCCTTGATGCCTACTCTTGCCCTTCTGACTGCGCGAGAAATTGCCTCGACAGCCTCGTCCTGTCCAATTACTCTCTTCTTCAAGATATCTTCCATACCCAAGAGTTTCTCACTCTCGCTCTGCGTGAGTTTTGTCACAGGTATCTTAGTCCAAGACGATACGATATTGGCAATATCCGTCTCGTCGATACTCATATTGCTTGCGCTCGTGTCGATAGCCCATTTATTGCGCTCTTCTTTGAGTCTTTGCTCAAGTTCTGCTTTATACTTTTTGACTTCTTCGGCTTTGCCGTATTCCGTCATATCGACATAAGTCTTGATAGTGCTCTCCGCCTTTTTGATGTCGTCTTCTATCTTTTGTATCTCTTGCGGCAAAGAAGAGCCGTGTATTCTCTTGCGAGAGCCAGCCTCGTCAATGAGGTCTATTGCCTTGTCAGGCAAAAATCTGTCGTTGATATATCTATCACTCATCACTGCCGCCGCAACTATTGCGCTGTCGGTAATCTGCACGCCGTGGTGCTCTTCATACTTACTCTTCAAGCCGTGAAGTATAGTAATAGTGTCGCTGACTGACGGCGGGTCTACCGTGACTGTCTGAAATCTTCTTTCCAATGCGCTGTCTTTCTCAAAATATTTGCGATACTCCTCCAAAGTGGTTGCGCCTATCGTCTGCAATTCGCCTCTTGCAAGTTGAGGCTTGAGGATATTGGCGGCGTCCATACTGCCCTCCGTACTACCAGCGCCTACTATCGTGTGAATCTCGTCGATAAATAGTATCGTATCACCTCTTTTGTTGAGTTGTTCAATAGCCTTCTTGAGCCTCTCTTCAAATTCGCCTCTATACTTCGTGCCGGCAAGCAGACTTGCCATATCCAATGAAAAGACACGTTTGTTTTTGAGTTGCTCGGGTACTTTTCCCTCTATGATTGCCTGCGCAAGTCCTTCGACTACCGCGCTCTTACCTACGCCCGGCTCGCCTATCAAGATGGGATTGTTTTTCTTTCTTCTCGAAAGTATCTCTATTATGCGCTGAATTTCTTCGTCTCTGCCTATGACGGGATCGAGTTTGCCGTCCTTAGCCTTTTGCGTCATATCTTCGCCAAGCCCTGACAATGCGTCTTCAGAGTCGTCTTCGCCGTATTCTTCTGAAGAATATTGACCTTTAGCGCCGTCCTTGCTTGACCTTTCGCTCGCTGAAGACGGTCTGCTCTTTCTAGCCGCCCCATTGAGCACGTCAAGAGCGTCGTTGCCTATATCCTCAGGAGACACTCCCATTGCCATAAGTCCTCGGCACGCAAAAGACGTCCTGTCCTGAAGCGTGGCTATCAAAAGCAACAGCGAATTTGCATATCGCATCCCCACTCTGTTGGACAGCATTACGGCAGTGTTGAGACACTCCTTTACCCTTGGAGAATATTCGCACGACACGTAAGATCTGCCGTCAGTTGGCAAAAACTCTTTGACTATGCTCTTGTCAACTCCGTGTCTTGCCAAAATCTTTGTCGCAGGGCAATTCTCGTGATAAGTGAAGGCGCAAAGCAAATGCTCCGTTCCCACAACTCCGCCGCTTTTCATTGCAAGCATTTCCGCAGTCTTTAAAATTTTGTTACATTCTTCATCAAATCTTTCCATTTTATATACTCCTATTATTTGCGTACCCTTCGCAAATCAAGAAATTTTTTCTACTTTGTTTTACAGGCGAGCAACGCTTCTCGCACTATCTTTGCTCTCATTATATCCCGCTCGTGAGGAGAGAGTTTTTTACCCGCCTTTACAGAAAGCGTGTAAGGCAATACTTTTGGAATAAGCCTGTTGATAGAAGGTATATCCAACTTGAGCAGTCCGTACCCCACTCCCAACTTTACGTTGGCAATATTTATCATAAACTCGTCAGAGCCAAGTACTCTTGCAAACAATAACGTGCCGTAAGCGCGCATTATCTGATCCTCTATATCCACGCCCTTTCTGTCCCAGATAGCCCGCCTTGCCTGCTCTTCAAGTTGACATAATTCTCTGACTACGCTCTCAACTTTGGCAATAATCTGCTCTTCGCTCCAGCCCACTGCCGCTTGGTTGGATATCTGATACATAAAGCCCTTTGCTTCGCTGCCTTCGCCGTAGACGCCTCTTATAGTCACGTCTTCTGCGGCGTATTTCTTGATGAGCCGTCTCAAGTCTCCGCCCAAATCCAATGCCGGCAAGAACATCATCACCGACGCTCTCATACCCGCGCCTAGATTGGTGGGGCAAGCCGTAAGGTGTCCAAGCCCCTTCTTGTAGGCAATATCCAGTCTGTCGTGCAAAGCCAAGTCGACTTCCAGCAATCTTTCATATGCCTCTTTGAGACGAAAACCCTCCAATATACATTGCTCGCGCAAGTGATCCTCTTCGTTGAACATAACTGATATGGTCTTGTCTTTACTTATGATGGCTCCGCCCAACTTACTTCTGCCAAGCGCTGGGCTGATCAAATGATTTTCGACAAGCATAGTCAAAACGTAATCACCCGCACCCTCACAAAGATTGCCGCCTATGTTCATACTGTTGACGGTATATAAATCACCGTCAAATTTGCTTGCGCACACATTTTGAACAGTGTTCAAAAATTCTTGAAGTCTTGCTTCGTTGCCTGCAAGCAAGTGAGGGAACGGCAAATCATTGATATTTCTGGCAAACCTTATTCTACTTGAAACTACAATGTCTTGAATATTCATTGTTTGCCCCCTTTGAGTTGCTGTATGCGCCTATCAATTGCCTGGGCTCTGGACAACTCTTGATTGTCTCTCGCTTCTTGCAACTTTCTCATCAAGAGCGGTAGGTCATCTATAGTCATCTCCGACAGTTTTCTGCTCTGATTCTTTTTGCTCTCATATCCAAAGTATCTGCCTTTATATTCTTGTCCTTCCAATTCTTCAAAATACCCATCGGCTTGGTCGGAAAAGAAGTCGTAACACTTAGAACAGCCAAACTTATATTCCTTTTTGATTGCGTTTAGATTAGTTCCGCAAGAAGGACAACACATTTCGCTCGTACGCACTGCGTACGCAGTAACCGGATTAAATTCGTCAAACATATAAAAATAGTCTAACAGTCCTTCTATCTCCCCCGTAGCCTTGAGCATTCTGTATCTTTGGAAACACATTCCGCAGAGGTTTGCGGTTCCCTCGTCTGTCTTAACAATAGCCTCCACAGGTCTTTTTTTGCAAAGCCCACAAAGCATATCTTCTTACCTCCTGATCAATCCTATCAATATTTCTTTAAATATGTTTTTACGCGCGCTAGCGCTGTGAGTAACGACGCCCATCGCCTTGTCGCTGATAGCGTTTTTGATAATATCACTCTCCTGCTTGGTGATTATCTCGTCTCTCTCCAATCTCTGTAAAAAGCAATTTGCCCTGTTGAAAGAGAGCGCGTCGATTCCTTCAATTTCTTGCAATATGGCGGAAAGAGTATCCTCTTTGTCTTCGCTTATTCTGACGATGGTAATAAAACCTCCGCCGCCTCTTTTTGACTCAATGACGTAGCCTTTGTCAAGGTTAAAACGCGTCGACAAAACGTAATTTATCTGACTAGGCGCGACAGAAAAATAATGCGCCAAATCATTTCGCGACAATTTAAGACTGTCATCTGAAAATATCGAAAGTATAAACTGCTCGATTTCGTCGGATACGTTTGCCATCTCAACCTCCTTTTGTCAAATTTTATGTTTGACTTTCTTTGACCTTTGTTTTATTATATCACTATTTTTGACCTTGTCAATACCTTTTATGCAAAATTTTTGGAAAAATTTGTGTAAACATTGATTTATATAGTTTAATAGTATATAATAGTTATAAAATATAATTATTATACAAACACAAAAAATATTATACATCAAGAGACTTTGATTAAGTGACGCGAGTAAGATTGCCGCAGTAACTAAGAAGAGTCTTCTATAATAGAGGGAAATATGACAAAAATCAAAAAGGCCGTAATTCCGGCTGCCGGTTTTGGCACAAGATTCTTGCCTGCAACAAAGGCAATACCAAAAGAGATGTTGCCTATCGTCGACACCCCCACCCTGCAATACGTGGTGGAAGAAGCGGTAAACAGCGGCATTACGGAAATCTTAATAATTCTTGGCAAAAACAAAAAATGTATCGAAGACCACTTTGATATATCTGTAGAACTTGAGCAATTGCTTATGCGTACCAAAAAGGATGAATATCTCAAGCAAGTGAGAGACATATCCAATATGGCGCATATATATTACGTACGCCAAAAGGAAATGAACGGCAGCGGTATGGCAGTGCTTGAAGCAGAGGCATTCGTAGGCAACGAGCCTTTTGCAGTGCTTTACGGAGACGACATTATCTACAATCCCCAAAAGCCTTGTCTGAAACAACTCATTGACGCGTATGACACGACCGGCAAAGTTATACTCGGCTGTCAAGACGTGCCTAGAGAGGAAGCAAGCAAATACGGCATTGTCAAGCCGGGCGCAACCAAAGGCAAATATACTGAAGTGCTTCGTCTCGTGGAAAAGCCTAAAATCGATCAACTCCCCTCAACCTTGGCAAGTATCGGCAGATATATTCTCACACCAGATATATTTGATATACTCAAACGCACACCCGCTATGCCAAACGGCGAAGTATGCCTGACCGACGCAATTCAGACAATTGCAGATTCCACAGGCGTATTCGCTTATACCTTTGAAGGAAGAAGATACGATGTCGGCGATAAATTGGGCTATATTCAAGCAACCGTTGAATACGGCTTGAGAGACGAAAAACTAAAAGACGGACTCAAGCAATATCTCAAAAGTCTTCAACTGTAATATATTATATAGTTAATATAAAAATACGGCGAATAATGGTGTATTTCACAGGATTAAAGCAAGGACGATAAAGCGCACTTCCCATAGGGAATAAAAAAACTGAATTTTTAAGAGTTGCACTTTCAAGCGATGAGAAAACACTCTTGGACAAATTTCCGAGAGTGTTTTTCTATACATAATTATGCCAACAAAGTAATCTAAATTGAAATTTAACTTTTATTTTCGCATAAAGAATTTACCGACTTTCAACTGCAATACAAACAACGCTCATTTCGCTTATTTGGTTATTTACAACCGTAATGAACTTTTTGCAATTATCGGTTATGTTATATTTGAAATGAATTTCAATAACTACGCTATCAACTTTATAATCGGGATATATTTCGCAATATTGACGGTTTTCAATAAAGCCGAGATATGAATTTATTTTATTCTGCAAACAAAGCAAATGATTGTATTCGTCATTAAAATCAAGGTGGTCGCTTATAAGCAACTTTAATTGATTTTCGTTTACCGCAACGCCGTCAACGGTTTCGCTTTCAACTACAGACATATTGCCACTCCTAATTAATCTAATCCGTATTTTTTTCTGTATATTTTTTTGAGATTTCTCCGCTTCGCTGCTGTCGAAATACCCCCTACGCTTCCTCGTCTGGCAAGTATTCTAATATATCGGCAGGCTGACAGTCTAAGACTTCGCAGATTTTGTTAAGGGTGGAAAGTTTTATAGCCTTGACCTTGCCGTTTTTCAAAAGCGAAACGTTTGCCATAGTCAAGCCCACTCTTTGAGTGAGTTGAGTTACGCTCATTTTTCTTTTTGCCAACATCACGTCTATATTTATTACTATCATATTATACCTTCCGTCTCTTCTTTAAGTTCTGCCGATCTCTTGACGAAATATGCGATTATGCTCATACAAATTGCCACGGCAAAGCCTATCGCCGCCAAGAAATAATACATTATTGCAAAGGTATTCCAATTCAAAAACATAAATACCAAATTGCCTATCAAGAAGATACCTAAATCTATATAGAGCATCAAAGCCGATATATTTATAAATTTTGCAGTGCTTAACGCAAAAAACTGTCCTTTGCTTATGCGATTTGTCACAAGCCAAGCAAATACCAATATCACAAAACAAGGCAAAGATGCCGCCTGATAAAATGCAAACTGCAACCAAAACTCCACCATTTGCTCCCCTGTAATCGAAGCCAAACTTTTATCTATACCAATTGCCGATAAAGATATGCTAAACGGCCACCAAAACGCGCATACTGTAATGCCGAATAAACCTACGATAATAATTGCTACTCGCAAAAGCCAAGCAACTTTTTTGTCATTCATAAAGAACTCCTTCATAAATTAAATTTAATATCAATTAAATTATAGTATAAGAATATAGAAAATGTCAATATATTTTTATCGTAATTCAATAAATAGAAACACCGCCCATAATGGGCGGTGCCAAAACCGTTTGGTAATTACCTACTCTACTCGGTCTCTGCCGCTTGCCAGAAGACAAACGAATCAATGCTGCAATTCTTCTTTTTACATTTGACTTTGACCTTATGCTTGCCTTGAGCAATTTCTGGAGACATAAACGACACGACTGTACGCTCACCTGCAAGATTCTTAAACGGATCTGACGTCACCGTCTTGCCGTCTATAGTCACTTCAAAGTCTTTGCCGTACAACGACGAGGATAGCAGAGCCAATCTGTTGCCCTCGAAAGTAAATTCTACCGTAGCGCCCTTTTGTCCGACAGCGACGTGTCCAAAACTTGCCGTCGTGGATTGAGAACTCCACTTACCGCCATACTTGAACATCTCATTGTCAATGGAATACTTAGCGCCGCCTAATTGCTCATAGTGCTCCATAAAATCAATTCTATTGATTATTATGAGATTATTTGACGACTTAGTTATAATCATTTGGTAATAACGGAACGTCGTCAATTCAAAGTCGACTACGATTCTGTTGTTGCTAATGATAGGTACGTCAGTGAAACTTCCAATCTCAAAGAACTTCTCTCCGTCAAGACTACCCAGCAATCTGAAATCTTTTGGATATCTATAGTCCGCTCTTGACTGCGTATTGACGTACATTCTGTTGGCTGTTATCTCCTTACCCATATCGATAGTGAAGATAAACGGCTTTTGCGGCGAAATCGTTTGCGTATGAATAAAGGTGCTCAAATCGCCGTCTACGAGATGTTCGGGAGCGTATAGTTCATAGTTGTTTGCCCAAGGTACGTAGTTGACCATATCTCCATACAAAGACTGTTTATCATTATACATATAGTTGTAGTTATAATTATACGTATATTCTCTCTTATAGTGATACTCCGACGTGAAGTGCTTCTCTATCTCTTCATAGTCTTCTCTATAACCTACTGCGTAACTCAACGAAATTGTCTCGGGAGTCTCTATCGGATTTCCCGCTCCATCAAGCAAAGGATCGCCGTTGGCATCGAGTATAGGCATCGGGTCCTCAAACTTGTTGAAACCAAGTCCTATAAAACTTGCTCTGTTGCCGTTCATACTTGTGACCAATACTTCTTTGAAGTATACCCAATCGTCTTTCTTGAGTTCGAGATCATAATGCGGAACTTTGTTTGCGTCATTGATATTCGTACCGGTGTCCGTCTTGGAAGACGCCGCAAGTATATATTCTTTTGCGTCATTGACTTTGATATACAAAGCAATATTCCATCTACCTCTCACTGCAATACGGTATTTTCCGTCTGCCGTTGCTTGCAATTTACCTTTTATCTCAACAATGCCGTTCTTTGGAACCACATCACCCTCTTGATTGGTGTACCAAACGTCGGTATTGCTATTTTGAGTTCTATTGATATTGTCACCTTCGATCTTTTGAGCATATCCCGCATATCCTGCCTCGTAAGCGGCAACCGCATCAGTATATCCCTCGCCGTCTGCATAAGTGTAGGTCGTACGCTGAACGACGTTCTTATTCATCTCGTGAGACTGCTCAAATTCGAGTATCAAATCCACGTTGTCAATGTTGGTATATTCGCCTTGAGTGTCCTTGATCTCCAAGGTTGCAATTATCTTGCCCGACAAAATTTCTTTATTAGGCGTAAAGGTATAATGCATATCGTCAACTTTCTTGAGAGTACCGTTTATCTTTTGTCCGTCTTGCGCAGCCACGCTCTTGACGGTATAACTGAATCTTTCGGGTATAACCACGCTACCGCTTTGATAAATGCCGCCACTGCCAACTGTATATCTTGACAAGTCGATATCAAATTCCTCGCCGTATTGTATTACGAATGGCTGTTGAGTGCTGATATATTTCTTTTCGCCATCGTAATTATAACTTCTACCTGTCTGGTATACGGAAGCAATAGGCACAAACATAGGATAGTTTTTGCTCTTCATTTTCGCCTTTGCATCAGCACTCATATCGGGATATCCGCCGAATCGTCCATTAAAAACTTTTGCAATTTGCTCGGCGTAATACGTCATATCTTGATGAACCGTCTCGCTCCAAGCGGTAAAATATGCATCTGTGCCGCTTGTTCTTGTGGTATTGAGAAAACTGTCCTGTCCGAAATTGTGAAGCAAAACCGCATACATTGACAACGGATTGCCGGGATTTACATCCGAATCTCCGCAAATTTGCTTTACCGCCCAACTAGCGCTGGTATAGCAATTCCAACCCGACAAGCCGCCTCCGCCGTATGATGCTATTGTTCTTGCGGAAGATATATACGTGAACCAACTGTATTCAACAAGGTTGAGCGCATTGTTGGTGACTTCTCCGCCGACGCTGGATATTCCATAACCTTGGAAATTGTGATTGTATTCGTGCATATTACCCCAAGCGCCGCCTCTGATAAAAGAGTCAACCTTAAGCGAACCCGACATCCAACCGGATGGACAGTTGACGCTCTGCTGTCCGGGGAAAGCAACCGCCGCGCCTGCCGCTACGAACGGATCGTATAAGAATACTATGCCTTCTCTCTTATTGCGGGCGTAATTAGATACCAAAGATATCTTTTCCCAAAGCACGCCTGCTTTTTGAACTTCTTCATACGTCGAAATTCCTGCGCACTTTTTCGGACCCGAGTGAAGCACGCCGCCGTCCCATACTTCCAAGTCAAAATAAGGAGCCGATGACTTTGCGTTCTCATTATACTCGTCTTCCGTCGTATATCCCAAGATGAAGTGAGTATATCTCACACCACCGGAAATTTTGACGTCTACCGTTACGTTGGTATTATGTATATATATCGGACCGCCAAGGAAAGAGCCTACGTATGCAGTATAAGTTTGAGTTTTTTCGTCATAAGTCGCAGTGTCCTTGTTTACCTTCATAGAGTTGAGTATGACAGGCATACGGTTGATGTTTCTCGCCGGCCAAATATTGTTTGCCTTCGTGTTGTAGAGCGCTTGACCGATATGAACGAGAATACCTCCGCTCGCTTCCATATCCGCTTGGCTCATCTCTATCTTAATGACCTCTCCGGCAGGAGCGTACATTCCTGTCAAACTGTATGAATTTGAATATCTATGTCTCAACGTAATGTTCTTGACTATAGCAGGTTCGCTGTCAGAGACGTCACCCATATACATACCTACAGAAGCCGTATGCTTATATAATTTTTGACCGGTTGCTACTCCGTCTAGATAGAGGTTTCCGTTTGCATCCATTGAATCATAAGTTCCTTTTGGATAACCGTTGCTACCTATTCTGGTATTTATAGAGCACAGTTGCCAACTCTCGGCTATTACTGCATTTTTCTGCTCCGTCGTCAAGTTTTGAGTAGAACCGTACGTAGGATATCCTTGCGCCAATCCGCCGTTTTTCATTTCAGTTGGGATCTTTCTGTCTACTTCGCCGAGATATTCTGCGGAATAACCTACTTCCGTTGTATTTTTAAAGATATCTGCATAAGTTCCTTTTCCGCCTGACGTACACGCCCTTATGCTCAATATCATAGTCAAAAGTATTGCAAGACAAGCCACTACGGCAACGCAAATAATAATTATCTTCTTATTTTTATCCAAAGATATTGCTCTTGCGCCTCCCGAAGTGCTGTCGTCGTGCTTTGACGTTACGCTTTGCTTTTTCTTTTCAGCCTTTTTATCGGCAACCATAGTAGGCGCTTTTTCCGCCTTTGCCTTCTTCTTTGGAGACTCTGCATTTGCAGCCGCCAAAGCCGCGCTTACTTCTGTCTCCGATTTTCTATTTACAGTCTTTCTTTGCGCAAATGACGCACTACCCCCCCCCTTTGCGGTTTGGGCTTCTTCAGTAACGGTCTTCTTTGCCGCAGTCGCGCTCTTTGCCGGCTCAGTCTTCTTTGCCGCAGTCGTTTTCTTTACAGGCTCGGCTTTCTTAGCCGTTGCCGAGGTTTTTGCAGGGGTTTTCTTCTCTGCCACAACTAAATCCTCCTTAATGGTATAAAAATTTTATCCACATAATATTTTAGCATAATAAAAAAAATTTGCAAGCGTAATATCGGACTATTATCTGCTATTATTTATATGTATACATATAAAACTCTATTTGATACTGTTTAATCCAAAATTTTCCAATAAAATTTTAAAATAATATGAACAAATGTTTGCATTATTATATTAAAAGCGTTAAAATATAATTATGAAAAAAATACTTCACTGTGACGCCAATAATTTTTATGCTTCAGTCGAGTGTATGCTCGATCCGAGCCTAAAGGACAAGTACGTTGCCGTATCGGGTAATCCCGATAAGCGGCACGGAATTATTTTAGCAAAAAATCAAAAGGCCAAGGAGTGTGGAATCAAAACCGGTGAGGTCATCTGGGAGGCAAAGCGCAAATGTCCTCAACTCGTGCTTGTACCTCCCCAATATGACAAATATGTGTATTACTCCGACAAAATATTTGATATATATTGCCAATATACCGACCGCGTAGAGCCGTTTGGCATCGACGAATGTTGGCTTGACGTCACTGGGTCTATGCGACTTTTCAAAAGCGCGACGGCAATTGCAGAAGAACTACGCGAGCGTATCAAAAAAGAAATAGGTATAACAATATCTGTGGGCGTGTCTTTCAACAAGGTTTTTGCAAAACTCGGCTCGGATATGAAGAAGCCCGACGCAACTACCGTAATATCCCCCGACAACTTTAAGAAAAAAGTGTGGGGACTGGACGTGGGAGATATGCTTATGATAGGCAGAAAAACGGCAGATAAACTAAAAGGTCTGGGTATCGTCACTATTGGCGATCTTGCAAACACAAATCCAAAAATATTGGTAGATAAATTCGGCGTCAACGGACAAAAAATGTATGACAACGCCAACGGTATCAACGACGAAGAAGTAAGACTGTATTATAACAAACATATTCCCAAAAGCGTGGGTAACTCCACCACTATGCCAAAGGACGTGACTTCCAGAGACGAAGTCAAAGCCGTGGTAATGGCGTTGAGCGAAATGGTCGCAGTGAGATTGAGAAAATACGGATTTGTGGCTGGCGGAATACATCTCGGCGTGAGATACAACGACTTGACGTATATGGGTAAACAAACAAAACTTCCCTTCAAAATCAATTCGGCAAGTTGCCTGTGCGATCAAGCAATGGAGATTTTCGACTCTATAAAACACCCCAATCCAATAAGATTGCTATCCGTGACGGCTTTTGACCTATCCAAGGGTGACGAGGTGATGCAATTGTCATTGTTTGACGACGAAAGAACGCAGAAACTCCGCCGACTTGACAAGTCTCTCGACGAGATACGACAGAAGTACGGCTACAACGCCCTAAAGTCGGCTTCCCTCCTAGAGCACCCATTCGTCACAGATGGACTTGAGGACAGCGACTTTTTGCCGTTTAAGAAGTAAAGCGCATAATATCATATCTGTCATTTTGACCAGAGCGTAGCGCCGTGGAGAAATCTCATCCATTTAAAAAGTACTGACAAAATGGAGCCTTGCGACATTTTCGTTTGGTCGGTAGGGCGAAGTCCAACCATATACTTTCTTTTCTTGCCAAGAAAAGAAACAAAAGAGTTGGGGGTTGCGATTCTCTCCCCACAAACGCTTTTGTCAAATTGATATATATGCTTATGTCATTGACACTCGCCCCGTCACCTCGAGCAAAGTCGAGAGGTCTAATCCGATTTATAAAATCCACTAGCCTATTATTGCTTTAATAATAATTATTATAATCAATATAATAAAGACCAGTCGCAATAAGGAAGACAGAAAAGAATATAATTTCTTTCTTTTATTTGACTTTACGTCGGCAACATACTCTGCGCCGTCGATGGCAAAACCTTCTTCCCTCAACTTGACGCCTACTCCGACGCCGTATTTTGAATTGGGATAAATAAAACTTACGTTGAGCGGTATCCCTACGTCAACTCCGCTGACTTTACAAGGCAGAACGTCAGCGCGCTCCGCATATTATATAGTTATGTAAATATCCCCAAATTTTAAAAGCCTGCCATTAAAGCAATTTTGACCTCTTCAAATCATTTTTAAGAAAATATTCAAAAACGTTTGACAACTTAAGATATTTAATATATCATTACTTATGCAATGATTTGCGGTCATGGCGGAATAGGCAGACGCGTACGTTTGAGGGGCGTATGGGAGACCATCCGGGTTCAAGTCCCGGTGACCGCACCAATAAGTCAAGTAGGCTATTTTTAAAAAGAGAAGTTCACCGCTTCTCTTTTTTTATTTTGCCTATTGACAAAAAATGCGTTCACCTATGACCGTCCGAATTTGTGACGCTCGCACGAGACGCATTTGCTTGCTCGCTATTCCGTCGCGTTGCTCCTTACAAGTCGCGGTGACCGCACCAAAAAGTCAAATAGGTTGCTTTTAAAAAGAGAAGTTCACCGCTTCTCTTTTTTTATTTTGCCTATTGACAAAAATGCGCTCACCTATGACATCTTTTACTTCTTCTCTACCTCTTGACCCTACTTCCGTTGGCTTGCCACTTCGCAAATCAAGTCCGCGCATTTTTCCAAGCCCAAATAACCGCTGTCAAGCATCAAATCGTAATTTTCTCTTGAGCCCCAAGTATTGTCTGTAAAAAGGTTGTAGTGTCTTGCGCGTTCTTTATCCGACTTTTGGATCTCCTTTTTGGCAGTCTGCTCGTTCATTCCGTAAGAACTTACCGCGCGCTTTATACGATGCTCTATATCCGAATATACGAATACTCTCAAAAGGTCATCTCTGTCTTTGAGAATATAGTCGGCGCAACGTCCGACGATCACGCAGGGACCTTTTTCAGCAAGTTCTTTTATGACTTTTACTTGCGCTTGATATATCTGACTTGATAGAGACAGAATTTGATTGCCGTAGCCGTAACTCATACCCATACACAGTTTGTAATACGCGCTGATTTTTTGCTCTTGCGACTTGACGAAATCAATGGCAAAGCCCGACTCTTCCGCGGTCTTGTCGATTATTTCTCTGTCGTAATAAGGTATACCGAATTTCATAGCGACAGTTCTGCCAATAGTGCGTCCGCCGCTGCCAAGTTCACGTCCAATCGTAATAATTGTATTCATAATACCCCTTCCCACCTTTAATATTGAGATAGTTTTATAGTATTACAAATTGAGTAATTTGTCAAGATTGATTTTTTTGATAATCGTCGATTTTTATTGACATACAGTCATTATTATTGAGTGACAGTAACGCTGTACAAAACTCTTTCATATAATGAAGCAGAAAGACATAATCAACTTTATTTTGCTACATATTTACCCCTGCTCAAAGCCGGAGTGGATATGCAGTAATTTTTTATAAGGAGATCAATATGCCTTTCATTCAACGATATTCCGACGTCAAAAAAGGCGGAATAATATTTACAGGCAACACGCTGGGATTAAGCAAAGCCCCCAATCAAAACGCCCCCGGTACAGAAGGCTCTATAGGCGCTTTTATTACCCTGAATACTGCTCTGCAAGTGGGTACGTTCCCTGCCGGCACTTCTCTTGACTATGCGCAGAACGGCTCCGCTGCCATTCTCAACCTGCCTGCCGGCGCAACGGTACTGTACGCCGAACTCGTATGGGGCGGACTTTGCCGCTCGTCAGTCAACGATATTACCGCTTTGACCAACAACAGCGTCATACTCGCCACGCCTTTAGGCGATTTCAGTATAGCGCCCGACCCTGCGACGTCTCAAACTTTCAATATACCTGCCGGAGACATCACGGTGGGATTCTACGTGCGAACGGCAAACGTAACTACTCAAGTGCAAGCCGCTCTAAGCGGAACGTATTCAGTGCAAGGCGTGCCCGCCCTAATAGAGGCGCTTGACGACAGGACTGCTGACACAAATCACGCCGGCTGGACGCTTGCAGTAGCGTATGAAGACGTAAATCAAACTTTGAGAAATCTCACGATTTATAGCGGCGGCGCGGTCGTATCTCCCAATACCGGAAGTACGACTATCACAATATCCAACTTCCTTACGCCTGAAGTCCTGCCAATCACAGGTAAGATATTCGTCTCGGCGCAGGAGGGCGACGCAGTCCTTGAGGGAGACCAGATGCTCTTTGGGCAAAGCGTAGCCGACCTTGAAGAACTGTCTGGACCCAACAACCCAGTCGACAATTTCTTTGCCTCTCAAATCAATAATTCAAACGGAACGCTCGACACAAGCGGTACTTTCGGCACGCGTAACGCCAACGCCGCCGCAGGCACGAATACTTCCGCCTGCCGTCAGGGTTGGGACATAACCGCCGTAGACGTATCAGACAAATTGGCGGCAAGTCAAACGAGCGCGGTCGTCAGATTTACAAGTGACGGAGACCTTTACGTGCCCAACGCTCTCGCATTGCAAATCGACAGCAAAGGCGCAAATCTTACAGTGACCAAATCCGCAGACAAAACTTACGCCGACGTAGGCGAAGAAATAACCTATACTCTTGAGATACAAAATACTGGCACTGTAGACGCAGTCAATGCGACTGTCAACGATATGCTGCCGCCCGAGACGACATTGGTGGCTAACTCCGTGACCGTAGACGGCGTTCAATACGCAGGCGCATTGCCTGTCGTAATTCCCACGATTGCGCCAAATCAAACCGTCACAGTATCTTTCAAAGTGACCGTCAATTCTCTACCTGCCGTCAATCCGATATTCAATATCGCCAGAGTCGACTATGAATTCTTCCCATTTGCGGGATACTCCGCTACGAGTTTCTCCAACTCAAATCCGGTAGCCGTGTATATAATCTTCCGCCAGATGACCAACGTCAAGAGCGTAGACAAGGCTTTTGCAGTCAAAGGAGATATTCTCAACTATACTTCCGTGATTAAAAACACTGGCAGCGTGCCTGTGACCGACGTTATATTCAAAGACGAAATACCTGCGGGTACGACCTTCGTCAACGGCTCGGTGAAAATCGACGGAGTAAGTTACCCTGCCTATAACCCCGAGACGGGATTCTTTGTGGCGAACCTGACGCCGCAGGCAAGCGCGACCATAACCTTTCAGGTACAAATAAATTAAGGAGATAATATATGATAATACCCAATCAATCCAATATTGCCTTCAACTACGTCTTGCCGGACGGACAGACGATAGCGGCAAATCTTGACAGTAATATAGTCAACACCGAGGTGCTGACCTACTCCGTGCCAAAGGTAAAAAGCGGTGACAAGACATTTTTGCAAGAGGGCGAAACTTCAAAGCACACCGCTGTGATAACCAACAATTCGCAGACGCAACTGTTCAATCTCGTCTTCAAAGACGCTATGAGCAACGGCGCAACTTATGTCCCCGGAAGCGTAGAGGTCAACGGCGTATCTCAGCCGACTTACGATCCTGTTGCTGGCTTTGCTCTGCCTGCACTCAATGCAGGTCAGGCGGTGACGGTAGCGTATACCGTGCAGGCAAACAACCCAATGACGCAAACTCCGGTGACGGACTTCGCCACGCTCAACTACACCGTCAACGATCCCAACAGAGGCAACGTCAATTTCTCTGAAAATACCAACACCGTATCCGTGCAGATAATCTCCAACAGACTGACCAACGTCAAGAGCGTAGACAAGGCTTTTGCCGTCAAAGGCGACAACTTGCACTACACTTCGGTAATCACTAATACAGGTACGCTTGAAAAAACAGACCTCGTATTCACCGACGCAATACCTGCCGGCACGACTTTCGTTGGCGGCAGCGTAAAGATAAACAACGTAGCATACCCTGCATATAATCCCCAGACGGGATTTGATCTGCCCGACCTTGCCGTCGGAAACGCAGTGACAGTAGAATTTGACGTGACGGTGAACTGATATGGCAACAATAACTAATTTATCTCTCGTTACGGATAACTCGGGCGATACTCCAATTACGACCGCAAGCAATCTCGTAACAACTATCGTGAATCAACCCGCCCCGACGCCATTTGTTCCGAGAATGGCGCCCTGTCCGCCTTGTAATTGCGCTTGCTCCTGTAACTGCAATTGCAATTGGCAATGCAACGGAAATTGCAACTGACGCACTAAAACTATACACGGCAGCCCCGCAAGGGACTGCCGTCATTTTTGGCAAAGACTTTTCAAAACCTGGCCTATATGCTCGTCGATACAAACTGCTTGACTTTGTATCTGCGGCGAACACGTTGCCTGCCTATAATTTGGGCGCACTCCAGACGCATCTGCGCTCCCGCAAACATATGAATAGCATTGTCGATACAGCCGTGATTGAAACAAAAACAGCCAAGCATCTGCAAATTTGCCGCATTGACGACACCGTCGCACTTCAGCGTAGTAATATCCCCTTTCCAAAGATAAATATCTGGCGCAATTGGTGTAAGGCAGTCAATATCCGTAACGCCTTTTTGTCTCAATTCCTCTTGCAAATGCAAGACGAGTATTTGCAAAAACTCTGCGCTTGCAGGTCGCGGCATTCTCATATTGAGGAGAGCGCGAAGCAATCTCTTTTGTGAAATTGCTTCGTCGGGTATAGACACTTTCGCATTACTTGACGAAAGCAGGTAATCTATTAAAAACTTCCTTTTGCTTTCCTGTGTCATAATACTATCGCATCAGTCAATGTATAACCTTCCAAAGAGCCTTCTTTAACTTGGATGCATACGTATTTCAATTCCGTATCCGCCGATGCAAAGAACTGTCTTTTTGCCGACGGAGAAATACGTATCCATTCTCCTGCTTTCAATCTTACGCTTTCGCCGTCTATAACGGCGGTTCCCTGTCCGTCAAGAATCGCATATATCTCTTCATTCTGCTTGTGCGAATGTACGAACGGAACCCCTGCCCCTGCCGGCAATGTGTTTACGCTTACCTCTGCTCCGGTAAGACCGAGAACGTCGTGAAGTTCTTGACGAGTCACTTCTGTAATACTAACTTTTTTAAAATTGTTCATAAAAAACTCCTTAAAATTTATTTTGCAATCTCTTAGATTACTTTCAAAGTATAGCAAAAGGAAAAAAGCAATACAAGAACGTTACTTTTCTATTACCGGATAATAGATTTGTAACCTAGTTTCTTTTTTGAACTATTGACAAACGTAATAAAGTTTGATATTATATTTTTATCTTATTAAATAGGAGAAATCTATGCTGACAAGAGAAGAGTTACCCGAATGTCCGGTTGCGACGACAGTTCAACTTATAGGCAACAAGTGGAAGTTGCTTATCATCCGCAATCTGCTCAATAAGCCGCAGAGATTTACGGAGTTTTCCAAGACGATACCGGGAATAAGCAAAAAGGTCTTGACGGACAATCTTCGCGCGCTCGAATACGACGGACTTATTGAAAGAGAGGTCTTTGCAGAAGTTCCGCCTCGCGTAGTCTACTCTCTTTCGCCACTCGGAAATTCGCTCAAACCTATTCTCGACGCAATGTGGGATTGGGGAACGGAATATAAAAACAATATTTGATGTTTAAACACAAAATGACGGCAAACGCCGTCATTTATTTTTGATTTTCAATTTTATTTTTTCATCAATTTTGCGCCTGCATTCCAAGCCTGCCCGACCTTATCACCAATCGCGTAATAACCGCTTTGGAACTGATCGAATACAAAAGCGTTAAGTTTTTTGGGGTTGACTCGTCCTCTTTCGTCAAGCACTTTTTCATCGGCAAGTACGTTGAGTATCTCGCCAAGCACTCTAAAGCCGTACGCAGTATTTTGGCACTCAACTACTTTGCACTCAAGAGTCAACGGAAAATCTTTGACAATCGGTGCGTTTACTCTTGTACTTTTCACTGCGTGCAAGCCTGAACGCTCAAATTTATCTTTCATCTTATTGCCGGTGGCAATGCCGAAAAAGTCTGCTTCTTCAATGTGATCTACGTCAGCAACGCTCAAAGTAAAAGCGCCGGCGCGTTTGATATTTTCTGCCGTCTTATGATCCTCGTCAATATTAAGCGCGACCATATTCTCTGCGCAAATCCCTCCCCAAGCCATATTCATAACGTCTACGCTGCCGTCCTCGTTGTAGGTAGCAATCATAAGCACAGGCATTGGAAACACGTAAGGTTTTACTCCCAAATCTTTTAACATAATTCACTCCTAAAATTTTTCAATATATTTTTGTCAACGTCAATCCTCTTTTCTTTTATACGTCAAGAGGTGTTGCCAATCTAATCATATTTCTCCGTCGTTAAATGCTAAACACGCCGAACACGTCCAAAATAGACGTGATGAGTATTGCGGCAATACATATCGGACAGACGTATTTGATCATTACATTAAAAAACTTTTTGAACTTAAACGGTCCGTTGAGTTCTATCTCGTCGGTCAAATTTCTGCACCCCACCACATAGCCTATGAATACGCAAGTCAAAAGGGCGGCTATAGGCATAAGTATGGAGTTGCTCAAGAAGTCGAACATATCAAGTATTGTCATTCCGCCGACGGAAACGGCGCTCCATACGCCAAAGCCGAGTGACGACGGTATACCCAAAAGCAACGTGCCGACGTATACAATCACACTGGACTTTTTGCGCGACAAATGGAATTTGTCAATGACGATAGACACGACAGTCTCCATAAGAGATATTGCCGAAGTCAACGCGGCAAATAGCACGAGAGCAAAAAACAACGCTCCCAATATTCCTCCGCCTACGCTGCCGAAATTGGCAAATACCTTTGGCAATGCGACAAACATAAGTCCAGGTCCCTGTCCCAAAGTCTCGGGATTACCGCCCGAAAAAGCATACGCCGCAGGTATTATCATAAGTCCCGAAAGCAACGCAATACCTGTGTCAAAGATTTCAATCTGATGCACTGACGATTCTATCTTATCCTGCTTTTTCATATACGAGCCGTAAGTTATCATTATGCCCATAGCAAGTGACATAGAATAAAACAACTGTCCCAATGCGGCAAGCACTGTCTTGACAGAAAATTTCTTAAAGTCAGGCAACAAATAATACTTTATGCCTTCAGCCGAACCCGGCATTGTCAAGGTGTAAATAGTTACGCCTATAGTCAACACGACAAGCGCCGGCATCAAAAACTTGCTGACCTTTTCCACACCCTTCTCTACGCCGAAAAGCACTACGACGAATACCACGCTGACGAATATAAAGAAGAATAAAAGCGGTTGCCACGGCGAGGATATAAAACCGTTGAAAAAACTATCTCCTGCGGCAGACATACCTCCGCCTGAAACGTACGTGAAGAAATATTTGCCTACCCAACCGCCAATGACGGAATAATAAGGTAAAATTATAATAGGAATTATTGCGCACAGCACGCCCAAAAACGCCCACTTCTTGTTGAGTTTTTTAAAGGCGTTGATTGCGCTCATACCAGTCTTGCGCCCAAGCGCTATCTCTGCAACCATCAAGACAAAGCCAAACGTCACCGCCAAAATTATGTAGGTAAGCAAAAATATTCCGCCGCCGTATTTTGCCGCAAGATATGGAAAACGCCATATATTGCCAAGTCCTACGGCAGATCCTGCCGCCGCCAAAACAAAGCCTATCTTGCTGGTAAAGCCTCCGCGTTTTTTCTTGGGTTGCGCTTCCTGACTGTCTTGTCCTTCAACCGATTGATTGTCCTGCATAGCCGCAGGGGTATTATTCTCTTCCATTTTTCTCCTCTACGTAAATCTAAATATTATTTCTTTAATTCTTGTCTTATTGCGTTGTTTATTCTTTCTCTCATCTGCAATTGCCAGTCGTCACTGTGCGGATATTCTGCAAAAGTGATAGGCTTCTCTGCGCCTTGCTCCAACAACTCAAGCGTCTTATCTCTGCCGATAAGACTTTCGGCAAGTTGCAGCGCGCGCATATCCTGCAAAGCGTCGTAAAATACTCTCAACCTCAAAGATACCAAAGGCTTGCCGTCCTTGCCGGGATATACTACAAAAGAATCTCCCGATGGAAAGAATCCGCCTGCGTCCGTCTCCTTGAATGGATCGACTTCGCCCACGGAAAGCCTCTTGTACCAGAAGTTGTATCCCCAATGCAAAAATCCCTTGACGTCGTACTTGTACATTTGACAACCCAGTACCCTGTTGCGCTGCGACGGCATTGAGAAAAATCTGTTGGCTACTTTGTCTACCTGTGCGCAGCAGTAATACGTCCAAAGTTCTTTGACGTTGCCGATAAAAGCGTCGATATGATTGTTGGCAGGTATTGGCAATTCAACCAATCCGTTCTGATAAAACTTATAATCACTCAAAGCGTCTATTATCTTGAAATCACCAAAAAGTTGTTTGACAATCTCGCTTGCCTTGCGGTATTGCCGGATAACTCTAGTAGACGGCTCGTCGGACACGTGGAAAAATACTTTGTCTGCAACACCCTTCTGTATCAAATATTCTTTTAGGCAAGGAGCAAGCGCAGCAAGAAACGCCTTGTACTTCTTACCTGCTCCGCGAGTCTTCCAACCAAAGATTTTCTTGACTCGTCCGTCTACGTTCGCCACTATCTTGGGGCATTTCTTTGCGCCCCATTGAGTAAAGAAGTGCGCCATTTCAAAATACTCTATGCCAACTCTATGACACATATCTATCCACTTGTCAAGATTAGAAAAATCAAAAGCATATTTGCCGTCGTTGACGCTCACCCCAATCAGTTGGACAGTCAGTCTCTCTCCGCCTTTCTTGGTATCAAGCGGAGGCGTGAATATCGGAGTAAGTACGACGTTCATTCCATACTCTCGCGCCGTCTTGAGATAAGCCTCGACTATGCTCCAATACCTGTCCGAAAAGACCTCGACTTTATAGTACGTCGCAAGGCAGTCGGTGTGAAACCAGTTGGTATACAAAAGCGTCTGCTTTGGCAAATCGCAGTCAATCACGTCGATTGCAAACTCAACTTGCGTCTGCTCTTCGCCGCTAGGGAAACTCACCTTGACTTTTTGCTCACCGACTGGCAATTGAGGATTGGGGTCAAGCGAAAGCCAAAGACTCGTCCACTTGCCCGCTGTCAAATTTATATCACCCTCAAGCGGTCTAAGCAATTCGGGAAACTTGCCCGCATCTCTTCTCAAAGTGTAATCGTCTTGCATCTTTGCCACAGGCATAGCCGAATAAATCTCTTCGACTACAAAAGGCTTTAGCATTTGACCAAACGGCGAATCTATCTCGACAGATACCTTGCAGTCAATATCACTCGTCAATGCAATCTGCAACGAAGATTTCTCGTTGCGAAATATACTCAACTTCTCAAATGCTTTTGCTTTTGGCTCTTCGTCTGAAAAGACTTTGACAAGACTGCTCAACGGCTTAACTCTCAACATACCCAACTCCTTTTACTATTGCTTAAATTATAAATTATCAATATTATAGCATACTTTATGTTAAAAAGAAAGTCTTATTGCATAATAAGTAAAGCAGAATAATGAGAATTAAAACTAGTAAAAGTATTATGAATTAACTGCATTTTTGTAATTATATCACTTGATTACGCTATTTTGAATAGCAATCGAGCCATTTTAAGTCTATTGACCATCTCGGCAAAAAAACTCCAAAGCATACGACTTGAGACATCCTACGCCACTGTCAAGGTGATACGCATAGTTTATTAGGAAGTCATTCTCATTGCAATTTTTAATCTCAATCCTCTATCTCTCTCAAAAGCGCAGGGTCTTTTATCTTGTCGTCTGCCGCAAGAACTACCGCCTTGCTTATTATGTCCGCCGTCATAGGATCTTCGTCGACGAAGTCCAACAGTATAGGTTTGTCGACGCTATATACCGTATCAATGGCAAGATTACCTCTGCCCTCTTTAAACACAAGTCCGGTGCGAATATTGACAACGTACGTCCCGCGCTTACCATCGACTTTGATATTATCTTTTAAGAAAGACACGTTGGAAAGTCCAAGTATTTCCACGATAGACTTCAATACCTCTTGGCGCATCTCCACCGTAGACATTGCCATAGCAAAGTCGTAAATGACTTTGGAACTGATGGAAATCATCAAGTCCACGTCGCGCAAAGTCTCGGAAAAAGTTATATCGTCCACGTCCTTCAACGGTATTATCTCTCCGGTTTTGCGCTTCAAAAAGTATATGCCGTGAAGTTCTCTATTGACGTTGTCGTAATCTACCGTAAACAAATAATCGCACTCGCGGAATATTGCCGCCACCGTATCAGTGCGGTAATATACCTTGCGCAGACCTATATCCTCCGACACTCCCCAGCCCTTGCCCTTGAGCGCGGCTACACACTTTTTGAGGTCTACTTCAAAGCCTTTGAAGCGCAGCACTTCGTCTTGCGTAAGTTCTATGTCCGTCTTGGTATAAATCTCGCGCATTACTTGCTTGAACGGCTGACGGATATTTCCTTTTACCACGTATTCTATTGCCAAAGAAAGCAGCCCTAACTTCTTGAGTTCGACAGGGTGCGCAATATATACTTCTCTCGACTCGACAGGCTTGCCGTCGATACTCTTAAGCCCGCCGTCAAATATGCACGCTTTGCCGTCTGCGACCAAAATCAATTTTTCAAGCACTGTCGATATAATTCGCTCGCGGCTCATACTAAGCAGTTGCTCTGCCGTAAACGGAACGCGCGTATTCATTGCGTTTTCCATACTGGAAATTATTCGACGGAATTTCTGATTGAGTTTCTTTATCTGATTTTTTATCTCGACTACCGTAGAATCTTTGCCGTACTTGCTTGGAATTGCAGACAATACCTTGCCGTCTCTTTGGACGTTGTAGGCAATCTTGAATTTACTACCGTCGATATACGGTGTAATCTCAACGTTGTCTACGGTATAAGTCTTGTATATATCACTGGGATTTTCCGCTTCCATCTCAAAAATGAATATGTCCGCGCTTGCATATCCCGCCACGCGCGCAAGATTTTCCATAGCAATATCCACAGTTCTTCGCTCACTCAACTGTCTTTGCGCGCCAAATTGCTTGCTGCCCCTTGCAAATTCTGCAAGCGTAGTATACCGCTCGAGCAAATCTTCTCTGTTCTCGATTGGAATAAGACTGTAGATTAGACAGTAATCTTTGTTGCGCGTACTTTTTATCTTCTCTGTGCACTCGGCTTTTTCAATTCTTCCATTCATCGCGTCAAAAAATCTTTGAGCACGCTTGTGCAAGCCGCCAACCGTCACGTACTTTGCGTTGTCATATATGCGCTTGAGAATATCTGCGGGAACCTTCTCCACCATCTCGGCGTACCAATTGCAATCGAATGCGCCGTCCTTAAAGTCTTGATAACTTATGTCTGAAAATTCTTTTATTTGTTCTATACGGCGCTCTTGCTTTTCGGTGTCAAGAGTCTCGTTGAGATGCGCAATATACCAAAATATCGCAATCTTGAGGTTTTCGACACCAAAGTATTGCGCCGTGTAGTCGACAAACTCGGGATTGAATAGCGTGGCTTTCATAAGTTCGTCGTCGGTAATATTATATTGTTTTATCAACTCAACAAACTTTGAGTAATCGTCATTTTCACTTTTGACGGTATTTTTGAGAATATTCGACAAAATCTCGTTCTTTTCCATACCGTAGGACGAACGTACCCAAGTCAAACCTCTGAGCGCAACGATAGCCTTAAAAAACTTCTCTGCGCCGAATACTCTCACACTGCTACGCCTAAACAATTCGCTATACGGCGTCTGCAAACTTCCTCGATTAAATTCTACGTCAAGAGCCTTTTCGACAAAATCCAATAACAAGGATTTATACTTCTTGTTTTTATAGTCCGATCTCATAATATAGGCTGACGAAGTAGGTAAAAATCTATCGGCGAAGCCTTGTTTCAAAATAAAATATCTTGCCAGTCTTTCAGAAATCAAATTGTTTTCAAAGGCTTTTTCAACCAGATTATAAGAAATGCAATCCTCGACGTCGGCATTTATAAACGCGCACTCAAAATGCGTCAACGCTTTTAGCGTGCGGATATCGTTGCTTTTTGCCAGCATATTGCAAAACATATAGGGCGATCTACCTTTTTTGTACTTGTCAAGAACATTTTCCTGCGCAAATGCGGCAACTATCGCAAGTTTTTCTTCTTCCCCCAACAGTTCTTTAGCAATAGAATAATCCAATTGTTGTATGATGTTAAATTCGTTTGTATCATAATACCACCTTCCCTTTTTGCGAGATGCTACTACGTATTCAAAATTCTTTTGGGCGTCTTCAAAAATATTTTTTCCGCATACTGCCTTATACAGTTTTTCCGCGTCTTTATCCACGCAATAAACAACCACGAGTATCCCCGCAATCTCTTCTTGCGTAAAGTTGTCTTTTATCAGCGCCTTTATCTCGCGTCCCAACGGATATGCTTCAAATCCGTAGTCTCGATCACTATCCTTTAGTCTCTTGAAATTCGAGCCAAATTGCTCAAGCCCCTCAGTATATTCGGCGGCGTATTCATAGTCTTTGTTGGCTTGAATAAAATCTTCTATTGCCGTAAAAAAGTCTTTTAACCTCTTATGAGAAATAGGATTTATAGGCTTTACGTCGGTTTCTTGCTTGGCAAGTTTCTCTATTTCGTCAATCGGCTTATCTTCTTTGAAGACGCTTTCGCTCCACCAACTGAATCGCTCTGTCTTTTTAGCAAGTTTTTTATCGTCTATCTTGCCTTGACTCTTTTGCATTTCTTCGCCCGCTGACTTTTTGTAATCTTCTTTGCAGGACAATAGATACTCTGCTATTTTTTCGCTGTCTTTTGAAGTCAAAAATGCCTTAACTATTTTAGATTTTACACTGCCCTTTTTTGATTTGAGATAATCCGAGACGAATACCGCTTCGTTATAAGTCAATTTTATATTGCTATTGTCAAAATAATTTATTGCTTCATAATTATCCGTCTTCAAAAATTTTATTGTGCATTGTCTCACGTCCAGACTTGTCTTTTCGCCCACTTCTGACAAATAACTTGCCTGCGCTTCTTCTTTAAACGTGTCGTAAATATTATCAAGTCTTTTTATATACTCCCCATCGTCGCGTCTCAACGCCAACTTACCCAGTCTGGATACGACAGTGGATTTATAAACATCTCTGGCAAAAGAAATATCCTCGTCAGTCTTAAAGTGATAGTTGACTTTGCTCATTGACATAAGTAATTCAAAAAGACTTTCAAATACCATTGGAACAACTGATATATCCATAATTTCGCAGCGTAACTTATAGATAAATACAGATAAGTCTTCAAGCGTAAACTTGCGCGAAAAAATCTCTTGGACGTATTTGCTGTTGATTTCGTTGACTGACAGGAAACCAAGCAAAGCCAATCTCATTCTGTCACCGCTGCGATTGAGCGCGTCAATTACAAACGAACTAAACTCCTCTTGTCGCACTCTTTTATACGCTCTGACAAAGTGATAAGAATGTCTATAATCTGCATTAAGATACTTTTCGTAATTGCCGTTGGCAGCGTCGCGAAGCACCGCAACAAGTTCTTTGGGAGCAAGCGTGACCGTACTGTCACCCATCATTATGCCTGCTTCGTTGAGCGCCTTGAACCTGTAATAATTATTATTGTCAATTTCGTCAAGGCACCTCAAGAGCATATTTTTGTCAGATGATTGCATCATTGCTTCCAACACGTGTAAGCGCAAAGTGTCCTCTAGTTTTGCCGACTTAACGTAATCAGTCAAAGCGCCGAAAAAGACCTCGCTGTCAATCGAGCATATCAGCGGCAAAAAGTAAGTCAAATACCGCGGATTTTTTTCGACAAAATCAAGCAACTTCTTATCTCCGTCTTTAGTTTTCAAAAGACTGTCTTTAAACAAGTCCACCACCGACGGTGAGTTGTACCTGAGAAAGTCCAAATCTATGCCTGCCGTCGCATAATTTACTACGCTTGTAAAGTCGTCTGACTTCACAACCCCCATTTCGATACACAAATAAATCATATAAGAATCGCGGTCGGCATAAGAATAATCAGAATTATCTCCGTAATAAAGTATCATATATTCGTCAAAATAATTGGGAATCAAAGAGCGAAAAGCCTCTTCGTGTTTTCGCAAAAACTTGAGCGAGCATAAACAAGTCTGTCCTCCGCTCAAAAGCACCGCCTTGACTTCTTTGTCATCAATGCCGTTGATTGCCTTTAATATCTCTTTATTGGTTATCTTCACCATATTATTCCCCTCACATACTTAAGTTTGACAAGCATAACTTCGTCTTCTTCGCAAAAATTCAATTCTTCATCCAAGTCGGCGTACCTTTTGTTCTGCGTAGCGTCAATAATATAACAACATCCGTCCATAAAATCGTCGCACGCCAACCCTACGCACTCTTCAAGCGAGCAGTCGATAGGTCGAGCACTGTAGTTGCGCTCCACCATCTCGCTTATAAACTCTCGCACCGTCAATGCGTGAGTATGATATTCTTTTATCTCAATCGGCGTCTTAAGACTCGATAAAGACTTTCTTAAAATATAAATTTTCATTTTCTCAACCTTTATATTTATATAAATATATTACCATATATAAATACTTGGGTCAATATCTAAATAACAAACTATAAATTGTTATCGGCAAATATCACCAGAAAACACCGCAATATCTGCAATAGTTGCCGATAACTTTGGTATCTAAAGATTAAATTCTCAATTTGTCAATCAGCATTTCTTCAAATAGCGAACGACAATAATATTCATAGTATTCTTTTATGCTATCCTCAATTCTGTCGTGCAAATCCGCCAACAAGTTGTCTCCGATTTTCTCATAAGGCATTGCCTTTAATTCAAATTTGGTTTTGACCTTTGGCTCGGCTTTGACAATTTGCATAAGTATGTCATCTTAAAAGTTTGAATATTCCTTTTTGATTTCTTCCGCTTTGCGATATTCGTTTATTACAAGAATTCCCAGATAAAAGCATTGTACCAACTGTTTGTAGTTTTGTTCTTTAATATTGCTAATTATTTAAGTATCACCCGATTATTTTTTAGGACGCACAGATTATAGGTCATAGCCGTATTATTACGTGACTTGACATTACACACTGCCAATAGCCGCAAGATACTCTTTGAGTTGCTCTTCACAACTTACGCCGTTTGAAATTTTCATTGCAATATCTTGTGAAATTTCTACAAAATCAATGTCATTGTCATATTCGACTTGAGAAAAAGAAACGGCAGGAGTAACCCATTTTTTATCAATACGATTAAAAGATTTATAAAACCCATTTTCATTATCATAAACGTACAGTCTGTCTTTTTGTTTGACGTAATAATACCTTATCATAATCTTGCTCCCTTGATTGAGATGCTTATCTTTTACTCTATTCTATCATTTTACCATAATAATTGCAATATGTCTGCGCCTGTTTTAAGTGAAAGAAAAGCGAGCGTGCTATAGAGCATAAAAATAGAAGGGTATAAATCCCTTCTATTTTTATGCTCTTCTTCAACGAGCCTTTTCTGCTGTCTTTATAGGACGAAAATACTGCTCACTTAAACATTGCATCCCAATCCATTATTTTATCAAACTCCTGTGAAAAGTGATTTTTTACATCTTTATTCATAAATCCTATTTGCTTCTTACTTTGTTGCAATAATATACAATTAATATACTTAATAAATTGCATTTTGGGAAACAAACAAATAGCATCTCCTCTTTTGATATCGTCTCTACCATAATTCAAATATGCAACTAAACAATTAGGTTTTATAGGAAAAAATATACCACTTTCTAATTCCTGATATTTTTTATTTTTACCACTATTCCAAATTATAGGATTATCCGATAAAATAAATCGTGTCTTGATTTCATCTTTAATATACAAAAATGTTAGATTACAATTTTTCAATAGTTCATTTCTTGCTAAAGCAAGAAATGAATAATCCTTGTCTTTACAATCAAGCAGTATTGATTTCCAAATACTTTTCTTGAAATTACTATTTTGCAATTCTACCAACAATTCCTCATAAGTAATACTAATCGCCTTTTTTTGAAGTAAAAAATTATAAATACATTCTAATAATGTTTCTATATTCCCATTATCAATAGCATTGAAATTATCATAAATTCTCAATTGTTGCAAGATTATAAAATCTAATAAATCTTGTTCAAATGGAGTTTCTTTTAATTCCTCTGCACTTATTACTTGTAAATTACCAGATATTTGTGATTTGCTTTCCAAGCATTCAAAAATGTTAGATTGCAAAATCATTCCAAATTTGTTTTCTATTGTATTAGAAAAATATTCTTCTAACTCTAGTTCATTAGCACATAATCCATTCTCGTTATCTTGTGCAGTAATATTATAAAAATCATTTTCCCCAAACTTTTTATCTATGTTGTTTCCATTTGAAGAAATCGGGTGATCTAAACAATTATTATCAAAATAATATACATTTTTGGGTCCATTAGCACTATGCCAAGATTTTTGGTATACTCGCGGGATAATATGAGCAAACATAGCAGCCTCCATTTATCATTGACAAATTTTTAATATTCAACTTATTATTTTAATTATGTATAATGTATAATAATATCAGCGTTTTTAGTCGTATTGTTACCTGTTCCCATACACTCTTTTTGAAATAGAAATATCTACTGAAGAATTAGCGTGCTTTTCGCAATAATCTCTTACTTACTTCTTATATTTCACTTTTATTAATCCTTGCTTGATAATTATAACATATTTTCTGAATAATGAAAAGTCGACAGGGCCTGTTTCATCAGAAAATGTCGACTTTTTCTGTTGGAGCTACTGGCCAGATTCGAACTGGCGACCTGTTCATTACGAGTGAACTGCTCTACCTACTGAGCCACAGTAGCGTATCGCGGCAAGTCTGCCGCAACTACAACTATATTAGTGTCAAAAGACTTAATTATTATACTACCCATTTTGCCGTCTGTCAACGACTTAAGCGGGATATTTTTTAAAAGTCTGCATTACCGGTGGTACGCGCAAATGGAATTACGTCTCTGATATTCTGCATACCTGTGAGGTACATAATCAATCTTTCAAAGCCAAGTCCGTAACCTGCGTGCTTAACGCCGCCGTAACGTCTCAAGTCAAGATACCACCAATAGTCTTCTTCTCTAAGTCCAAGTTCTTTGATACGCTCCACGAGCAAGTCAAGTCTCTCTTCTCTTTGGCTTCCGCCTATGATTTCGCCTACGCCCGGCACAAGCAAATCTACTGCGGCAACTGTCTTGCCGTCGTCGTTAAGGCGCATATAGAAAGCCTTCATTTCTTTTGGATAGTCAGTGACGAATACAGGCTTGTTGAAAATCTTTTCCGTGAGATATCTCTCGTGTTCCGTCTGCAAATCTGCGCCCCAATACACAGGGAATTGGAATTCGTCCTTGTGCTCTTCAAGCAACTTGATAGCCTCCGTATAAGTGACGGTTGCAAAGTCGCTGTCTACGATACCTTGCAGTCTCTCAATGAGACCTTTGTCCATAAAGTTGTTGAAGAAAGCCATTTCTTCTGGACACTTCTCCAGCACGTCCTTGATTACGTATTTAACCATATCTCTTGCAAGATTCATATCGTCTTTGAGATCGGCAAACGCAATCTCCGGCTCTATCATCCAAAACTCCGACGCGTGGCGGTTGGTATAACTCTTCTCCGCTCTAAAAGTCGGTCCAAAAGTATAGACGTTCTTAAATGCCAAAGCAAAGCACTCGGCATTGAGTTGTCCGCTGACGGTAAGTCCCGCCGACTTGCCAAAGAAGTCCTTGGAATAATCTATTTCGCCCGCCTTAGTCTTTGGCGGATTGTTAAGATCCAAAGTGGTGACTTTGAACATCTCTCCTGCGCCCTCGCAGTCACTCGTCGTAATTAGCGGCGTATTGACGTATACGAAATTACGCGATGCAAAAAATGCGTGTATTGCCTGAGCGGCAACAGATCTCACTCTAAAAACAGCCTGGAAGGTGTTGGCTCTCGGTCTCAAGTGCGCGATCTCGCGGAGATACTCCATAGTGTGTCTTTTTTTCTGCAAAGGATATGACGGCGTGGACGTAGCCTCAATTTCTATGCTGCTAGCCTTGATTTCAAATGGCTGTTTCATACCCGGCGTAACCACGACTTTGCCAACCACGCTCAATCCCGCGCCTACGTTTTGGGATATTACGCTCTTGTAATTGTCAAGCGCGCTCTCGTCTGCGATAATTTGCGTCGACTTGAAGTACGTGCCGTCGTTGAGTTCAATAAAAGCAAAACTCTTGCTGTCTCTTATCGTCCTTACCCAACCGCAAACGCTTACTTCTTTGTCTGCGTACTTTTCAAAGTTTTGCGCCAATTCTTTTAAAGAAATCTTTGCCATAAACACCTCTGCTTACTTATATTATATATCTATATACTATAATATAGCATAATGCAAATTAAAAAACAAATATTTTTTATGGGATTTCCCATAATTGTCAAGAATGATTGTGAGATTTCTCCACTCCACTACATATCGCTCGAGGAGTGATATTATAATTTTGTCATTTCGACTGAAGCGAAGCGCAATGGAGAAATCTCTATTCGATTATTATACTGTTGAGACTTCTCGGCTTTGCTCGAAGTGACATTGTATTTATACTATTTCGTAAAGGCTCAACCGACCGCATATATGCCGTCTCTCAAATGTTGGAAAAATTTTTTTGATTTAGGTATTGATTTTACATAAGATGTATAGTATAATAAACGTACACAAACGAGTTGCACATTGTACCGCACTCTTGAATAGGGAATCCGGAGTTGGAAGTCGGCTGGCGTGCCTTACCGCTTATGCGGTCTTTAAGGATTACAAAAAACTTACACAGGATACCCACCTGCTACAAAGCGGGTTCAGATTGGCGCTCGTCTGTGTACAATCAAAAACGGCTCCTCTATTCAAGGAGCCGTTGTGTTTTTAACGATATAGAAAATTATAAAAGTCCGCAGATTATGCGGACTTGATATATTTAGTCGATAAGTCACCTATGTATAGGCGCATCTGCCACCGCGCAGAAGATCGGCACATATTGGACGCTCTGCGCGCGGACTTGTGTTAATCGACTTAAAGAGTCATACTGACATAGCGCGGCTATGTCGAAGTATCTCTTCAGATAAGATTATGCGTATTCACGCCGTTTTGCTATCCCCGTCTTTTTCTTGCTCGTCTTGGGGCGGCTCACTCTCCGAAGGCTCGTCAGTTGGCGGGGCTTTTTTCTTTACTATGCCAGCCACTGCAAGCACTCCTAAGAATCCCATAACGACTTCTTGTATATACGGCAAATCGAATTTGAGAGATATACTCTGCAAAACTACCATAACGGCGCTGACTACCGACACCCAAAATTCATAACTTTTTAGTTTTTCTTTCATAAGCGCTCCTCTGCGCCGGAAGTAGACTGAGAATGTTTGCATACAGTTTTGGTATCAAGGTTATCTTGCGCCACGCTCTCCATATACTCCCTTATCGCATTATTCATATCTTCTATATCCTCGTCTATATCCTTCATATACTCGAGGTCTTTTGCGAGAGAAGAAATCGTATTCTGATACTTGGTCTCCCTCGCTCTGCTATCTTTCAATTCATATATCAACAATACGCAAAATAGCAACGCCCACAGTCCGTCACTTATCGCAAGTTGTAAAATCTCATCCCACATATCATTTCTTTGTCTTGGCAATTTCCGTAATAAGTCTGCCGTAATACGCGCCAAGATACTCCTCAAGTTGTTTATTTTTTTGCAACATCTGCAACGCTACGTCCTGCGGAAGCGCGGAATAATAATCGTACGCCATATCGAAACGCTTTTGGTAATTCTCTTTCTTTGCCCCTACATAGCCGTACTTGTCTTCCATATTCTTTATGGTAAGTTCGTCCTTAAGTCTTTGGGCAAGTTGAGCCTCTATTGCCTTGGCTCTGTCTTCGATATATTTGGTTTCTTTTTCTTTGAGCGTATTGTTGTATTTGTCAATGCTTGCGATTTCTTTGTTTCTCTTGTCAAGTAAGCGTTCTATCTCGCTGTCAAGTTGTTGAGCGTAAGATAAGTCAAGTTGTTGAATCGCGGTATTTGCTTCGCCCTGCAACCTGGCAATCTCGGCGTCAAGACTGCTTATATCCACGTTGCGTTTAGACGAAAGTTCGTTGCTTTCCCACGCTCTTGCCTGCTCGTTGGCTTGCGTCTGTCCCTGCTTGATAGACGAGCGGTAAAGTCCTTTCTTGACGAGTTCTTGCTCAAGCGCCTTTTGAAATTCGTCATAGTCTCTGTCGATTTGCTCTTGCTTTTGAGAATACTCTTCGTCAGTTGCCTGCTTCTTATTTTCCACGACTGCCGTCTTGGTATTCAAAGCGTCGTCGACCTTCTTCTTTTCGTCTTCTAGCAACGCGTCGTACTTATCCTTCGTATTGCTTCTTATAGTATCTTCGTCGTCTCCCTCGTATTTGAGATACTCAAAAGTCTGTTTCTCTGGCAACAAATCGGAGATATCTTCATACCCCTTGCCGGGGTCGTAATTGTCACTGTTTTTAAATTCTTCGTCAAGTTGTCCAAGTTTGTCGATGAGGTCTTTCTCACCCTCGTCATAAGGAGACGTATCTACGCTATCCGCCACCTTTTTACCTGTAAAAAACGCCTTGACCTTTTTCGTAAAATCATCCCAAGTCATAATTTCTCCTTGTATTTAAATTTATTCCGCAAGCACGCTTGCGTTGGATATATTTCCGCTTATGCGGACTCTGCCCGACGATAGTCCTCGTCCGGTAATTTCCACGACGCGCCAACCTCTTGCAAGAGCCAAAGGCGCAATGCTTACTTCCCCAGATCTCTCGTCGACAGTCTTGCCGTCGACCTCGACGGAAAAGTTGGTTTGACTGCCTGCCAAAGCAAACGCCAAAATCTCAAGTTGAGCGTTTCCGCCCTGAGAATAGAGCCTAAGCCTTAACTTACCCATCCCATCAATTGCCGACAAAACGAAATAATAGTCTGCAACCGACGAAGATACGTGTCTGTCAAAACTCTCGCTCAAATCTCCCAGCATAACTTCCATCCTTTTAATATTCATAATTTATCTCCCTTTATTTACTCTTCTCAAGTACATAGTTCTTCCTTAATTCGTATACATACTCAACATAAATCAATAACAATTGACGTGCTAATACGTATAACTTATGCTCACCCATTTAGAGGTGATTCTTAAGTGAGCGCGAACAAGATTGCGTAAACGATTTTTGCGTTAAGGAGGATACGTATTGCAGGCGTAGCAGAGTTACGTCAAAATACGTAGACGAACTTAGCGCGTAAATCAATAGTAAGATTGCCGCGCGAACTTAAGAAGGACCTCGCTACTTCAAAAAGTCGACTTCGAGTATCGGCGGACGGATATTCTCGTTGACGCCGTCGGAGCGAATGTAGAAAATGAACTTATCCGACTTGACGTAAATGCTTTGACGGTTCTCTGTAGGCGAAATAATAAATTCCCTCCGTTCGCCGCCAGCAACTATGCCAAACACATATTGACTGTCTGCGCTGTACTCCACTCCGCGTACGACTTTAAGCGTGGCGGGTCTGTCGAAATCTATCTCTCCGCTCTGCCAATACTTCTGATACGGCATACCCAAATAAAGACCGCTATCGTCGAGTTGAACAGGTGATGAGCAATCGGCAGAAAGTCCTATTATTTTTCCTTCGCCGTACGCGCCAACAGTATTTAAGTCAAATAAAGATACGCCTCGCATAAAGTCTACGGACTTGTCCGTCAAGTCGAACATCATAACGACGTTGTTATCTCGCTGTCTTGAAAAAATTCCGTAATCGCAATCTGCATCGTTGGTAAACGACAAGATATATTTGTGATGCGCATAACACGCCGACACGTCCTTAAACCCGCCCTGCAACAAGTCGTTGGTCTTGACGGAGTATCTCGACACTCCGTAGCCGTCAAAGAGATATATACCGTCCTCTCCGGCAAAGGCTACGTACTCTCCGCACTCCGTGATGGAATTTGCAAAAATGCGACCGCCGGATGCGTATACCTTTTTCATATTGAATTGAGTCTGGTCTGCGTAAGCCGTCAGTCTGTATATGCCGAAGTCGCAAAATACGTAAAGATAATTGTCAAAACTCCTGACTGCGTTGACGCCGCCGAGCGAGCCGTCAAACTCTATGTAACCGCCCTCGTCAAGTGATACGTTCCAATTGAAAGGATCAAAGTCGTCACTAAACCAAAGACTGTTGCGGACGCCCTCTACGACGGCGTAAATCCTCTCGTAATGCGCGCACATATCAAGTATTCGCATATCATTTTTTATATCAATGAGTTTGTCTCCCGAAAGCGCTTTGAGTCCGCTCTCGCCTGACAGCAAAAGCAAATCTGCATCTTTGTAAAGATAGTTGACGCCAACGTCAAACGCACCTTGCGCGTCGATATGATTCCATTCTTTCTCACCTGCCGTCAGATACTCCAATCCGCCTTCGTGCGACAATACAAGTCGGCTTTTGAGTTTTCCATCTTTCTCGGAAGTCGTCAAAAACAACTTACACTTTCCCAAGCCGTCGGGAATTGGCGGAATTACCTCGCCGTCAAACTCCAGCGCGCTTATGCCGTACGGATTGACCAAACGCCCATTCTTAAACTTAAAATTGTATACGCAATCAACATAGTCGCACGGCAAATTGCGCGATACTTTGGTTTCGTCATACCCCTTGAATCCAGACAGAGCCACTCTCTTGCGCTCGGGTTTTGCAAGCGCGTAATTCTTGTCGTAAAACATCTCAACACCACCTTCGGGGTTTGACTTTTATCTCCCCTTTCTTTCGCACTGCCGTGCGCATATCCTGCTTGAATCTGTCGGAGTACATCACCGACTGCTCATACATACCCGAGATCATACTGTACTCCGCGCATATCCCCAGCGCCAACGTCTTTGCGCCGACAGCAGGCGGCAACGGACAGTCGTCTTCAATGTCAATGTCGAGGGGTAAATAACTGTATACTATCCTTGCCTTCTTTACGCCGTCGTTGAGCAGTCTGCAATGCGTAGGCGTGTTGTAAAAATCAGACGTCAATCCGCTGAGCGCGTCTTGCACTTTGCGTACCTCTGCGACTTTGTGCATAAGCCCCTCAAAACTTATCTTGCCGTCGACGACGTCGGCTGTCTCTTCTTCTATAAGCGGAACGTACTCGGCGGCAATTTCTTTTATCACAAGATTAGCGCACTTGACCAACAGTTTGAGTTTTGGGTGTTGCGCCGTCTGCGTATTTATACTTGCGTCTTCGTCACCGAGATACGTCAAACATATTTGTATTGCTTCTTTTAGTTGCATTTTCCCTCCTTTTTTCTTAGAGCCTATCATTAAGTTCGCGTGGCAATATTGCTATAGATTTACGCAATATCACTCACGCTTACTCAATGATAGGCTCCATTGTTTTTATCTATTTATTTGTTCATAGGCTCTATAGTCTTAAACCGCCCATAACTTTTTGTATCAATTCGTCTTGACGCTGTTTTTCAAGTCGAGCGTTGTGGGCGTCAATCTCGGCAAGTATTTTTTCTTTGTTGCGCACCGCAGTTTGTCTTGCAAAATCAAGCGCCCTTTTGTCAAGAGAAGTATATGGAAAAACCGCTTGAAAAGACGGCGTCTTTGAGGAGTTGTGCAACTCATATCTGCGAGTTCCCCCATTAAAATAGATTTTGTAATTTTCGTCTATGCTCTTTATCCTCGAAGATATGTCAAAAAGATCGTCGGTTATTTCAATTAGTCTGTCCATAATGCTCCTGTTTAGATTCTTCGACTTCGCCACAAGACGTCACCTCGACCGCAGCGGAGAGGTCTCTATCTTTATATTTAATTAGTATAGATTTCTCCACTACACTGCATTTCGGTCAAAATGACATAATTATTTAATCTTGTTTTGCGCGAGCGTGGAGATTAGTCGTATTTTTGTCCGTGCTAGGGCGAAATGAAGTCGCCGAGTGTACTTGCCGTACACGTCGACTTCCCGAGTCCCAACGTTAGGACTAAAAGACGGCTGGTATACACGCTCGGTCTATTAACACGTGATACCTGACAACTTAGCCTGTCCTATAGGCTTATCGCAAATCATATCAGCATACTTGACGAGCGTCGCGCCGTAAGTTGCGCTACCCGCCTTTTGCTTGATGACTTTTCCGTTGTCCCCCTCAAGCCATCTCCAATCGCAGAGTTGGTGCAACTTGAAGTCCTTGCTGTTGAGCAAATACATAGTACCCGACTCGACAAATCTGTCTGCAATGAGCGGAATACCGTTGTAAGACAACGCCTTAAAACCGCCGTCGAGATTCATATAATCCACGTTGGTTCTCGTCAAAGCGAGATAATCGAGGTATGCTCTTCTCACGTCGTAGGAACATACGATAAAGTCGATTTGAGAGCCTGCGACTTCGTCGATATAGTCTATCGCGCTTTGAATTTTTGCCGTGGAAAGCGAGCCTACGTTGGAATATTGCTTTGGCGCGAGCCAACTTCTGCCTGCTCTCGACAAGCCGTACAAGTCTCTGTCTGAGAAGATTGCGCCGAGACCCGTCAACTCGTTTTCTCTCGAGCCTTGCACTGTCAATACATCTCCGTCCGCTACCGTAGTCGATACGTTTGACGCAAATGTGATAGTGTTGTTTACTCTGTCAACGCTGACAATTCTCACGCCTTTGAGATCTCCGTAGACGGTGCCGCCAGTCTTGGAATATACGTCTACTACCATACCTTCCATTACGTTGCGTACGCTGTCAAGCGCAATGACGTTGGACTCGCCGCCCTGTCCCTTGCAAATAGCAAGAGTACCGCTGCCGTCTCCGTACAACATTCTGCCTAGATTAAACTTGGACGCCTTGAGCAAGCCCTCCATCTCTGCGTTGAGAAGATTGACGAACGCGCCGGTATTTGACTGCGACGCTCTGATAGCCTTGTCAGAAAGTTCTATCGTGCCGTAAAGGTTCTTCAGTTCCAACTTAAACCTGTCGTAATTGTTTGCCGCAGGAGTTGGAAGTTCTCCTGTCTCAGTACCTGCGCCGATACCGCCGTTGATACCGTACGGCACAAGTTTGATTATCTCCTTGCCCCATACGTCGCTCGACGTCTGTTCTATCTTTGCAAGAAGCGGGTTGACACCCACGTTGAGTTGATCTGCTACTACGTTTAAATACACGCTTTTAAGCGCCTTTTCTGCTGTTTCTAATGTTACCATTATATCCTCCTATTGTTGAACATAGCCTTGAATACATTCCCCGCCTCGGCTATGCTCGTAGGTCTTGACGGCGGAGTAAGTGTGATTTGTCCCCTTGTAGAAATCGACTTGGGGGGAAGATTTTGTTGAAGTCCGTCGAGATATTCTTGAATAATTCTGTCCTTTAAGACTTGATTGCTCAAGACGTACTTTTGCAAAAAATCTTCATCTGCTGCAAGTTTTTCGGGAGCAACGTAAGCGTCGGCAAGAGCCGCCGCAAGTGCTTTTTCCAAGCAATTTTCATCTTTAGATAACTCCTCACTGTCTGCTATGAGCCTGCCTATCTGAGCGGAAAAGTCCTTGGCTATTGGATACGCTTGCAAAAAGTTTTGTACTTTTGCCTTCCAACCGACTTGCTCGAATACGGATATATTTCCATTATTGGGAGCGTCTTTTATATCCTCCCCTTCGCATCCGTCACAAGCGCCACCGTCGGCGTTCTTTTCCTCCTGCTCTTCAGGCAGAGACTCGCACGTCTCCTGCAAAATATCTTCCCCTTGCGTCTTTGGGGGTATATTCTCAGACTCGCACGCTTTCTGCGTCGAGTCATTGAGATCAGTCTGTCGGTATAATACTGTTTTCATTTTGTCCTCCATTGTCAGATGTATTTGCCATATCCAGAGTCTTCATCATTCTGTGCTGTCTGATATGCTCGTCAATAATAGACACAAGTGCTTCGTCTTTTTCTTCAAGCAAGCGTTTGAGATGTTCGTCGATATGCAAACTGTGGTCGTCGTACTCCGCGACTTTGACTTCTTCTTTGCCAAAGTCAAGATTTTCTTTCATTGCCTTTTTGCGGTGACTTTCGTCAATATCCCTGCTTGACTCCCAGTTGCCAAAGCCCAATATCTCAAGTATCTTGAGTTTGTTGCGATTTGATATAGCGCCGTTTTCGTCATTGAAGATACCCATACGCACGAGTTCGATTACCATATTTCGCTTGTTTTCCAAAGTGTCGGTCAATTCGTTTTCGTTGTCAAACACAAGGTCGTCGCTTTGCAAATCGCTTGCCGTAAAGTAAGCAAGTTCCACCTCTCCGTTGTCACCGGAAAATCTTTTCATTCGCTTGGTTTGACAAAACTGCCTATACAGTCTCAACATTTGCTCGCATATTCTCTTGATACCCATTCTCAACGACGTCGTGGCAATAGACAGTCGGGTATCGTCCTGCTCTACGAGCATACCTATTGCCTTACCCGACATTTGATTAAGCACGTTGGAATACTTGCTCAATTCGCTTACGCCTGATATCGTCGTAAACTCCGACAGTATTCTCTCTTCTTCGTATTGAAAGTCCACCGGCACTCTTCCGCTTTCAAGCAACTTGGGCGGCGTAGACCCTTGACGGTATATCAAGACTTTGCCGGGCGAAAGACCTTCTTCCTCAAGATTGTCTGTGTCGACGGAGCCGTCTTCAATACTCAATACGCCCATAGACAGGCGGTTGATAAATTCGTGCTTGCGGTTTTTGACTGCGTTGTATGCCCTCTGCAACGGAATAAGCCTCTCTATGATACTCGTACCGTAAAAACAACCCAACTTCTCAAGACAAATAATCTTTGTGAACGGATAACTTCTTCCGCCATTGACGGCGTTGATATATGGCAAGTCTCCGTGATATAACAACTTGTCACCCGCAACGATACTCAACTCGCCGTTGGGCTTGTCCGCCGTGGGTCGAGAGTATTTCTCTATCACCACGCACATATCGTGAGCCACGCCGTCAAGCACGTTGGGAGCGCCGTCAAATCCCAAGCCCGCTCTCACTTGCGCGCCGTCGAGCGAAAAGACGTTGACGTCCTCGCCGTCGACTTCCACTCCCCATATATCTTTGATTTCGTCGACGTGATAAGCCTTGGCGTGTATGATGCTCATACAGTCGTCAAGGTTGGGTGTGCCGACATTGTCGGGGAAAATCTCGTATGGCGGAACGACGGAAATATCTACGTCGCCTTCGCGCACGGCGCCCTTTTTGCTTTGCCCTATCACTCTTCCTTTTTCGCCTGCCCAGACTGTCTTAAAAAAGCAACTTCCTGTCACTTCGCTCCAACTGCTTGCTTCGTTGAGCAAGCGCGGAAGATCGTTTTCTTCACAAAGCGCTTTGATAATTTGCGTAGACAATTTCGCCGTCTGCACGTCGCTGTCGTCGTTGCTGAAAGGGCGAACGCTGATAGCGCACTTGAGTCTGTTGAGTTTGGAAAGTCGCGTCTCGATTATTGAAGCAATATGGTTGTATACCTCTCTCTCTTGCCAATAATATTGCTTGCCGTACTGCTCTACGTCTCCCACGGGAGTTATCTCCGCGTATTGATTACCACTATAAAAATTCATATTGAGCCGCCACTGCAATTCAAGCGGCTTGCGCTCTTGCCGTCTGCGCTCGAAATCTTTGCGTACTTCTTTGACTATATCTTCGCTGAACTTTCCGTTAAATCTTGTCATTTACACTTTCTCCCGAATTAGTTTTTTTCGATCTTTTGCGCTTAGGCGTGATTAGCAAGCCGATTTCTCCGTAAAGTTGTTTCATACACTCTTCGCACAAATTGATGTACTGTCCCGCGCCCACGCCCTCCGGCGCAACAGAATACTTTGCAAGGTTGCGGCAATTGCCGACGTCGCACCTAATCTTGTTTGTTTGAATTATTACTTTCATTGCTTCCTCCTTTCGTCAGGTCTTTTAGTTGCCTGAGCAGTTTTGTTTTGAGTTGTTCAAGTTCTTCATCACTCATCTTTGCCAAATCGTTTTCCTGTCCTTTAAGTTCCAAAACCGTCTTGATGGCCGTCATATCGGGCGGTATGTGCTTGTTGCTCACTTTGCGTTTGAGAAGTTCGTTTTCACCCGAATACTCTTCGACTACTTCTTGCACGTCATACCCAACGGCTTTGCGCAAAATAGCGCTTTCTATATTGTCATTCATTTTTTTCTCCCCTAGCCTTATATCCTATTGAATACCGCTATCTTATTCTCTTTCCCAAGTTGTTTCGAGCGTTGATAAGTCGTCGTTTGTCCTTCTGTATCTCGCTGGCTTGCGTCTTTGGCAGTCTTGCCGGCTGAGGCTTTGATACGATATAGTATCGCAATGCGTCAAGGGCGTGATCATCCTTTTTGATAGGTCTGTCACCGCTGCCCCACCAATAACTTTTGAGTTCTCTGATAAGATTTACGCAAGTGGAAAATATCTTGAGTTTTCCCTCTGCAAAATAACTCTTGACGCTTGCTATACCGCTGAAAAGTTGTTTCTCCACGTTGGTATTGACGAGTATACCTCTGTCGTAAAACAACTCGCTTACGCTCTTGCGCGACGCAAGAGTATGTTGATCGGCGGCGCTGTCTATCAAGGCGGTCAGCCTGCCCTTGCCGTCTGTGTGCCAATTTAACTTGTTTGCCAGCCGCTTGATTTGCTCGGCGTGATAATCTATATCCTTGCCCGCCATATACCACTCTCCTACGACATATACGTTGCCGTCAAAATCAGTGGCAAAGAAAAGACACGCCAGCGGATTGTTGAGCCCGGGGTCTATAGATATTTCGTCCTGCCACTCAAAAGGCACGTCAAAGGGCGCAATGACGTCTCGCTCGGGCTGAAATTCTTTGTATACGATGCCTTCCGCCTCGCAAAATCTGCCGTAACGCCTAGACGAAAGCGTCTGCTCGTCCATATTCGCAGACAGACTTGCCACTTCTTTTTTGTCCAAGAAAGGATTGTCCGCCCACTCTACGTGCTCGTGCCAGACTTCGTCGTCTCCCGCCGAGTTGAGATAAATCTCGTCATAGACCCAAGTCAAACCTTTGAGGGGAGTCATCGTCCCCCATATCTCTCCCACTCTGTCAATTACTCGCATACGGCACTCGTCGTAGACGTCTTTTGGAGGTTCTTCGTCAAACCACACAAAGTCGAGCGAAGCGCCCTGAAATTTTTCTCTGCCTTGGTCGCAACTTTTGAAGGCAACTTTTGACGTGCCGCCAAAGACGTTTTTGATAAGCACGTAGTCGATTATTCCATATTCCGCCGAGCCTTTTTTGCCCGATAGCATTACCACGTCTTCTATCCAATCGGGGTTGAGATAGGACAGAAACTTGCTTTGCGCAACTTCTCTTTGCACCTCGTAGGAGAGCGATACTATCCACCCCGACACGTTTTTGCGATTGCGCCTATAAGGATGTATTCCCCTAGCCCACCACACAGCCTCCACTGCGCCGCATTCCGTCTTGCCCGAGCGGTTGCCGCCGAAGACCCAGCGGTTGCGTTTGAGACATTTGTGGAAGTCAAGTTGTTTTTGATGGACGACTTCACCTGTGTTATATCTCGCCAATCTATCCCCCGCCTTGCGCCTCGTCTGCTCTTTTTCTATAGATAACAATGTAAAAAGTATCTCTTTTTCTCTCATAATTCGCCAAATTCTATTGATATTTTTTTGATTTAATGCCGCAATAGTCTTGTAAAAATTTTCCAAATGCCATATAATTAGATTATTACAACCGAGTTATTGCAATCGAGGTATATATGAAAAAAGTAATAATTATCGCAATGCTACTGTCACTTATCTGCGTGTGCGGACTTTCCGCAGGCGTTTGCTTTGCCGACGAATCTTCAACTACGACGTCTGAGTGGTATTACTTTGAAAAATCGAATGATACTCCCAACCTTCCTTTGCGCGAAATTGCAAATGCCGAAGGCAAAGTCTTGCTCTATATACCCCACTCCTACGCTTTTCAAAAACTTGAAGAGCCAAACGGCGCATTTATCAAAGTGAAATACAACTCAAAAGAGGGATATATCGATACCAAGGCTTTCAACAACAACTGTAAGAAAGTTACGACAAAATGGGGCAGCAATCCTTACGCATACGACTTGTCAGATTTGAATATCACAGTGGATAAAGTCACACCTTACAAAATGGATATGACACTCGACTCCCACTCTTTTGACAAAAGTGAAATTACTATCAACTCAATCTTTGGATATCACATTAAAGGCAACGATTACTATTTCCTCGTTGACGCTACGGCAGTAATTTATAATACTCCTGTACCAATCTACGGATATATCAAAGCGTCGGATACGTCAAAAGCCAACTTCAATGAAGACACTATTCCAGAGAGTGCAGGCTATATCTTGCAGACTACCGTCGAAAAACCGACTACTCCAAGCGGAGATATAAATTCCGGTGACAATAACCCGCCGTCTGCCGACAACAACGGCTCGAATACCCAGAGTCCAAAAAACTCTTTGGACAGGTATATCCTTATTGCAGTAATTGCCGTCCTCTGCGTGGTAATCATTATCTTGATATTCGTACCGACCAAGAAGCGCCAACAGTGATAGTTACGATTTTGCTTTGAATAAATAATTTTGTCACCTTGAGCGTAGTAAAAAGGTCTAATCAGACATTATCAGCAACCAAAACGGTATGTACAACACTGTACATACCGTTTTAATTTAACTTGCCGTAAGCGCTTTTGCAAATCAATAATAAACTATACCGTAGTAGATACCGCGCTCTGCCTTGCGTTTGCCGCTGCGCTCAACGCCGCTACGATATTTATTTTTTCTTCGCGACTGAGTTTTTGCAAGTTTTTGCTCTCCTGCTCTTCCCTATCCGCGCAATATCTTATGCACTTGACAAACACCGGATCACCGGAGTAATACTTGCCGAGCCATTTGTCGTCATAGCCTTTCATAGTACGTATACTTGAAAATTGCTTTAACGCCAATTCGTGCCATCTAAAAACGCTCCGCAGACAAATATTCAACACCTGCGCTATTTGCTCAAAACTTTTGCGCTTAAGATACCTCATTTCCAATACCAATCTATGCTTTGGCTTTAGCATTTTCAACGTATTATCTACAATGACCTTTGCATTTATCAACGCCTCTTTGCGGGCGTTGTTAGCGAGCATTTTATTCATAAGGTCTAGGACGTTTCCTTGGTATGAAAAACTGCCAAGCGCCATTTGCATATTACTTCTGTCAATACATTTGACGACAAGCGGCAATGCGTTGTATGTGGCGAGCAAACTCTTTGACCACGTCTCTTGATTCATTAAATCACCTCCCGATACCCTCTTCTCCGTCGCGAAAGATTTGGGATAAGTATAATCTCAATATATTTCTCTATAGTTGCAACTTTTTGTCTGCATTTCTCCTTGCGACACCCTAATTATAGGACGAGATTTTTCCAAAATGCAAACGATTATGACACACTTTTGAACATTTGTTCATATTTTGATAAAAATCAACCAAATATTTTTCTACAAGTAACATATTTTGTACATCAAGAAGAATAATAAGTAACCTCAATTAACTAATAATATTCACACCGTTTATAAATTGCTATTGACACAAATTCAACTATCAAGTATTATATAAATATCAAACAACTTATTATATAGTTTATGGGGAAAAAATGAAAAAGACAATTCTTAAAATTTTATGCGTAATAATATTGGCGTTTTCTTTGGCAGTATGCGCTACGGCGTGTAATTCTCAAGATAAGACCTTTTCACAAGACAGTAAGAGTTCTTACAGCACGACCTACAAAACGCTGACAGAACGATATAATTCAGTAAACAATTGGCGCGAAGGAATGGTATCTGGCAACGGACTTCAAGGCTTTGTGACAAGCGGCGCACCGTATAACGATACCTTTATTTATCAAAATATACATTTTGTCCTGCCCAACAAAAACGCTAGGACAAACCCCATATCCTTCCAAGACCTCGATTACGTAAGACAGAATATCGTCAACGGAAAAGATATTGTGGACAACCAAAGTTATGACGACGTATACACATATCACGCTGGCGCTACACTGAGAATCAAACAAGACAACTCTTCAAAAACCGATGACTACAAGCGCTTTACGGACTATACGACGGCTTGCGTAGGCGTAAATTATACGGATTCAAAAGGAAGATGGGAAAGATTAAGTTTTACGTCCCAATGCGACGGAGTATCAATAAGCAAAATTAGTGCGTCTGATAGCGGCAGCAAAATAAACGCTACTCTATCTATGGACAATATTTCGAGTATGGCAAATTTCGGCAAAGGCAACGAAGTTGATTTGCGATATAAAAAACTCGTTGACGACGACGCAAACGCATTGACTTTTATTGCACATTATCCTAATTATGAAAACAGTGAACTCAAAGACGGAGGCTACTCCACCGTTTGTTTCGTAATTTGCGAAGGCGGAGAAAAAAAGCGTATTACTGAAGCAATGTCACAAGAAGAGCAATACGTCGGACTGGATAACCCCGCTATATCTATTACCAACGCCAACAGCGTGTATATCATAAGCGTATCTGATCGCTCCTACGATATTGGCAAGTATGATGATTTTGAAAATAAGATAGACTTTGAGTTGACAGACAAACTTTACGGCAAAGCAAGTTCAGTAGCGGCAAAATATACAGTCGACGGCAAGTTTGACTTTGACAAAGCACTCAAAAACCATACCGATATATTCACTCCACAATTCAATGCTCTGTCAATAGATTTGGGCGCAGATACCAAAATATCTAACGACGATTTGCTTCAAGGCGTAAAATTGAGTAAATCTATATCCAATACGCTTGCCGAACGCGCATACTATGCCGGCAGATACGCATATCTATGCTGTTCGGGAGTGTCAACAAGCAGGCTTTACGGAATGTGGACGGGTGAATGGAATTCTGCCTGGGGCTCAAAATACACTATGGACGCCAACGTAAATTTGCAAACCTCGTCTATGAACACAGGCAATATTCTCTCCTCCCCTATCGGCTACGTCAACTTTATTTTAAGACAAGTCCCCGACTGGGAGGACAATGCCTACGCTACTCACGGAATGAAAAACGCTCTTCAGGCTCCTGTCAATTCTGACGGAGATAAGGCAATATTTACGGAGAGTTGTTATCCTTATCCTTTTAGGTATTGGAATGCTGGAACAAGTTGGATGTTGCAACCTCTTTATGAAACAATTCTATGTTACGGTAATCTCAAAGTGCCAATTTGCGACGAATTTGACCTCGACAAATTAAAAAGCGCGCTTTCTACTTCGAATACTCCCCTGTCGGAGGAAAAAATCAGCGCGTTGAAAAACCGTGGATATCTGATGCTAAAAGAAGACGTTCTCTATCCGCTTCTTATCAAATCGGCAAATTATTGGTATCAACTTATGACGCCGGAATACTACACTGACGCAAGTGGATATATCAAGTATCAAAAGGGCAAAACTTCTCTTGACGAAGGCGAAACTTACTGCATTATCCCCTCCTATTCGCCTGAAAATAATCCGTCAAACTATCCAAGTCCGTCGTGCGCAAACTCAGCCATTGACATATCCGCGTGCAATAGCAATCTCCAAATGCTGTTGGAAATTGCAAAAGACGTCGCACCGCAAGGCGATATGTCAAAGTGGACTACCTTGCAAGCCAACCTGCCAAAACTCATCTATGACAAAGACGGCTCGCTCAAAGAATGGGCAAGCAACTCTTTTGAAGAAAACAACACTCACAGACACCTAAGTCACCTCTATTGCGCTTGGCCGCTTTTCGATACCAAGTATGACAGCCAACTAAAGCAAGCCGCAATACTTGCTGTAAACAATAGAGCAAGCGAAAACAATGCCAGCCACGCGCTTATCCACCGCACGTTGATTGCCGCGCGACTTCAAGACAGAGAAAACGTAACGCAATCAATGGTAGGGCTTATGAACTCAATGATATATTATAATTCACTTATGACAAATCACCACACCAACAAAAACAGCGGCTACTGCACTGATTATAGCATAGGTTATTTAGGTATGGTCAACGAATGCCTTGTATTCTCAAACAAAGGCGAAATCCAACTTCTGCCCTGTTTGCCAACAAGCGGTTTTGACAAAGGACGTCTCAGCGGAATGAAACTTCGTACGCAAGCAACTTTGACTTATATGGAATGGGATTTGACCAAGAAGAGAATCAGCGCAACTATAGTATCTGATATTGACCAAACTGTTACGGTTTCTTGCGGACTTTCCGACGAAAGCCAAACTGTTGACTTAAAGAAAGGCGAAGAATATAAAATCAAATTTTCAATTTAAAAATTACACAATACTGAAAATGCAGAGCGTCTCCGCTCTGCATTGCGTTTGCCGCTGAGCAGACAAATATTCAATTTTTTAGTTTAAATAAGCCTAATAATATTTAGTGGGTTAATATTTGTACTTAAGAAACATCTACATCGCAAAACAATAAAGAAAAATGCGCCCCTTATGTCTTTAGACTTTTGGAACGCATTTATTATTTTATACTCTCACCATATTGCTTTATCTACTCTACTCCCCAAACTACTATGCAATTATCTGACCATTTACTATCCCAACCGCTTGGTTGACTTTTGACCTTGCAATAAATTTTCATATCACTATTACATTCCCTAAAAGCATATTGTCCAATAATTGTTACACTGTTTGGTATGACTATTTCTGTAAGTCCGCTACAATGATAAAACGCTGATTTTCCTATTTCCGTTACGCCGTCGGGTATCTCTATATCATACAAGTTTACGCAGTAGTCAAACGCGAAATCACCTATAATCTTGACATATTTGGGAATTACGCTGCCATTACATCCCGCTATCAATTTATTAGTCGCTTTCTCAATCAGGCAGTTGCCGTCGACTACATAATTTGCTACTTCGCCTTTTTTAACGGTAATGCTTTCCAATTTAACGCAATCTGAGAATGCTCTTTCACCAATAAATGTCAAGCCGCTTGGTAATTCTACGCTTTTCAAATCGTAACAATACGAAAATGCTCTGTCACCAATCTGCTCTACGCCAATTGGCAAATCTAAATCTATCAGTCCACTATAGTGAAAAGCGTAATTTCCAATCGCACTTATAGAGTTTGGAAATTCCACATTTTTTATGTCGTGAGCGTCAGAGAATGCATATCTGTCAATTTCTGTCACTTGATACGACTTATCATTATAGACGATACTTTCGGCAATCGTTATATCTCCCGATATATAAGAATGTCCCACCACTTTTGCCTGAGTATCCTTTAATGCATACTGCAATCCGTTTTCTGCCACCGTATATACGTATCCGTCAATCGCAACGTCGTTATTCTTACAATCCAATACTATTGGAATATTGTAACCTTCAAACCAACTTCCGTAAGAAAATTGACTTTTCCACTCTTCAGGAATTTCTTTGGCTTGGAATCTTATTACGATACTAGTACAATTGTTGAATGGATCGCCTTGAATTTGAGTTACGCTACTTGGAATTTCTATGTTCGTCATACAATGGCAACTGTCAAATGCGTACTTTCCAATACTTGTCACGCTATCAGGAATTTTTATGTTTGCCAAATCACTGCATTGCCTAAAGGCACTTTCCTCAATGCCAATCACGCCGTCCGCTATGTCTACGTTTTTCAAATTCTTACACCAATAAAACATAGATTCGCTGATAAATTGCACACTGCTCGGTATCACGACGCTTTCCAACTTATAGCAATTAGAAAACGCCCACTTGCCGACGCTAACCACACTGTCGGGTATATTTATTGCTGTCATATTTCTACAATCGGAAAATGCATAGTCCGCAATACTTGTAGCAGAATTAGGTATAACGCTGTTATTGCACCCCGCTATCAAAGTCCCGGTCTCTTTTTCTATTATGCAGTTACCTTCGCTGAAATATTTTTTATTTTCCTTGTCTACTGTTATTCTTGTCAAGTTGTCGCATCCTCTAAAAGCCCGCTCACCTATATTGGTAACACTGCTTGGTATGGATACACTTCTCAATTCTTTACAGAAGCCAAAAGCCTCGTCTCCGATACCTTCAATTTCCTCGGGAATTTCAATATTTGTCATCTTTCTACCAGTGTACGTAACATCAACAATAACGTTATCCTCAACTACGAAAGGCTCCTTAAATCTAATACAGGCAGAAACTACGAATGCCATAAACAAAATGCATAGAACCGAAATTGAAACAATTATTATTCTTTTCTTCATATTTTCCTCCTATAACTAAAATATTCAAATAAAAAATATTTGCCGCATCATAGACGAAAAATCATATTTCCTCTTAGTTGTATTATAACCCTTAATAATTGTCTTGTCAATACCCATTTTACATAAATTTTATCTGTATGAGTGTATTAACATTTCAAGCGCTGTTGAGAAATCTCACCCATATCAAAACAAAAAGGCAGAGCCTTATCCGCTCTGCCTTATACTTTATCTTTTTGTTGATTATTATATTATACTATATTATGTCTCTTTGCGTCACCGATAGTCATTACATTCTTATCTTTTGCGACAGACTTAATTATATTTTTACCTTTGTTGGTGCGCTCGTCAATAGGTATTTGCTCGGTGTTGATACTGCGCACTTCCCCGCCCGGGAATATAAGCGCAAAATCATAAGGTATCGTCACAAGATCCGCGTAGATACACTCGCCTGCCTTGGAATCGCTGAGTTTGACGCCCTTGGACATTCTCATTCTCGGCTCGATACATCCGAGTATTACTCTCTTTGCATATCCGCTATCTGACACGCTCAACACTTCTCCGCTGCCGTCGTTGTGTTGGGCAAATATTATCCTATCCTTTTCGTCGAGTTTCATCAACTTGACGCCGCTCGCCTTCTTTCCCTGCGTAGGCACATCGTCGTAAGAGTTGAGTACCATACCTTCGGCGCTTATCGAAAGCACAAAGCCCCTCGCCTCTCTCGTTCCGTCGTCAAATTCCGGCGGAGCAACCGCGCTGACGCTGACCACAAAGTCGTCTTCGTCCTTGAATGTCATAGCCGTCGTAAGCGACTTTTTGTCAAACGTAAACTCTGATATATCCACGTATTTAGCCATACCCATAGACGTGACTATAAGCAATTTCTTGCCCTTGAGTTCTTTCTCTGTGAATATCTCAAGTAATTTATCGTCACTGTCCACCTTGGCAATCTTATTGATTCCCAATCCACGACTCTTCCACTTGTCTTCGCCGAGAGCCGACACCTGGAAGGTAATAGCGTTGCCTTTGGACGTAATACCAAAGAGCAAACTTTCGTTGTCACACTTGATTACCTTCTTTGCAATATCGTTTGCTCCGCAATTGACGATAGACTTAACTGCTGTGTTATATCCCTTTTCAAGCACAAACTTTACGTTGCCGTTGTAATGCAATACGACAAATCCGTCTCTCTTTATCTTAGCATTGAGATCCACTTCCACCTCGTTGAGAGAACTTTCGTGAACTATCTTAGTCAATCTCTTATCAGGGTATTTTTTCTTTATCTCAAGCAACTCTTTGCGTACGACGCCGTACTGCTTAGCCTTTGAATTGGTGATTTCCTTTAAGTTGGCAATCTTTTCGAGCAATTCTTTCTGCTCCTCAAGCATTTTGTTGATGTCAAGTTTGTTTAATCTCTTGAGAGGAATATCCAACACGGCAATGGCCTGCTTTTCGCTGAGTTCAAATCTCAACATCAATCTCTCTTTGGACTCTGTATACGTCTTTGAATCAAGCACTATGTCCACGACTTCGCGTACGTTGTTGACGGCAATCAACAAGCCTTGAAGAATATGCTCTCTCTTCTCTGCGACTTCGAGGTCGTATTTGCTTCTTCTATATATGACTTCTCTTTGGAATTCGACGTAATGTCTGATTATATCCAGCAAACCGAGTTGCATAGGACGGTTGTTGACTATAGCCGTCATATTTGCAGAAAAGTTGACCTGCAAACTCGTCTTTTTGAAAAGCAATGCAATCATAGTATCCGCGTCAACGTCTTTTCTCAATTTGATCACGCAGCGCATCCCCGTTCTGTCCGACTCGTCTACAATATCCATAATACCGCCAAACAAATCCTTGTTGGTGTCTCTCAAGTCGTTTATCCTAGCAAGAAGTTCTGCCTTGTTGACCTGATAAGGTATCTCGGTGACAACTATATTCTTTCTTCCGCCCTCTTCCTCGACGTGTAATTTGGCTCTGACGATAATCTTGCCTTTGCCTGTGGAATATGCGTCATATATGCCTTGATTGGCAATTATAATTCCTCCGGTGGGAAAATCCGGCGCGGGAATATACTGCATCATTTGCTCAAGCGTGATATGTCTGTTGTCTATATACGCGACGATACCGTCTATAGACTCTCCAAGAGAATGAGGCGGGATATTTGTTGCAAGACCTACTGCAATACCGCTTGCGCCGTTGACAAGAAGATTTGGCAATCTGCTTGGCAATACCGCCGGCTCTTCCAACGAATCGTCGAAGTTGAGCGTCATCGGCACGGTATTTTTCTCCAAGTCCCTCAACATTTCAAGCGCGAATGGGGTCATTCTCGCTTCGGTATATCTCATTGCCGCCGCGCTGTCACCGTCGACAGAACCAAAATTGCCGTGTCCGTCGACAAGCAACATCTTGGTGTTGAAAGGTTGCGCCAACTTGACCATTGCGCCGTATACGGACGAATCTCCGTGCGGATGATATTTACCGAGACAGTCACCGACGATACGCGCAGACTTACGGTGCGGCTTATCGGGCGTAGTACCCAGTTCCATCATCGTATAGAGTATTCTTCTCTGAACAGGCTTCAATCCGTCTTCTACCCTTGGCAAGGCTCTGTCAAGAATGACGTGCTCGCTGTAAGGCAACATAGAATTGTGCATAACTTGCTCAAAAGTTCCGTCGATAATCTTTGAATTGTCTATAATTTCTTCATTTTCTTTCTTCTTAGCCATATCTATCCTTTGCTTTTGTCCGTCGTTGCTCTTCTCGCTCTCGTCAACTCTCCGTATCTTATACGCGCGTGTAATCTAGACGCGTAATAATTTTATCAATAATATATAAATCTCACTTGTCTACGCTGTAATCATCTTGCTTTAAAACAAATTGAACAATGTTCAATTGACGTGATTTCGTTTGTTTTCAGCCTTTTTCGTCGCCTCTGCCAAAGTATCTACTTTGTTGAAGTCAGCGTACTCAAATATATATTCTCTTCTCAATTCCGCTCCGTCACCCATAAGCGTAACAATAAGTCTCTCCGCCTCTGCGTTGTCGTCTATTGATACCTTCATAAGCGAACGCGTCTTGGGATTCATAGTCGTCTCCCAAAGTTGCTCAGGATTCATCTCTCCGAGACCTTTATATCTTTGAAGCGTATAATTTCTACCCACGGTCTCAAGAATCTTCTTGAGTTCCTCGTCGTCGTAAGCGTATTGTATCTTGTTTTTTTCCGTAATCTTATAGAGCGGCGGCATACCTATATACAAATATCCGCCAGTGATAAGTTCTCGCATATATCTGAAGAACATCGTAAGCAATATTGCTCTTATATGCGCTCCGTCTTGATCGGCGTCGGCAAGTATGATAACTTTGTGATACTTGAGATTGTTTATATTAAATTCATTGCCAAAGCCTGTCCCCAAAGCGTTGATTATCAACTTTATTTCGTCGTTTTTGAGTATATCCTCAATTTTTTTCTTTTCTACGTTGAGCGGCTTACCTCTCAAAGGCAATATTGCTTGCGTGGCTCTGTCTCTGCCTTGCTTTGCGCTACCGCCCGCGCTGTCACCCTCTACGATAAAAAGTTCGTTCAACTCGGGTTTTCTGCCCGAACAGTTCGCCATCTTGCCTATGAGCGCCGATGACGTCATATTGTTGAGATTGCGGGCTACGCTCTTTGCCTTTGCCGCGCTCTCCCTCGCCTTTGCCGCAACTCTCGCCTTTTCGTAAATTGCGTCAATGACGTCTTTCTTGGCTTTGTTGAGATAATCTTTGATGCCGTCGGTAAGCAAGTTCTCTACGAGAGACTTTACTTCGGGATTTCCCAGTTTTGTCTTAGTCTGCCCTTCAAACTGCGTGTTTTGCATTTTGACGGTCAATACCGCCGTCAAGCCCTCTCTATAGTCCTCGCCGCTGAAGTTGGCTTGCTTTTCTTTGATTATATTCTTTGCCCTACCGAAGTCGTTGAGCGCCTTTGTCAAAGCCGACTTAAAGCCCGTCTCGTGCGTACCGCCCTCTGTGGTAGGTATATCGTTGACGTAGGAAAAAAGGCTCTCTGTGTAGGTATCTGTGTGCTGAAATGCAATTTCTACCACAAACTTGTCTTGTTTTTTCTCAATATAGATAGGAGGATTATATTTTGCCGTCTTGCCCTCGTTGAGGTGCAATACGAAGTCGCTGATACCGCCGTCATAACAGAATTTGCGTACCTTGGCTCTTCCGCCCTCGCCTATGACTCTGTTGTCCGTCAAAGAGAATTTAACTCCACCGTTGAGAAATGCAAGTTCCTTAAGTCTTTTGGCAATCGTATCAAAAGAAAATTCTTCGCTGCCAAATATTCTTGGATCGGGCTTAAAAGTGACCTTGGTGCCTTTAAGTTTTGCATCGCAAGGCTCTGATTGCAAGTCCTGCACCTTTGCTCCGCTGGCAATCTCTCCATTCTTGAGTTCGACGGACGCAAAGCGCATATTATATTTAGTTCCCTTTTTAAATACGTCTACGCTCAGCCACTCGGAAAGCGCATTGGTAACAGAAGCGCCAACGCCGTGCAAACCGCCCGATACAGAATAGTTCTTGTTGTTAAATTTACCGCCCGCGTGCAACGTAGTAAATACAAGTTCAACGCCCGACACTTTCTCCGTAGGGTGAATATCCACCGGAATACCTCTTCCGTGGTCGGTCACGCTGATACTGTTGTCTTTAAAAATCTCAATTTCAATGGAATTGCCGTATCCGTTGAGAACTTCGTCCATTCCGTTGTCAACAATCTCCCAAAGAATGTGGTGCATACCCTTGACGCCTGTAGTACCTATATACATACCCGGTCTCTTTCTGACCGCGTCAAGTCCTTTAAGTACGGCTATGTCTTTTGCTCCGTAATCTCTATCCATTTTTCTCCTCAAAGGGAGGCGAAAGCCTTCCCATTGTCGTTGTATATAACTCGCGCGCTACGCTTATAGAAGCGCCAGTGCAAAATTTAGCAAGTAAATCTCATTATTTTGCGACAGCAAGTTCCGGCTCTGACGCCGCTACGGCTTCTACCTTATCGGCAACCACCTCGTCTTGAGCGCTATTTGACTTGGTATTCTCCACCAAATTATCCAGCCAACCTGCAATATCTGCGTATACTTCGTCTTTATTGAGTTCGTTGACAATTTCGTGACGCGCGTCTTCGTATAATTTAATTTTTACGTCTTCTATGCCGAGTTGAGTATACATATCGTAGAGTTTGCTCACCAACTTACCCATCTTGCCTACCGGATCCTTATCGCCTGCGACTATAAATATAGGCAATTTTTTATCTATTCCGGCAAGTCTCTCCGGCTCGTATATTCTGCAAAGACCGTCAAAGAAGTTCTTGTAAAAGCCTACGGACATAGTGTAATTGCAGTACTTGTCTGCATTATATTTTTCGCACGCACTCGCGTCTCTGTTGAGCCAAGCGTTTTGTCTTTTTTCTTTCTTAAAAGGCTTTTCGTAACCGCCGAAAGTCATATTTTTAATAAATTCAGCCGTCTTGTCTTTGCCGTAAAGTTTGTGCTGAATATTAGCCACAAATCTACCAATTTTAGGTTCAATTCCGCTCATATTAGCCGATCCGCTCAAAATACAGCCGTCAATATTCTCGGAATTTTGTTGAATATATCCCTGTCCCAAGAAAGAGCCGTAAGAATGAGCAAAAACAAACAACGGCAAATTGCCATATCTCTCTTTGAGATATGAAGTAATGACTTTTTCGTCGTCAATAGTGTCAAAATAAGTATGTCCAAAAGGCACTTTGCCTAAAAATTCAACGCCTGCAGTGCGTCCGTGTCCCCTATGGTCGTCTCCTGCTACGATATAGCCCTTTGAGTTGAGGTAATGAGCAAATTCTTCATACCTGTCAATGTGTTCCACCATTCCGTGGAATATCTGCACGATGCCTTTGGGAGCGCAGTCAGGTTCCCAAATCGACATCACGACTTGATAATCGTCAAATCCTTTTATAGTTTTTTCTATCTTTTCCATTTAGGTTAT